>JBGSYN010000098.1:0-108956 GCA_041750975.1 Geminicoccaceae bacterium | reverse complement strand
CTGAGCGGCGTCGGTGGGTTTGGCGCTGGCTCGACGTTCGGCACGCTCGGGGGTGGAGGTGGCGCGTCCCGCGGCAGCTCGAGAGCCGGCCCCAGCGGCGATTCCTCGGACGTACGTTCCTGGATGGGTCTTTCCACATTGGGCCGGATCGAGCGCATCCGGGACCTGAGCTCTTCGGAGATGTCCCGCGCATCCGAGGCATTCTGAACGACGCGAGGTGTAAGGAAGACGATGAGTTCCGTCCGGGTATCGACCAGCTGCGTCGAACCGAACAGCGGGCCGATACCGGGCAGATCGCCGAGGACCGGGAGACGGTCGCGATTGGTTAGCTCGCTATCCTCGATCAGGCCGCCGAGCACGACGGTCTGGCCGGAAAGCACATTGACCGAGCTTGTGATGCGGCGCTGCTGGATGATCGGCGTTAGATCGTCGGCGCCACCCTCAAGCACACGGCTGACCTCCTGGGCAATCTCCAGTGCCACCACGGCGTTGGAGCTGATCCGTGGCTTCACACGCAAGATGACGCCGGTATTGCGGTATTCGATATTGTTGA
The DNA here is from genome assembly GCA_041750975.1 of Geminicoccaceae bacterium. GTDB lineage: Bacteria > Pseudomonadota > Alphaproteobacteria > Geminicoccales > Geminicoccaceae > JBGSYN01. The sequence continues at coordinate 108,403 of JBGSYN010000098.1, read as the reverse complement.
CGACCGGAGCGGTGGAATCCTCGACGCTGACCGCGGTGCGCGTGATGATCGGCACCTCGTCGCCGACCGTCAGGACCGCTTCACGATTGTCCAGCACCACAACAGAGGGTGACGACAGGACCTTGACATCGGTCAGGGAGTCCAGCGCATCGATGGCGACGATATCGTTGCCTCCGGTGAAAAGGAAATTAAAGCCCGGCACCGGCGACAGGGGCGATAGTGCGCTGGCTGCAACATTGCCCGGCCCGACTGTGGTATTGAAACCGAAATCGAGGCCGCGGCTTTGGAAGAAATATTGCACGCCGAAACGAAGTTCGTCGGAAAGCTGAACCTCCAGAATCGTCGCTTCGATCAGCACCTGCAGCGGTGCGGTATCGAGCCTCCGCAAGGTCGCCTCGATGGTCTGATAGGTCTGCGGATCGGCGCGGATCAAAAGTGAATTGTTCTGCGTATTGGGAACGATCTTGATGGCCCCGAGGCCCTGTGCGACACCCAGCCCTCCCTCAAGACCACCCCCAAGGTCGGGTCCAAGCCCGCTCTGTGCCGTCTCCAGATCAAGTTCCTCGGAGGTGAGATCCGCAACCTCGCCCGCAAGGCCGCTGGTAAAGAGATTGGGATCGCCCGCAGTCCCGGTGGCATCAGAGAAAGCTTCATTCAAAATCGCCGCCGTCGCTTCGGCGGGAACGTGGCGCAGCTGATAGACGTAAAATTGGGAGCCAGCAGCATTGCCGCGATCAAGCCGTTGTACCCAGCGCTCGATCGCGCGCAGCTGATCGTTGCTTGGAGCGATGGCAAGAATTGCGTTCAATCTTGCCATCGGCAGGAAAGCGATCGTCGAGGTATCCAGGGGATTGGTCGCAGGCGGCGAGAACAGGGCCTCGAGTTCCGGGATCAGCACCTCGGGTGTGGCGGATGAGAGCGGAAAGAGACCCACCGCACGCCCGGCGAGCCAGTCGACATCGAGATCTGCAAGCGTTTCGACGACATTCTGCCGTTCCGCGGAATCGCCGACGATCAAGAGCATATTACGGGTTTCATCGACACGAATTTCCTCCGGCCGCTGCAGCAAGGGCTGCGCAAACTGCGCTGCTGCCTGGGCCGAGATGTTACGCAACGGCACCACGGTGACACCGTAGCCAGGCCGAACACTGAGCGGCTGGCTGCCGCCCAAAGGCAGGATTTCGCCACGACCATAGGCCTGCTCAACCGGGACCACTTCGTAGCCCTCACCGACGCTCACCAAGGCCGCGCCATTCATCTGCAAAACGCTCTCGAGCAATGCCAGGAGATCACGCTCCGGCAACGGCGCTGAACTGGCGATGGTCACTTCGCCGCCGACGGCCGGGTCAATGGTGTAGGCGACCTGCAAAATATCGCCGAGAATCACCCTGACGACCTCGCGCAGTTCGGCGCGCTCGAAATTGATCTGGACGCCATCGGCAAGTCTTGTCGCGGCAGTGCCGGATCTACCGGCAGTGGCCGGACTGCCGGTGGCAGGATAGATCTCCGGCTGCGGTCTCACGGCTGCCTGTCCCGATATCGGCAGATCCGATAACACGTCGGGCCGTTCCGCGCCGGGCGGCACGGCGAAAGAGACGTCGGACAGCTCGCGCGAGATGGTCGATTGCCCCACAGGTCGATCACAGCCTGCCAGAACAAGCATCGCCATAAGGCCAACCAAGCGAGACCTGAAAAGACCAAGTCTCATGACAGCTTTCGGCGCCGGAGTAGAGGCATGTTCCCTCGTTCGAACATTCAATGGGAGAACGGACTTAATGGCATGGACAGCGTCCATGCGTAAGAGCCTGCAACAATTACCTTAAATTGACCAGGGATGATCTGTTATTGCCGTTGAAAGCGTGGCGAGTGTTGCGCCGATCACTCACGTTACGAGCCCGCTCAAAATAGTAGACGCAAAAGTCGGCCATTCATTTCAGATTCGCGGTGATGTGGATCCATTAACCGTTGCGTTAGGCAGTTGAGGTATAGTCCTCGCAACGTCGCGCCAAACACCTCGATCCTATCGAGGAAAGCTGACGCCTCTGGGTTGATCATTTGCGTAAGAGAGCACCGCCTCACTTCAAGAACCGGCCGTCAACGCGAAATGACCGGAAAAGCTTCGATCGCTGTTGAAAGAGCTTCCATTTGAAGGCAGAAAAGCCGTCGCATTCTTTATTAGTATTGGACTAGGGTGTTGATAATGCGTACAATAGTGCTTCATTCTGCAGCGTTTTTATTACTTACCGTTTGCTTGATCTCTCCGGAAATCGCTAAAGCAGCAGGCCTACAGTTGATCGCGCCATCGGGTTCCATCGCGAGTAGCAATCCCGAATTTCGATGGCGCTCTGCGACCGGCGCTTCGACCTATCTTTTTCGAGTTCTTAAGGAAAACGGCCAATCCGCTTATGCCACCAAAAGGCAGGCCAGCGCTTTCGGCTGCGCCAGCGGCAATGCATGCAGCTATCGGCTCGATCAACTTGCAGCCGGTCGCTATTCCTGGCAGGTCCGGCCGTTCAACGGGGATCGGCGGCAAGAGTGGAGCGACGCGCTTGCGTTCAACGTCGCGGCTTCCGGTAGCGGGACTTCGACCAATTCCGGCGGAACGTCGGGCGCAGGCGCGGATAAAGCGGATATTCCGGTCGTCCAGGGTGCTCCAATCTACCCTTCGATCTTCAAGCCGCCACAGCCGCTTGCCAATCTCCGTATCGAACAACTACAGCCGAAAGGCATCCAATCCTTCAACGGTCCCGGCAATCAGGATTTGCTGCTGGTAGCACCCAACCAGGTCGTCGACGAGATATTCGAGGTTCGTGTTGAGGGTTTCCGCGGCATCTACCTGATCGGCGGCACCTTCAACGTCAAGCCGCAAGGGTGGCTGACCACGCCCAACGGCAAGAAGGTCTATGGCATGGCCAAGGTCTTCCAGTTCAAGCTTCATGCCAATCCAGTGTCCCGCCCCTTCGTCTATGTGTCGAAGCTGAAGATCCTCTCAAATCAGGTCAGCTTCGGCGACATCTTCCAGATCGGCGGTTCCGCCGGCACCAATGCGATGCGCAACTGGATGGATTTCTACGCCTGGAAGATCAAGGCGGACGCTCCGGTGGGCTGGGGCGGATATTATGGAGGGTCGTTCAGCAAGAACGTTTCGCACAGCGATTTCGTGATCAAGACGGGCGCTGTCCGCAATGTCTATGTGGGCAACACCGACGTCGCCGGGGGCTATCAGCATTTCTTCACGGTGCCGGGTTGGACGACAGGCCGGACTGCCTATCGCGGGCCCGAGGGCATCGCCGAAACTCACTATTGGAGCACGGTATCCCGCATCAAGGTCAATTCGGCGATCGGCTCGGTCGCCGAGCCCACGGTATTCTTCATGGCCATCGGCTCGGGCGAGGTCGCCCAGGGTCAATATGCGACCCATTACTTCCATGAGGGGAACAATGCCGGCGCCGGAAATTACATCGTGCCGCTGCCGGGCAAGGGATCGATCCTGACCCACGTCCATCCGGAGAACGGCAATTACGCCCCGACGGAACGCGCCAACTATCTCGAATGGAACCAGACATCATTCCCGGGCGGTAATCGGTTCGTGGTCGGACGAGTCTATCACGGCGGCAAGCTCAACCCGCCGACGGTCGTGCGGGACAGCGAAATCGGTTTTCGGAACCGGGTCACCAATCGTCAGGAATTGCTTACGGAAATCAACGGCGGCTATCGCAACTAATGGCTGCAGGACTCCGGCGGAGTTGCGGCCACCCGGCACCGCAGCATCGTCAGGTGCTTTAACGCTGCGACCAATTCCGACTCCCTCGAAGGGTCGAATCGGCCGTTCCTGATCGCCAGACAAACCCGTTCGATCGCCTCTTCCCCGGACGCATCGGTCGAACTGAAGTTGCCTTCGAGCAAATCACGAAGGGCTAGGACGGCCTCATGCTCACTCGACGGCTTCGAGCGCAGGCATCGGGCGGCCAGATCCAGCGCACGCGCGACCTGGATCAGGCTTGCCTCAATTTGCCGAGGATTGTCGGGCTCGACCGCGAACTCGCGTAGAGATGCCGCCGAAAGCGCCAAAAGCGCTTCTGCTTCAGGCAGATCGGGCCACCGCCAAATGCTGCAACGGGCGGCGTCGTCGACGTTTTGGGTCAGGGCACGCCTTCCTCAATAAGGCGCAGGATCTCAGCCATGATGTGGGGCCGGCCATGGCCTGTGAGGGCCAGATCGAGATCGCCTTCGCCATCCCGCGCAAAGCGCTGCCACTGCATCGTCGCGATCAATGCCCAGCGAACATTGGCCAAAACCTGGAACCAGACCAGCTCCGAACTATCGAGCGTGTTGCCACTAAATACCGGATATCCCTCCAGGAATGCCTCGAGCGTCCCCAAACCGCCAACGATCCGACGGTCATTGCCGAAGCGCCAATAGCGCATGGTGAGCCAGCCGAGATCCTCACGTGGATCCCCCAATCCGGCGAACTCGAAATCCAGAATGGCGCGAAGATCGCCATCTGCCACCAGGAAATTGCCGGTTCGAAAATCCCCATGGACCAGAACCGGCGAACAGGGAGCTGGCCAGTTACTTCGCAGCCATTGGAGGGCCAGATCGATGACAGGTTCCCAAAGTGTGAGCCGCTCATGCCACAGAGCATAAAATTCAAGCCGATCGTTCAGAGGTGCCTCGGGCCTCCGACCACCTAGAAACGTCGGCGAAATCGAATGAAGCATCGCCAGTTGACGGCCCAACTCAGGGATCAGCTTATCGGCGGCGCCGATGGACGAGATTGCTTTGGTGAGGCTTGGGCCATCCGCCTCGCCTTCGACATAATCCATCAGTAGAAAGCGGCAGCCGATGACCTCGGGGTCCTTGCAAAGCGCAATGGGACGCGGACACAAAACCCCAGCCTCGAAGACCCGCTCCATGACCCTGAATTCGTCGGCGCGGCCCAAGCCCCAGGGTATCCGGGTCGCACCGGTATAGCGCAGCACCCATTGACGGTTGCCGCTCCATGGCCCTCCAGAGACCGACAACAGCAACAGCGCGTGTCGCTGCAACGCACCGCCGGCAAGCGGTGTCATGGCTTCGATCACAACCTTGCGAGCGCCCAGGGCATTCTGGATCCATTCCGCAAGCGCAATCTTATGAACGTAGGGATGCACGTTTGATTTCTTCAATTGCGGACAGCCGCATTTACCCGCCAGACAGAGGACCGACCGAACAAGTCAGAGGAAAAACTTGCCACAGACCATTCATATCCGAGTTGAAGGCCGTGTGCAGGGTGTCGGTTTTCGCGGCTGGATGACAGTGCTTGCCGACGAGCTGGGCCTTAACGGCTGGGTGCGCAATCGCCGTGACGGGTCGGTCGAGGCCTGTGTTCGAGGTGATACCGATGCGGTCGCCAATCTGTTGTCATTGTGCCATGAGGGCCCGTGCGCAGCGAGAGTGGACCGGGTAATTCACGAACAATCCGCGGAGACCGTCGCCTCCGGGTTCGAGCAAAGGCCGACGATCTGAACGCCGGCCTGTCCGATATTTCTTACACGGGGTTAGCGATACTTCCATGCCACCGTTCGATTTAGTTTCATCATGGTTGCCGACGCGGCGCCGTTTTCTACAGGCGTCTGGCACGATGATCGCGTCCGCTGCCCTCCCCAACCGTGCCCGAAGCCAGGATTCGCTGCCGCAGGATCTAGAATTCATGGTATCCCGCAAGGGGATCGATGTCGGACGATACACCCTTCGGTTTCGTCCGGAGGAAGATGGATTTACGTGTTCGGCCTCGATCGAAATCGCCGTCAAGTTCGCCTTCATGACGGCCTACCGCTACACGCAAACCTCGGAAGATCTGTGGCGGAACGGCCAGTTGGTTCAAGCGGTCATCACCACCGATGATGACGGCGACAGATCCTCGGTCGTGATCGAGGCGCAGGAGCAGAAGCTCCTCGTCGAAGGCCCGTTGGGTCTCATCGTAGCGCCGATCGGGACCTTGACCGATGGCTCCCTCTGGAACATCGCCGTCACCAAACAAAGCCAGGTGATCGACGGTCAGCGCGGCGATCTCATGCAGATCGGCGGTCATGGGCCGTTCTATGAACGCATATCCCTCGAAGGCAAATCGACATCGACGCGGCGATACACGTTCCAATCGGATCCGGAGCACGAAATGGCCGGGACGCTCTGGTATGACCAGATGGATAGGCTCACGAAAATAATGCTGCAAACCCGCGGCGAGCGGCTCGAGTACCGGTTAGTCGGCTAGTTCGATCGTCACAGCCAGTCGCGCAGATGGGCGACGAGGGGCACATCGGCTGCGGGCATCGGCAGATTTTTCAGATCGTTCGGACGAAGCCAGCGCAGTTGCTGCCCCTCCTTCGGTCGGGGTTCGCCTTTCCAGACGCGGCATATATAAAGCGGCATCAGCAGATGGAACGCTTCATAGGCGTGTGAGGCGAATGTCAAAGGCGCAAGGCAACTCGTCTCGGTGTCGATCCCGAGTTCCTCGTGCAGTTCCCTGATCAGCGCCGCTTCCGGTGTTTCTCCCGGATGCATTTTGCCGCCGGGAAATTCCCAAAGTCCCGCCATGGCCTTGCCCTCGGGACGCTGAGCGACGAGGACGCGACCATCGAGATCGACCAGAGCGCAGGCAACGACAAGAACGAGAGTGCGCCCGCCATCCTCAGGACCGGTAGTCGGCATTGATATCGATATAGCCATGGGTTAAATCGCAGGTCCAAATTCGCGCCCGACCTGGCCCGTCGCCGACGCCGACCCGCAGTTCGATCTCGCGGGAGGCCAAATGCACTGTCACCGGCGCTTCGTCGAGATCTGGCACCGCCGCACCGTCGCGGGCGACATCGACGCCGCCGAAGCTTACCGATAGTCGGGCAGTGTCGACCGGCTCATAGGTCTTGCCGACGGCCATGATGACACGGCCCCAATTGGCATCGCCACCGGCAATGGCGGTCTTGACCAATGGCGAATTGCCGATGGCAAAAGCGATGCGCCTGGCCGATGTCTGATTGGCAGCACCCTCGACTATGACGGTGATGAGCTTTTGCGCACCCTCGCCGTCACGCACGACCTGCAAGGCCAGATCCAGGGCAACGGTTTCCAGTGCTTGCGCAAAATCTGCGAGGCGCGGATCATGAGGGTTGGTTATCGCTGCGTGCCGGGCCTGCCCCGTTGCCGCCAGCAGCAGCGTATCGGACGTCGACGTATCGCTATCGACCGTGATCGCGTTGAAGCTGCGGTCGGCCACACCGCTCAAGAGCGGCTGCAATAGGGCCTGCGGCAGGCTCGCGTCCGTGAACAGGAAGGCCAGCATCGTCGCCATATCCGGGGCGATCATGCCGGAGCCCTTGGCGATTCCCGCAATCCGAACAGGCGTGCCGGCGATTTCGGCCGAGGCGGTCGCACCCTTGGCAAAGGTGTCCGTCGTCATGATCGCGCGGGCCGCATCGCCGATGCCCGAGGGATCGAGCGTGGCGACCAGCTGCGGCACGGAATCGACGATTTTCTCGACCGGCAAGAGCTCCCCGATCACGCCGGTCGAGGCGACGAAGACCTCGTCAGCCTCGCAGTCCAGGGCCTGGGCCACGGCGTCCACCTCGAGCCGGACCGCAGCATCGCCGCGCCCTCCGAGGAACACGTTGGCGTTTCCCGCATTGACGATGATGCCACGGACCCGGCCCGAGGCGAGCGCCTCGCGGCACCAAAGGACCGGGTGGCCCGCCGTTGTCGATTTCGTGAAGACCCCGGCCACGGTGGAACCCGGGGCCAGCGCCATCAAAGTCAGGTCGTGGCGCTGGCGATAGCGCAGGCCGGCAGCGATACTTGCAAAGCGCGCCCCCCCGATCACCGGAAGGTCCGGAAACCCGTCCGGCGCCAAAGGCGAGCGCTCGAGCTTGGCCAAAGCTCAGTCTTGCCGCAGAACTATTGGGCGGTGCCTTCGGTCGGCGGAATCATTCGCTCGATCTCGGCCTCGCCGCGCAGGTCTTCGAGCAAGTTGGCGAAAACCTCCCGCTCCAGGGCCTCCCGCAATTGGGGCTCCATTTCTTCGAAGCTCGGCTCGACGGTGCGTTTGTCCTCGACCCTGATCACGTGCCAGCCGAACTGGGTCTGCACCGGTTCTTCAGTATAGGTGCCCGGTTCCATGGAGAATGCCGCTTCGGCAAATTCCGGAACCATGCTGCCCTCTCGGAAATAGCCGAGGTCGCCGCCGTTCGGTCCCGAAGGTCCGGTCGATCGTTCGCGCGCCAGTGTCTCGAAATCGGCGCCTCCTTGCAATTCCGCGATAACCGCCTTGGCGTCCTCCTCGCTCTCGAGAAGAATATGGCGAGCGTGGACCTCTTCGGCCGGCTCGGCATTGGCGACCTCGTCCTCATAGGCCTCCTGCAGCGCTTCTTCGGTGACAGTTTCGCTCACCGTACGCTCGACCAGCGCGCGCAGCAGGATGCTGTCGGCAGCGCGCTCCATCGCCGCTTCGACATCCGCCTCGCTCTCCAGACCGCGCTCCTTAGCCTCATCGATGAGCAGTGCCTGGTCGATGAGCTGATCCAAGAGCGGGCCCTCGATCGTTTCGAGCGGCATTTGTCGAACCTGCTGCGGCAGATCAACGTAGGCGGCTTGGAGATCGGCCCTAGTGATCGCATCGCCATTGACCGTCGCCAGAACCTCATCCTCCTGCGCCCAACCGATGCCGGGCGGAAGTAGGGCAATGGATAACATGCCGGCGAAGCCGATGGCGGTCGCCTTGGGAATGGGGAAATTCATGAAAACACCTTTGTGGAATTCAGGTCAGTCGGCCCGGCGGAGCGATTGCCGCGATCGGAACACGGCCGTATTCGGTTGGTTGCCGCTTAATGCCAAGCAGACGCGGAGGCAAGTTGTCGATGACAACCTTGCAAAATACGCTAAAGTTCCATGGGTCAAGCCACCACTCTCAGTTGGCAGCGTTCGGGAGCAAGATACGCCGTCGCGTTGACACCCGTCGGAGCAGCGCTTATGTGGCATGATATCAAGCCTCTTTATACAATTCCCGGAATGAGTACGCATGTTTGGCGCCGTCGCCCGCCGGCTGTTCGGTACCGCTAACGATCGGATCGTTAAATCTCTCCGCCAGAAAGTCGAGCAGATCAATGCATTGGAGCCGGATCTGGAACGGCTCGATGACGATCAGTTACGCGCCCGCACGGCCGAGTTCAAAGCGCAAGTCGAGGCCGGCAGCAGCCTCGACGATCTTTTGGTCGAAGCCTTTGCCACGGTGCGCGAAGCGGCCAAACGGACCCTCGGCCAGCGCCATTACGATGTTCAGTTGATCGGCGGCATGGTCTTGCATCAAGGCTCGATCGCCGAGATGAAAACCGGCGAAGGCAAGACCCTGGTCTCGACCCTCGCGGCCTATCTCAACGCACTCGTCGGCAAGGGCGTCCATATCGTCACCGTCAATGACTACCTGGCCCGACGAGACGCCGCCTGGATGGGCCAGATCTACAATTTTCTTGGACTTACGGTCGGCTGCGTCATCCCTGGCATCGGCGAGACCGAGCGCCGCGACGCCTATGCGTGCGACATTACCTACGGCACCAATAACGAGTTCGGCTTCGACTATCTGCGGGACAATATGCGCCATTCGCTCGAGGCCATGGTGCAGCGCCGGCATCACTATGCGATCGTCGACGAGGTCGACAGCATCCTGATCGATGAAGCGCGCACGCCCCTGATTATTTCAGGTCCGGCGGAGGACAGCTCCGAACTCTACATGAAAATCAACGAGCTGATGCCGAATCTCGGCGACGAGCACTTCGAGCGTGACGACAAGACCCGAACCGTGACGCTGACCGAGCAAGGTCACGAGAAGATGCAGGCGATGTTCGAGGAATTGGGCATGATGAAGAGCCCCGACCTCTATGACATCGACAACGTGACTTTGGTCCATCACACCAATCAGGCGCTTCGCGCGCACAAGCTTTTCGCGCGTGACGTCGACTACATCGTCAAGAACGATCGGGTCATCATCATCGACGAGTTCACCGGGCGGATGATGGAAGGCCGGCGCTATTCGGACGGCTTGCACCAGGCACTCGAGGCCAAGGAGCAGGTTTCGATCCAGCCCGAAAACCAGACCCTCGCCTCGATCACCTTCCAGAACTACTTCCGGCTCTACGAGAAACTCGCCGGGATGACCGGTACTGCCGCGACCGAAGCGGCCGAATTCGGCGAGATCTACAAGCTCGAGGTCATCGAAATCCCGACGCACATGCAGATGGTGCGGGATGACCAGGACGACGAAGTCTACCGCACCTCGGGCGAGAAAAGCGAGGCGATCCAGAACGAGATCGAGACGGCTCACGGCCGCGGCCAGCCGGTTCTGGTCGGTACGGTTTCGATCGAGAAATCCGAGGAACTGGCTGAGGAGCTTAAGAAAAAGAAGATCCCGCATCAGGTCCTGAACGCCAGGTATCATGAGCAGGAGGCCTTCATCATCGCCCAGGCCGGCAGGCTGGGGTCGGTGACCATCGCCACCAACATGGCGGGCCGCGGCACGGACATTCAGCTCGGCGGCAATGCCGAAATGCGCATTGCCCAGGAACTCGGCGACAATCAGGAACCGGCCAGGATCGAGGCGATCCACCGCGAGATTGCAACGGAGCGTGATCAGGTGCTGCAGGCGGGAGGTCTCTTCGTGCTGGGGACCGAGCGCCATGAGAGCCGGCGCATCGACAACCAGCTGCGCGGGCGTTCAGGACGCCAGGGCGATCCGGGCCGCTCGAAATTCTTTCTTTCGCTCGAAGACGATCTGATGCGGATCTTCGGCTCCGAGCGGATGGACAGCATGTTGCAGCGTCTCGGCCTTCAGGAGGGCGAGGCGATCGTCCATCCCTGGATCAACAAAGCGCTGGAGAAGGCGCAGCAAAAAGTCGAAGCACGCAATTTCGACATCCGCAAGAACCTGCTGCGCTTCGACGACGTCATGAACGACCAGCGCAAGGTTGTCTACGAGCAGCGTCTCGAATTGATGCAGAGCGAGGATGTCGCCGAAACCGTGCGCGACATGCGCCATCAGGTGGTCGAGGATCTGGTCCAGCGGCACATCCCCGAGCGGGAATATGCCGAAAACTGGAATACCGAGGAACTGAAGAAGGACATTCTACGCTATCTGGCGCTAGATGTGCCGGTCGGTGACTGGGCCAAGGAAGAGGGCATCGCCGATGCCGAGATCAGCTCTCGGCTGCTCGACGAGAGCGATCGAAGAATGGCGCAGAAGGTAGCCAATTATGGCGACCAGGTCGTGCGGATGGCAGAAAAGAGCCTGCTTTTGCAGATTCTCGATCATCTCTGGAAGGATCACCTGCTCCAACTCGACCATCTTCGTCAGGGTATCCACCTGCGCGGCTATGCGCAGCGGGATCCATTGAACGAATACAAGAGCGAAGCTTTCAACCTGTTCGAAGCGATGCTCAACAACCTGCGGATGACGGTCACCCAGGTGATTTCACACCTCGAGATCCGCATGCAGCAGCCGGTTTCCGATGCCGCGCCGAAACCCTCGATACCGCGGGAACGCCTGGTCGAAAGCGGGCCGGGCGAAACCCATCCCGGCAATGGCTCGACGATGATGCCGCCGCCCAATGTCGGCATGCGGGGTCAGCCGCAACAGGCGCTCAATCCGCACCAGCCGGACAGCTGGGGCAAGGTGCCGCGTAATGCGCCCTGCCCCTGCGGTTCAGGCAAGAAATACAAACAATGCCACGGGCGTATCGGCTAAGAATCGCCCGCGGTTATGGTCCCCCGCTCAGTTACCGTCCGCGCGTTTGAAAACGTCTTCGAATAGGGATCGGGCGGTCTCTTCCTCGCCCCGCTCGCACATCTGGTAGGCTTCGAGCGTCATCTCAACGAGTTCGACCCGCATCGAAACATCAGCATCGCCGCGCTCATCGATCATCGAAATCGCCGTGTCGAACTCGGCTGCGCAATCCATTTGCGCGGCCGACGCCGTTGTCATTGCTGTAAATGCGACAAGAGAGGCAACTAGAATTTGTAGAGGGCGCATGGCTGGGAACCCTTGAACTTGAGGCACGCCCCAAAGTTAATGCGCATCCGTGGCAAATGCATGACATCTTTTGGTATGAAGACGATGCCTACGGCGTATCGATGGGGATAAAAATGCAACGAGACCGAGATTTGCCAGCGATCTCGACAAAAGCAGTCCAGGGCCGGCTTGCGCCGGCCCTGGACTGGTCCTCCCTCCCGCTTCTCGTTCCGTTGTGGAGTTACCGAGCGGCGGGTTTAGAAGCTGTAGCCGAGGCGAAGCTGAACCGATTGGTCGAGCTCGCTCGCCTCGAGATTCTGGGTCGCGAGGTAGCCTGCGCTGAGTGAGAGATCCTCGCCCAGGGCGAAGGAAGCACCGACCCGAAGACCGAGCTGCCGGACGTCCTCACGTTCGATGACGTCGGTCTGGCTGACGTTCGAGAACGCCCCTTCCGTCATCGTCACTTCGTAGTCCTCCTGCAGCAGCGACTGCGTGTAGGTCAGGCTCGCCGTGAACTCGACCGAATTGTGACGGTCGAGCCAGATCGGATCGGCATTCATGTCGAAGCCGATCGTCGCCAGCGTGTCCGCCACGCCGCCCGAGGAATAGGTGACATCGGACGTGTAGGGGTTGGACACCGAGAAGCTGTCGAGCTTCTGATCCGTGTGGGTGACGTTCAACCACGGCATCCACCAGGCCCCGCCGATATGGGTCGGATAGCTCGCGGTCTGCGACAGCGTGATGGTCCGGCCGCTGGCGGTCGCTCTGTCGGACTGCCCGACAAAATCGTCATAGTTGCGGATATCGTGGCTATCATTGCTGTAGCTCACGAGAGTTCGCAACCCGAAGCCTTCGATCTCGTGGTTCACGTAGAACGACACAGCGTCGGAATCGTAGCCGATATCGGCGCTGCGGTTCCCCTGCTCGTCGGTCAGATCCTGCCGATTGTTGCTTAAGACGAAACCCATCATGGTGTCGTCGTCGAAGGCGTAGTTGAGGCCGACGCCGCTATCCTGCTCCTGGCTGAGCGCCAGCTGCCGGAAGCCCGAGCGGGCCGGATCGTAGCTCGCATCGTCGGTCAGATTGGCCGCATATTGGGCCTCACGGTCGCCGACGAAGAACGAGCTGAAGCCGAGCCGCTCATCGGCCTGCAATTGCGCCAGGCTTGTTTGCAGACCCTGGTTGATCTCGAGGGTCCGCTCCTCGGCGGTGGCACTGCCGGCCTGCAGCAAATTGGCCCAGTCCCAGCCGCGGGTCAGGTAGTGATTGAAGACTTCGGCGATGATCTCCTGACCACGCTCACCGAAATGGACCGTGTCGTGATAGAGTGCCGTGCCGCCGGGACCGGCATTGGCCGCATCCGGGGTCGTCACATTGGTAAATCCGTAATCGCCCGGATTATCATGGATCCGTCGGAAGACCGTGTTGAGATCGACCGCAACGATCTTGTCGTTGGCATTGGCAATCTGGTCGATCCGATCGTTCCAGATATCGGTGAACCCGGCCTTGAAGTTGGCGGGATTGGTGTTTTCCTTGGGAATATCGGTCCATTCGTGGACCCGTGCGACGAAGACGCGACGGTCACCGCCTGTGGCCCCAGCGTCGATCACCCGTTGGATTTGATCCTCGAGGTGATCGGCGGACCGACCCAGCGCCGTTTGGTTGCTGATCGGCTCGCCCGCCGCCTTGGGGACGTTGATGTCGTTGTAGCCGGCATAGAAGACGGTGAGATCGCCGCCCCCGAAACTTGGCGTCGTCGCCAGCCAATTGTCGACCTGGGTCTCGATGGTATTGCCGTCGTCGCCGGGGTAATTGTTGGTCGGACCGGCAAAAGCACCGCCCTTGGCATAGCTCTCGACACTGGAACCGCCGATCCCATCGGTCAGCTTCTCCGACCAGATATCGAAGCTGAACCGCTCCGTATCCGAGTAGCTGTCACCGAAGACCAGGAGATTTTCGAGTTGGTTGGGCTGTTCATCGCCATAGGCGGCATAGATGTTGGGGACTTCGAAATCGGGCGGCGGCGGGGGGCTGCCGCCGCCGGAACCTGAGGCTGTGCTCGGCGAACCGCCGACGCCCCCATTGCCACCACCACCGCCGCCACCGGCGCAAGCGGACAAGGCCAAAAGCGTCAAAACAGTGAACCCGGGGGCTGCCCAGTTGCGTTTGTTAACCATGCCGACTTCTCCACAACATATCTTTGCGTGCTAAAGGAGTGAGGCAAAGTTAAGTTGAGGAGCGGCTTTCTGTCTATTTGCGTTGTAGAAGAAAGATTATAGTTAATACTACTAAAACTATGAAAATTAACTATATCCGTCGAATTGAATTCATAGTTATTTTTGGTTATCCATTAGCATTCATCAGTCATTTATGGTTAATTGCGACATCGGAATCCTGATGATTTAAGCACGATTAGCCGGCCAAACCGTCTCGTGAATGATGTTTTCTGGTATGCGATGCGGTTAACACTTCGCCGGTCGCAAGGCCGTCCGCATTGTGGTTTACAAGAAATTAAGGTTAACGCAGCGGCAATGGGGCTCATTTACCTTCAAGGCTTGGCACTTGGTGCCGGCCTGATCATTGCGATCGGCGCCCAGAACGCCTTCGTCCTGGCGCAAGGTTTGCGGCGCCAGCACCACGTCATGGTGGCTGCAATCTGCGCTCTGGCGGATGCCCTCCTGATCCTCGCCGGTGTCGCCGGGCTGGGGGCGGTGATCGCCAGCCGTGCCTGGCTGTCACAACTGGCCGCTTGGGGCGGCGCCCTCTTCCTATTCTGGTATGGACTGCTGGCGCTCAGACGCGTTTTTCAAAGCACCTCGCTGCACGAAGGCGATCTTGTGCGCCCTTCAAGGCGCGCCGTCCTGATGACCACGCTCGCCGTGACCCTGCTCAATCCACACGTCTATCTCGACACTGTCGTCATGCTAGGGTCGATCAGCGGGCAGTTCGCTGCTGATCAACGCACCGCCTTTGCCGCGGGTGCAATGACCGCGAGCTTTTTGTGGTTCTTCGGGCTGGCACTGGGCGCCGCCTGGTTGGCCCCCTATGTCGCCCGGCCGATTACCTGGAAGATCGTCGATGCCCTCACCTGCGGCGTCATGTGGCTGGTAGCCATCAGCCTGATCCGCAGCGCTATTTCAGCGACGCACTAACTGATCGGCAGAACCAGGACGGTGCGCATCGGCATGGTAAGGCGGGAGAAGGCCGCTGCGGGATCCTTGCTGACGGCGATTTCCCAGCCTCGTTCGTCCATCAACGCCAGGAAACGCGCCAGGACGCTCTGGCTGAAATAGTGCATCGGCATGACCACCGAGGGCCGAACCTGTTCGATGACATCGGCCATGTTTTCCTGCGACATGGTCCAGACACCGTCGATCGGCACCATCAGGACGTCGATAATGCCGAGTTCGCCCATATGGATGTTATCGAGCAGGTGATGCAGATGACCGGCATGGGCGATGCAGAGATCTTCGACCTCGAACACGAAGATCGAATTGCTGTTGCCCTGAGCGCCTTCGCGTCCATGAACGCTGGTCGGGATATTGCGGACCCGGAGATCGCGCAACGTGACATCGTGCTCGGCGAGCCCGCCTGTTGGATTCCAGCCGCGGAGCACATGCTCGATCGAAGGATCGGGCACATCCGTATAGTGACTGCCATGGGCGTTGTTCATCGTGGCGACGTTCGGCGGCCGCTCGGAACTGTAATAGCCGTTATAGTCGGTGACCGCCCTGACCCCTTCCCGGGTTTCGATCTCGTAGGTAGAGTGGCCGAGATAACGGAACTGGACGGTCGCATTCTCCGCAATCGCGGCCGGCCGGAAACTGGCCGGCATGAGGCGGGGTTCAAGTCCCGCAATCGGAAAACAACCCGTGGCATAGGCGAATTGGAGCGGTAGCAGGAAACTTCCAAGGCCAACTGCCCAAGCGCCGATCTTCGAGCCTACCAATTTTCGCATAATCCGATTGCGCATACTTTTTTCCTCCTCGCGTCCCGACTAAACTGCACGAATGCGAACCTCACCGTACCGGCGCGACCTCACGCTGCTCATCGTTTGCCAAGCCATGTTCTTCATGGCCAATACGATGGTGGTCAGCACCTCACCCCTTATCGGTCTGATGTACGCACCGACCGAAGTGCTGGCGACCCTGCCGCTCGGCATCCAATTTACAGCGACCATGCTGGCGACGCTGCCCGCATCCTATGCGATGAAGTATGTTGGCCGGCGAACAGGGCTAGCCTGCGGCACGATTTTCGGGGTCGCCGCCGGCATCCTGGGCTATTTCGCGATCATGGCGGGCAATTTCGCCATGTTCTGCGCGGCGGCCATTCTCTACGGCGTGTTCACCGCATTTTGCCAATATTACCGCTTCGCCGCGGCAGACGCCGCAGATGTCGCCAGCCGTGACCGTGCGAGCCAGATCGGCGGCGAGCGGGCCCGGGCACGAGCAATCTCCTGGGTCATGGCGGGCGGGGTCGCCGCTGCCGTGCTCGGCCCGGAGCTGGCCAAGGCCACGCGGGATCTGTTCGCACCGATCCTCTTTGCCGGAACTTATCTGGCAATCGGCATTCTGGCCTTGTTGAGCTTACTGGTCCTGAGCACGCTGTCGCTGCGGCGTCCGAAAGGCGGCGAGGTCAGCGGTCCGGTACGGCCAATCGGGGAGCTGATGCGCCAACCCGGCATCGTCACCGCCATTCTCGCTGCGGTTATCGCCTATGTGACGATGAATTTGTTGATGACGGCAACACCCATCGCGATGGCGGCATGCGGCCATGATTTCGCCGACAGCGCCTGGGTGATACAATGGCATGTGCTTGGCATGTTCGCGCCGAGCTTTTTTACCGGGGCGTTGATTGCCCGGCGCGGTGCCGAGCAGGTCATCGTAATGGGGATCGCGGCCATGGCCGTTGCCGTCGCCGTCAATCTCACCGGTCTCGAGGTCTGGCAGTTTACCACCGGCCTGCTGCTCCTCGGGATCGGCTGGAATTTCATGTTCGTCGGCGGCACAACATTGCTGACGCGATGCTACACCCCGGCCGAGAAAGCCAAGGTGCAGGGCATCAACGACTGCATCATTTTCACGAGCATGGCGGTGTCCGCGACCTCGGCGGGCATCCTGCATCATCTGCTCGGCTGGCAGGTGATGAACCTGCTGGCGCTGCCGGGACTGGCGCTGGTTCTGGGAATCCTCTGGCTGAGCCATGGCGGTCCGTCGCGGCGTCTGGCGGAACAGGTATCGTCATGAAGAGTTGGGCACCGAACCGTCGCGTCATCAAATGCGCCGTCTCGTCGAGCGGCGGCGTTGTCGCGGCACAGAACCCGATTGCCGCCGAGATTGGTGCATCGACCCTTCGCGCCGGCGGTAATGCCGTCGATGCTGCGATCGCCACCTCGCTGGCGATGGGCGTCGTCGAGCCCTGGGGCAGCGGTCTCGGCGGTGGCGGCGCCATGCTTATTTTCCATGCCCAGCACAATCGCGTGCAGGCAATCGATTGCGGCATGGTGGCGCCGCTGCGGATCGATCCCGCGGACTACCCGATCGTCGAGGGCGAAGACCCTGATCTGTTCGCTTGGCCCGCCGTCAAAGAAGACCGCAATATTCACGGTCCGCTCGCAATGGCGGTTCCATCCTATCTCGCAGGTCTCGATCTTGCGCATCGGCTCTATGCCACCAAACCTCTGGGCGAACTCGCCGAACCCGCGATTAGCCTCGCCCGTCAGGGATTGGAGGTGGATTGGTGGACCTCGCTGCAGATCACGGCCCACCAGCGGGAGTTCAAGAACTATCCGGATGCCGCCCGTGTCTGGCTCGATGCGAATGGCCTTCCACCCATGCCGAACCGTGACGGAGGCTCTCGCAGGATTGATCTCGGAGCACTCGCCGAAACGCTGAGGACATTGGTCGACGACGGCATCGACAGCTTCTATCGGGGCGAACTCGCGCGCAAGATCGTGTCCGACATCCAGCAGCTGGGCGGCCGCCTTCAAGCCGCCGATCTGGCGGCCTACGAAGCAAAACATCTCCCAGCGCTTGAGCATCGCTACCGCGACGCCATGCTGTTCGCGATGCCGGGTTTGTTCGCCGGGCACAGCTTCGCCCGCGTTTTCGACCTGCTGAGTGCCGACGGTCTCGATGGCGCTGCGCCGGATGCCTCAGCCTATCTCACCTACGCCAAGGCCCTCGAGCAGGCTTATGACGAGCGGCTCGAGTGGCAAGGCGAAGGCTGGACACCGGAAGCGACCTCGACCACCCATGTTTCGGTCGTCGACAGGTTCGGCAATATGGTGGCCTGCACGCAGACGCTTTTGTCCCTGTTCGGCAGCCGTATGGTGCTCCCCGAAACGGGCATCTTGATGAATAACGGGTTGATGTGGTTCGACCCACGCCCTGGCCGGCCCAACTCGCTCGCCCCGGGCAAACGGCCGCTCTCCAATATGTGCCCGATCATCGGCCACACGCCTTCGGCTCAGTTTGCGCTCGGCGCCTCGGGCGGCCGCAAGATCCTGCCGGCCGTAGCCCAGTTGACGAGCTTCATCATCGACTACGGCATGACGTTGGAGGCAGCGTTCGCCCAACCGCGGATCGATGTTAGCGCCATGCAGACAATCGGTGTCGATGCCGCCCTGCCCGATGATGTCCACCAATTGCTTGCCGAGCATTTCGCGACCACGGCCCTCGTCAATCAGACATATCCTCTGAATTTTTCCTGCCCCTCGGGCGTGCTGCGCGATATGGCGGATTTCCGCAATTATGGCACTGCCGAGCCGCAGCATCCCTGGGCCGACGCCGTCAGCGAGTGAGAGCCCGTGGGCTGCTCACGTCATAGCGCTGTCATCTTCAACCCCTAGGTGGTCGCAGCACGTCATTCAGAAATTGTGAGCGAGCACCATGACCGCTTTCAAAGGCATCGCCTTTTCGACGATTCAAAACCGCGATCTCAGTAATCTCGACGCCCGCTTGAGCATGATCGAAGAAGCCGGCGCCGATCATGCCGAACTGTCCCTCTCGGGCTCCGATCTCATCAGCGGCGGGCGCGTCCTGCCGGACCGCATCGACCATCTGCGGGCCATCTGCGATCGTCACGACCTTCGTTATGTGGTCCACGGCCCGCTTAGCGCCAATTTCATGGACACCACTCACCTCCCCTATTTCGAGGCGGCGGTGGTGGCGATGCTCGAAATCTGCGGGGCCATCGGCGCCAACGTCATGGTCCACCATACCGGGCGGGTGCGCTATACCACAGCGGCGGAAATCGACCGCCTTCATGCTCAGGAACGTGACGCCTTGCGCCGTGTCGCCGATGTCGCCGCCCGCCACTTAGTCCGGATCGCCGTCGAGACTCTCTTTGTCGAGAACCAAGGCGATTATACGGCGGATCCGTTCCGCCTGGCGGCTGAAATCGAGACCATCGACCATCCCAATGTCATCGGGACACTCGATTTCAGCCACGTGTACATCCATACGACCCTGCTCGGCCAAAGCTTCCGCGACGCGCTCAAGGCCTTCGCGCCAGTCACCGGGCATTTGCATGTCCACGATTCGTTCGGCCGCCCCAAACAGGTTGAAACCTACAGTCAATCGGAAGATCTGGCGTTTGGCCTCGGCGATCTGCATTTACCGCTCGGCTGGGGCGACATTCCCTGGGACCAAATCCTGCCGCAGCTCGAGTTTAAGGATGACACCATCTTCACAATTGAGTTGCCTTACCAATACGCCTTCGATATGGCGCGGAACGTCGCCGAAGCGCGACGGCTGATAGCCCTTCCGGCACAACCTGAAGCTTAGACTAGCGAGAAGCGGCCGGAACCACTAATGTATCGCTTAGGTAATTTGATCCGGTCGATGGTAAGGACGCACGATGGCGAAACGGATCGTGGAAGGTCCGGACACTTCAACAGATAGACTGCCGGCTTCGGTGGCGTCGGATTTCGACGATATCTATTTTTCCTATGCTCATCCGACCGATCCCTGGCCTCGCCGCCTCGCGATCCGCGCGGTCGAGAAGCTGACCGGCGCTCCCCTACTCGAGGCGAAATACCGCGAGAACAGGCTTTATCCGTGCCTGGGAGAATCGTTCTTCGAGGCCTGCGTTCGCCAATTGAAGCTGAAGGTCCGTTACGATGGGCGGCAGCTTCAGGCGGTGCCGCCCACGCGCCCCTTGTTGGTCGTCGCCAACCACCCCTATGGCGTGCTGGACGGCATCGTCATTTCGTTTCTGATGGAAAAAGTACGGCCCGACTTCAGGGTCATGGCCAACAGCCTGCTTTATCGGGCGACGGAGCCGCGCCCCTTCATCCTGCCGGTGGATCTGACCCAGGACCCGTCCGCCACCGAAACCAATCTGCAGTCGCGCGCCTGCGCATCGGAGCATCTGCGCCAGGGCCGTGCGCTGGTCATCTTTCCGGGTGCCGGCATCTCGACGGCTCACCGCACTTTCGGTCCGGCGCATGATTTGCCGTGGAAGCCGTTTACGGGAAAACTGATCCAGCTTCACCAGGTCGACGTGCTGCCGATGTTCTTTGAGGGCCAGAACAGCCCGCTATTCCAGTTCGTCAGCAGATACAGCATGGCGATCCGCCAGGCCCTGCTTTTCCATGAGGTGGTCCGCCGGATCGACACGGAGGTCGTGGTCCGTATCGGCGACGTCATACCCTACGAACGGCTCGAGGGCATCAGGGACCGGGCCGAGCTTTTGCGCTATCTGCGGCGTGAAACCTATGAATTAGGTGGCCGATTCTCACCCAACGATCCGGACGATCATAATCCCGACGACAGCCTGATCCGTCGTCCAACGGGTCATCGGGATGCTATCGCCGATTGGGCGACGGCGCGCTGAGGTTCGTCTACGAGAAGGCGATACCGGTCGCCGATCCGGCTGGGGACCACATGCCCGAAAGCGCAACCGACCGCCGATCGGCTCCGCCTTCGGGCATTCTCCCCGTCTTGAGTTCGCGCCTTATCCTTGCCCGTTCGCTCTTGATCGCCGGTCGTTTCTCGGCGACACGCAACCGGAGGCTAGGACATGCCAGAAGCCGCGCTTCGGGATTGCGCGGCTTCGGGTCACTGATCTTGGGGATTTTCTTGCGTCGACTTGCCATGGTGAAAGCTCCTTTCCGCATTACTTTACGATACGCAATGTGGGGATGAGGAAGTCTTTGGCAATGATCGATCAATCGCCGAATGTCGACTGAGACACAGCGCAAGGCGCTTCGTGGACGAGTTCTGACCTTCAACGAAGATCCGCGGCTGATCGAGGCCGGCGCAAGCTACGATTACTGGGAAGACGGCTGCGTCGTGATCGACGATGATCGCATCGCCATCGTCGGCGACGCAGCGGCCATACTTCCGGCATTGAACGGCAAGGCGGAGCTTGCGACATTCACCAACGATCTGATCCTGCCGGGCTTCATCGATCCGCACGTTCACTACCCGCAGACCCGGGTCATGGCCTCCTATGGGTCGCAACTCATGGACTGGCTCGAACGTTACACTTTCGTCGAAGAGCAGAAGTTCTCCGACCCCGAGCATGCCCACGCTACCGCCGTATTTTTCCTCGACCAGCTCCTCGCCAACGGCACGACCACCGCATCCGTCTTTTGCACCGTCCATCCGACTTCGGTCGAGCTCTTCTTCGCCGAGGCATCGGCGAGAAACCTGCGGATGATCGCCGGGAAATCGATGATGGACCGCAACGCGCCGACAGAACTCATGGACACCGCGGAGGCAAGCTATGTCGAGTGCAACGAGCTGATCGGGCGCTGGCACGACCGCAGCCGCCTCGCCTACGCCATCACGCCAAGATTCGCGATCACCTCGACCGAAGCCCAGCTCGACATCGCCGGCCGCCTCGCGGCGGAACACCCTACGGTTTATGTCCAGACCCATCTTGCCGAAAACCTCGAGGAAGTCGCGACCGTCAAATCGCTATTTCCCGAAGCTGCGAGCTACACTGCTGTCTACGACCGGTTCGGTCTGCTCGGCCCGCGCACCCTTCTGGGACATTGCATCCATCTGGACGAAAGCGAGATCAAGTTGCTCCACGATCGTGCCGCAATCGCCGTCTGGTGCCCGACCTCGAACAATTTCCTGGGCAGCGGGCTCTTCGATCTGGCCCGCCTGCAAGAGGAGCCCAAGCCGGTGCGGATCGCATTGGCAACGGATGTCGGCGGCGGCACCAGCTACTCGATGCTGCAGACCGCCGCCGAGGCCTACAAGGTGGCACAGCTCAAGGGCCGCAGCCTGACGCCATTCGAAGCCTTTTACCAAATGACGCTCGGCAATGCCCGGGCACTACAACTCGACCATGAGATCGGCACATTGGCGCCCGGCTCGATGGCCGATCTCGTCGTACTCGATCTCGACGCTACCGCCAATCTCACGCATCGCATCGACGCCGCTCATGGCGAACTCGAGGGAATTCTCTTCGCGCTGCAGATTCTGGGTGACGACCGCTGCACGCGAGCCACTTATGTCGCAGGCAGGGAAGCCTTCACTCGAGCGACCTGATCCTCGTCAGTCCCATGCACCAACATGGATTGCGGCTGCCTCGTCCTGGAGTAGCGGGCCGATGACCTCGATTTTGCGCTGTCCCGCTGCAAAGATCGTCTCGCACGGAAGATCCAGCGTCAAGTTCTCCGGATGCGGTCCGATCAGCGCCTTCAAATCGTGCTCCCGCATGCCGAAGACCACCCGTCCGACGCCGGCCCAATAGACCGCGCCGGAGCACATGGCACAGGGCTCGCAACTGGTGACCATGGTGCATTCAGCGAGGAAGTCCGGATCGTGGGCGATCGACGCGCGGGTCATCAGCACGCGTTCGGCATGACCGGTGGCATCGCCCGCCTCGCCGAAAATATTGCCCTGCTCCATCAGGATCTCGCCACCGGGTCCGACCAGAACGGCCCCAAAGGGATGGTTGCCGGCGTCGCGGGCCGCTCGCGCAACCTCGATGGAACGGCGGACGAGCGCTTCATAGTCGAGTGGGGTGCTCTTTGGCTCGATCATCATCAGTTCCTCGACTCCACCGGCAGGCTCCAGGGGAAGAGCAGACGCTGGGCCAGCACTACCAGGCGGAATAGGGCGAGGCTGATCCCCACCAGAACGAACAAGGCGGCGAAGGCTTGCGGCACCTTGAAGAAAGACGTGGAGTAGAGAATGAAATAGCCGAGACCGTTTTCGGCCGCCACGAACTCGGCAACGACAGCACCTATCACCGCGAGTGTTATCGAGATTTTCAAAGCGCTGAAAATATAGGGAATCGCGAACATCAGCCTGATCTGCGTCACCTCCCGCACACGGGGTGCTTTGAGCGAGCGGGAAAGCTCGATCAGTTCGCCAGGTGTGGCCAGAAGGCCGGTCGCGGTGCTGACCACCAGCGGAAAGAAGGCGATCAGACAGGTAATGACGACGCGGGGCGCATCGCCGGCGCCGAGGGCCACGATAATGATCGGCGCCACGGCGACGATCGGCGTCGACTGCACGACGATCAGCAGCGGATAGACCGTCCGCGACATAACCGGCGATAGAGCGACGGCAACGGCAAGGGGGATGCTGACCACAATCGATGCCAGATAGCCGATCAGGGTCACCTTCAAGGTTGCCGCGGCATGGGTCAGCCATGTCGTTGCCGGGACGGCAAAACCGGCTTCGACGATGTCGGTGGGCGAGGGCAGAAGAAACTTCGGAACCTCGAAGATCGTCACGCTTGCTTGCCACAAGATGAGAATTGCGGCGAAGAAGAAGACGGGAGCCCCGGTCCAGAGAACGTGGCGCAGCCACGTCAACTCAAGCGGCGGTGGCGATACGGTGGAGGACGCCTGCACGGATTTCATTACTGAGCTCGAGAAAACGGGGGCTGGACAGGGTGGCGAAGGTACGCGGCCGAGGCAGGTCGATCTCGATGACCGAGCGGATCGAACCCGGCCGCTCCGTCATGATGGCGACCCGGTCGGACAGCAGCACGGCCTCGGCGATAGCATGGGTGATGAAGACAACCGTCTTGGGCCTTTCCTCCCAGATCCGCAAAAGCTCGAAGCCCATCTCGTCACGGGTCAGCGCATCGAGTGCCGAAAAAGGCTCGTCCATCAACAGGATATCGGGATCGAGCAGGAGCGCACGGGCGATGGCTGCGCGCTGCTGCATGCCGCCCGAAAGCTGATCCGGCATATGCGATGAGAAATCGCCAAGTCCGACCATGTCGAGCAAGGCCTGAGCCTCACCGTGGAAGCGTCTCCCGCTTTCGCCGCGCTTGTGCCGAATTGGGAACAGGACATTGTCCCGGATATTGAGCCAGGGCAGCAGCGTCGGCCTCTGGAAGACGATCCCGATCTCGTCCCTGGGCTCCTTGACCGGCGTGCCGTCGATGGCGACATGCCCCTGACTGGGCGGCAGAAGGCCCGCGATAAGGCGCAGGATCGTCGACTTGCCGCAGCCCGATGGCCCGACGATCGAGATGAACTCACCGCGTTCGACTGTGAGATCGAGGTCGACGAGAGCGCGAACGGAACCGGTCTTCGTGCTGTCGAAGACCTTGTCCACGCCCTCGAGCGCAATCGCGGGCCATTCCATTGCGGATCGGTGACGCGCTGTTAGTTGGTGGCGAAGTCGGTTGCCACCAACGCCATCGGATCGACTGCGTCCATCGCATAGCCGTTGCTTTTGGCGATCCACTCCCAGGTTTCGTTCAAACGTTCCGGTTCGAACACCCCGAAGCCCGAGGCTTCCGTGACCTCGTTCTCGATCAACGGCACGGAGGATTCGTAGCCTGCGGCGGCAACCCCGACATCGGTCTCGGGCACGTGCTTCGTGAGCGATTCAGCCGCCGCCATGGGGTCGGCATTGGCAGCCTCAATCGCCTCCTTCAGCGCCGCAACGAAACGGCGCAATACGTCGGGGCGCTCTTCGATGGTCTTGTCGGACGCGAGCAGGCTCAACCCATATCCATCGAAGCCGAAGTCCGACCACGGGATGATCAACAGCTCCTTGCCGGCCTGCTCGAGCACGGATGCCGTCAGGGGCGCCACGGTAACCCAATTGATGGTGCCGTCGATCTGGCCGGTCGCCAGCATCGGCGCCAGGGAGGCGGGCTCGGCTTTCAACAGCTCGATCGTGCTGCCGTCGATATCGTTCACCTCCAGCAGCAGCGGCCAGGTGGCGTTCGAGGAGGAGAATGGGGCCGTGGCGATGGTCTTGTCGGCGAGATCGGCAATGCTCTGGATCGGACCGTCAGTGGTGGCGAAGATCGCATCAGGCTGCTTGGTATAAATCGGTATGATCGCTTTCACCGGCACTTCGCCCTCCGCTTCGGCCGTCATCAAGGCGCCAAGGCCGCCATAGCCGATATCGGAGACACCCGTGGCAAGCTTGGTGATCGCGTCCGAGGAACCGCGGCCGGGGCTGAATTCGACCTCGATATCGGCTTCCTCGAACAGGCCGAGTTCGATGCCATGATAGATTGCGGCCTTGTCGCCATTAGGCAGCCAGTCCAGCTGGAACACGACCTTGTCCACGGCAAACGCCGGAGCGGCGGTTAAGAGAGCCATGCCGGCGCCGGCACCGAGCCAGTGGGATTTGCGCATATCACATTCCTTTCGAGTGGAAACGGCTGAGCGGGAGAGTGAGAATTTCAAGGATCAATTCGATGAAGGCCTGGGGCCGCGCCAGCATCGGTGCGTGGCCGGTATCGAGCGAGAAGCGGAGAGCGCCGGGCATCAGAGTTTGCATTCGCCTCTGCATCGATAACAGGATCGAACGGTCCCGAAGGCATTCGACATAAGCCCGTGCGACTTTGCCGAACCGCCTGGATGTCAAGGTTCCGGTGGTGACAGCCCGCGTGGCGTCAGGTTGGGCTTCGAGCTTTGCCGCGGCCGCCGCTGCGGCCTCGGGCGCACAATCATGGTAAAAGATCTCGCGGGCGGCTGCGGGTGGAACGCGGGTTCCCTTGCCATCCGCAGTCGGCTCCAGATGGGGCCAGATCCCAAGGACTGAAGGCTCTTTCGACAAAACCTCTCCGATCAGATCAGTGAAACTCAGGCCCGAAGGCAACATCATTCCGGCGACATAAATGATGCGGTCGAGACGATCCGGACGGGCTTCGGCAACCTTGCCCGCGACCATGCCGCCGCCACTGTGGGCGATCAACGAAACCTCGCCCTCACAACGGTCGACCGTGCCGACGGCGTGATCGATGCAGTCCTTGAACGTGGCCTGTTCGAACGGGACCGGGTGGTATCCATTGCCTGGAAGATCGAGCGGATGCGCGCGGAAACCTGCAGCCTCCAGTTCGGACACGGTCCCGTCCCAGACCCAACCGCCCTGCCAGGCGCCATGGATCAACACGACATTACGCCCGTGGGCCGGATCAGGACTTGGCATAGGTACGCGCATACATTTCGCGCATATGACCCTCGACCGTGGTCGGCGCGTAGCGGGGCGTCTCACCGGGCGCCAGACAACCCGGCAGGCATTCGACGGGCTCGTCGACATTGCCTTCGAAAAAGAACGGCACGGAATAGCGTTCGCGCCCGGTCGAATTGATCACCCGATGTTGGGTCGAGTGGTAGCGATCATTGGTCAAGCGCGCGATCATATCGCCGAGATTGACGATATAGGCGCCCGCCATGGGTGGTGCTGCCAACCAGCCATGCTCCCGGTCCCAGACCTCGAGGCCACCGACATCGTCCTGCATCAGAAGTGTCAATGCACCCCAGTCGGTATGGGCACCGCAGCCTTTTTCATCCGGCAGCGGGTTGGCCGATTGGGGGGGATAGTGGAGCAGACGCAGGATCGCGACCGGCTCGTGCAGATAGGCGTCGAACGCATACTCTTCGAGGTCGAGCGAGAGGGCGAGCCCGCGCATCAAGACCCCGCCCACACCAAGCATTTCTGCAAAATAGCGCTCCATCGTGGCGCGAAAGGTCGGCATGCCCTCGGGCCACTGATTGGGTCCGTGATTGAACTTGCCGGCGACGACGGCCGGATCGTCAAGCGGCAGGTGTCGGCCAATATAATACCCTTCCTTGAGATCGGGCGGCGTGCCCGGCTCCAGAATCTGCGCCCGCAATGGCTCGTAGCCACGGTGACAGGGCGATCGGCTCAGATTGACGGCACTCTTGACCTCCTCAGAAGCGGTGAAGAAACGCGACGATTCCTCGAAAACGGCGGACTGGAGCGAAGAAGGGATGCCGTGGCCGACGACATACATGAATCCCTTGTCGAGACAGGCCTTGCGGATCTCCTCGGCGATCAAGCGACGAACACCGAAATCGCCGGAGCGGAGGCCCTCGATATCGACAACCGGCAAGGCAGCAGATTCTGCTTCCGGCTTTTTCTGGCTCGCGCTCATCCGCACCCCATCCTCCAATAAGTTTTGGAGAATTAGCCAGACATTCGCGTCCCCGATAGCAGCGATTTTTGCACGGTCCGATGCCGATACGGCATCAGGCGTCCGCATCCCGCTGCGCATGCGCGGCGACCGCGTCGATCAGGATCTCGAGCAATAATGCTGCCGCGGTCGACACGGCGCGCCCGGCGCGGACGTAGACGCCGAGTTCGCTCGGGCCGATTTCGCCATCGGCCAGCGGTATATGGACCAGCCGGCCCGAGACGACTTCCTCTTCCAGGCCGAGACGGGTCTGAAAGCTGATGCCGAAGCCACGAAGGGTCAGGCGTTTGATCAGCTCGATCGAGCTCGCCTCGATCACCGCAGGAGCGGGGCGGCCGAGACGACGGAGCGCCGGCGCAAGCTGCGGCTTGATCGAAAGCGGCTCGCAGGCCAGGATCCAGGGGAAATCGGCGCAGGCATTGAGCATCAGCCTGGCGCGGCCGGCCAGCGGATGATGCGGCGGCATCACCGCGCCGAGCCGAAAATGGCCGACCGTCACCTGCCGCAAGTCCGGCAATTTCGGCGATTGAAAGGCGATGCCGACATCGGCCTCGCCAGCGATCACGGCCTCGGCGACCTCGGGCGAGCCTGCCGTCGCGATCGAGAGATTGACCATCGGACAATCGCGCCGCATGCGGCTCAAGGCGTCCGGCAGGAGATCCACCGCCAAGCCCTCCACCGCCATGATCCGCACATGACCGCGGCGCAGCCCCTTGAGGGCCGCCAATTCCTCCTCGGCCCGTCCGGCATCCTGCAGGACCGTGATCGCGTGACGCGCGAAGATCTCGCCGGCTGCCGTCAGCCGCATTCCCTTGGCCATCCGATCGAACAGCGGCGCACCGACTTCGTCCTCCAGCTTCAGGATCTGGCGGTTGACGGCCGAGGACGCGACATGAAGTCTACGCGACGCCTCACGAATACTGCCGGCCCGTCTGACGGCATCGAAATAGCGGATCATGGGCGCATGCAGGATCATTCAGTCATCGTCTCCAAGCCTTGCATTGTCTTCGGTTCTTGAATAAAGCTCGAATGGTTACGGAGTAGAAGCAGTCAGGTGCCAGCGGTGCCAGGTCATTGCTCCATTGCACGCCTAATGCGTCGACTTTGGAGGATTCTATGTCTCAAGCTACTGCAATACCCACGTCTGCGCCCCGCAATTACGACCTCGACGAGCTCAACCGCGAAACCGCCTATGGCGGTGAAGGCAGCGAGGACAATAGCCGCGAAATACGGCTGATCGATCTTGGCGATTTTGCCGATCGTCGCCAGGAAATCGCCGATGAACTCTGGAAAGCCGCAACTGAGATCGGCTTTTTCCAGGTGTACAATCACGGTATTCCGCAAGAGCATGTCGATATGGCGTTTGCGATGTCGGCCCGGTTTTTCGATCTGCCCGAAGACATCAAAGCCAAATATCCGCTCAAATCCGGCACCAATGCGGGGTGGGAGTACAAGGCCCAGGTCCGGCCCTCAACCGGCACCGCGGACAATAAGGAGTCCTATCAGCTGACCCAGCCGCGGATGCCTGGCCTATGGCCGAGCGATGCCGAGGTCGATCAGTTCAAGGGCAGCATGCTCCGTTTCGAGGCGCAGTGCTGGGAGGTCGGGATGAAGATCCTCTCCTGCTTCGCCATGAAACTCGGCTTTCCGCTCGACTTCTTCACCGACCGCCACGATCCGACACGGCCGGAATACCAAAGCACGCTGCGATTGCTGCACTACCTGCCGATGCTTGACGCCAAGCCCGAAGACTTCAAACAGTGGCGCGCCGGTGCCCACACCGATTTCGATTGCCTGACGCTGCTGCATCAGCGCCCCGGCCATGGCGGGCTGCAGGTCTGCCCAGGCAAGGAGCGCGACAAGCTCGCCTGGACGGATGTCGAGCCGAAGTCAGGGGTCATCACCTGCAATATCGGCGACATGCTGATGCGTTGGAGCGATGACGAGCTGCAATCGACGCTGCACCGCGTACGCATGCCGAAGCCCGGCGAGCCGATGGGATCGCGGCACTCCATGGCCTTTTTCTGTCAGGCTAACACCGATGCCGTGATCGAATCGCCGAAAGGCACGTATCCAAAGATCACGGCCAGGGATTATCTCAACCAGCGGATCGCCGCGAACTTCGCCAAATAGTCACTCGGCGTTCAAATCCACGGCATAGTTAGCGACCGCGGGCGGATCGGCGATCAGTCCGCGGTCCTCGAGAAAGGCCGCAAATCGGGCATAGCGGCCAGTGTCGAGTGCCGCAGGTGAGAGTGAAAAACGCGGCAGCGTGTCTTGCCAGGCCCTGGAATTGAGTTCGTCATCAAGGTCGGGCTGATAGGCCTTGAAGATGTCCCAGGCTTCATCCGGGTGGTTGATCAGCCAGTGCGTTGCCGTCTCGACCGCTACGAGAAACCGTTTCAGTTCGTCCCGCCCGAGATCGGCGTTGTTGGCGAGGTAGATCAACTCGTCATAGGGCGGGACACCTTCTTCCTCGGGAAAGAACGCGAGCCCCGGCTCGCCGACGATATCCATCTGGTTGAGCTCGAAATTTCGGAAGGCACCAATCACGGCGTCCGTCTGGCCGGTGATCAAGGACGGAGAGAGCGAGAAATTGACGTTGATGAGCCGCACCTCATCAAGTGTCAGACCATGCCTTTCCAGCATGGCGCCGAGTAGCGCCTCCTCGAAGCCACCGACCGAAAAGCCAACATTCCTGCCCTTCAAATCGGCAATCGCTTCGATCGGTCCATCCTCGAGAACGACCAAGGTGTTGAGCGGTGTCGCCACCAGCGTACCGATGCGCGACAATGGCAGGCCTTCCTGCACCTGAAGGTGGAGTTGCGGCTGGTAGGAGACGGCGATATCGGCTCTGCCGGCGGCGACAAGCTTGGGTGGATCGTTCGGATCGGCGGGTGCTATCAGTTCCACCTCCAGATTTTGCGCCGCGAAGAAGCCTTTTTCCTGGGCGATCACCAAGGGGCCATGGTCCGGATTAACGAACCAGTCGAGCACCACGGTAAGCTCATCCGCGGCTCGTGCGGACGTCGTCATCGCCAAGGCTGCAATAATGCAGCATGCCCAAATTCTCATGTGCGCTCCAAACTCTCGGCTTGCCAAAAGATCACGCGGCGCAGTCCGAAATCGACGGCGAAGTAGAGGCCGAGCCCCATCGCCGCCAACACGCTCAATGCCGCAAACATCAGATCGACCTGCATCCTCGCATTGGCGTGCAGCATCAGGTAGCCGAGACCGCCGCTCGAGCCGACCCACTCCCCCACGACCGCCCCGATCGGTGCCACAGATGCCGCGACCCTGAGCCCGGAGCCGAATGCAGGCAGTGCTGCCGGGATCCGGATTTGCATCAGGATGGCGCGCGGTGTCGCATTCATCACGCGGGCAAGCTCGATCCAGCCGGTATCGGCACGACGTAGGCCGTCGTAAAAGGCCGCCGTGACGGGGAAATAAATAATGAGCACAGCCATCGCGATCTTCGAGCCCATGCCGTAGCCGAGCCACAACACGAGCAGCGGCGCCAGTGCGAAAACCGGCAAAGCCTGGCTGACGACAAGGACTGGCATCAGCCACCGCCGCGCGGTGCGGAATGAGACCAGAAGCAGGGCACTCATCGCGCCGACCAAAGTGCCGATCACGATGCCGGCAATGATCTCGGTCGCGGTGATCGCCGCATGATGTGCAATAACCGGAGCCCGCCCGATCAAGGTGGACAGTACCGCAATCGGCCCAGGGAGAATGAAGGGTGGAACATCCGTCACAATGATGATGGTCTGCCAAAGCAGGACCAGACCGCCGGCTGTGAGAACCATGCGGAGCCAGAGCATCAGGCCACCTGCCAGATCGTTCTGGCGGCAAGTTCCTCCAGGAGTTCGCCCTGGCGTGCCAGCAGGGTCGGATCCGTCGGCGATCGCGGCGTCGGGCTCGGCGGTAGCGGTAGTTGGCGAAGATGCACCGGCTCGCCGCCAAGCACATGGATTGCATGTCCCAACCGCAAGGCCTCGAGCGGATTATGGGTCACCAGCAACACGGTCCGGTTGTGCAGCACCTCCGCCGCAAGATCCTGCAGTCGATGCCGGGTGATCACATCGAGGGCCGAAAAAGGCTCGTCCATCAGCACCACCGGCCGATCCTCCATCAAGGTCCGGGCCAGCGCCACACGCTGCCTCATACCGCCCGACAAGGTCGAGGGCATCGACCGGCCGCAGCTGCCGAGGCCGACACGCTCGAGGATGTCACGTGCCTTGTCGAGATCTGCCCGGCCCCGGCCGCGTAAACGGTTCCCGAGGAGCACATTGTCCTCGACCGCGAGCCATGGCAGCAACAGATCCTGCTGCGCCATGAAGGCGATACGCCCTTTGAGACCCGCGCCATCATCGGTGCTGATGAAGGCCCCGTCCTCGAGGCCGGCAATCAGGCGCAGCAGGCTGGTTTTGCCGACACCTGAAGGCCCGAGCAGACAGGTCCACATGCCGCCCGCGAGGCGCAGCCGCAAATTCTCGAAGACCGTCCGGCCGTCATAGTCGAGCCGGCGGATACCGATCGTGACCGTGGGCGCCGGCGGCGGCGCCCCTTCAGCCGCGCTCGCGCGCATCGAGAAAGGCTCGAACCGAAACATCGGACCATCGGCGCTCGCGCTCGAGCATGGCCACGTAGGACCGGTAGATCCTGGCATCGAGCCCACCTTCGGCATCGAACTGGGCGAGCACGTCGCGCGCCACCGGCCTTGCCGCAGCTTCGATATCCCTTGGAAATTGCCGCAGCTGAACGCCGTGATCCTCGACCAAAGCCCGCAAGGCCTCGGCATTGCGCATTTCCGCTTCGGCCAGGGCAGCGGCATTCTCAGCGGCACAGGCAGTGGCGACAATCGTCTTCAGATTCTCGTCAAGCTCCTGCCAAACCCGGTTGTTGATGATGCACTCGCCGGTGCCGTTGGGCTCATGCAGTCCGGGCCAGTAGTAGAAGGGTGCGGCACGATAAAGTGCCAGGGCCAGATCGCTCGACGGCCCGGCGAACTCGGCCGCGTCGATCGTGCCTCGCTGCAGTTCGGGCAAGATCTGTCCGGGTGGGGTCGATACCTGAACAATACCCATGCCCCCATACATCTCGCCACCGAGGCCGGGCATGCGGAACTTCAGACCCTCGAGATCGGTCTTCGAATGCAGCTCATTCTTGAACCAGCCGCCCATCGACATCCCGGTATTCCCGGCCATGAACGGTTTGACGCCAAGATCGGCATAGAGTTCGTCCCAGAGTGCTTGACCGCCACCCTGCTCGATCCAGGCATTGTGCTCGAGCGGCGTCAGACCATAGGGAATCGACAGGAAGAAAGCGGCGGCCTTGATCTTGCCCATCCAGAAGACGGCCGCGGTATGGCCGATCTCGGCGACTTCTCCGCCGACCGCGTCCATGACACCGAAGGCCGGCACGATTTCTTCGGCCGAGTAGAGTTTGATCTCGATCCGGCCCTGGCTCATCGTCGTGATACGCTCCGCCAGACGTCGGGCGCTCACACCCGGTCCCGGCAGGTTGCGCGGCCAGGACGTCACCATGCGCCATTGCAGAGGGGTCTGCGCACGTGCGATCGAGGGCGCGGCCAAAATCGGTGTGGCGAGGGTTGAAGCCGCCGCCGAAGCAAGTGCCGTGCGGCGCGTGATGTGGGTCATGACCTCGGCCCCTCCTTCGACCAAAACGCATGAAAGTGATGGACCGGCCCGAAGCCCTTGCCGACCTCCAGTCCATCCGCGGCCTCGAGTGCCTTTGTCAGATAGTCCTTGGCGGCCTTGACGGCTGTGGGCAGCGGCTGGCCCTTGGCCAACTCGGCGGCGATGGCGGCCGACAAGGTGCAGCCGGTCCCATGAGTATTGCGCGTCGCGATCCGCGGCCCGTTCAGACGGTAATGCTCGCCGCCGTAGAGCAGGAGGTCGGGACAGTCTTCGGTATCGAGATGACCGCCCTTGATCAGCACGTTTCTCGACCCCAGGCCCTGGAGTCGAGCCGCCAGCGCACCGAGCTTCAGCGATGACGTACCGTCGTCACCGATCAGCAGGCGCGCTTCGGGAAGATTTGGCGTGATCAGGCTTGCCAGCGGGATCAAGTGCTCGCGCAAGGCGGCTATCGCATTGTCCTGCAGGAGTTTCGCACCACTCTTCGAAACCATCACCGGATCGAGCACGATCCAATTCGGACGCCAATGCCTGAGGCGTTCGGCTACCACCTCGATGGTCTCGGGCCGGCTCAGCATCCCGATTTTGACGGCATCGATCGCAAGATCGTCGAATACGGCATCGATCTGTGCTGCGATGAAGTCGGGATCGACATCCCGAATGCCGCTTACCGATTGCGTGTTCTGTGCCGTCAGGGCGGTGATAGCCGAGCAGCCAAAGACGCCGAGTGCCGAGAAGGTTTTGAGATCGGCCTGGATTCCGGCACCACCGCCGCTGTCCGAGCCTGCAATGGTCAGGGCGATGGCGGTCATGCGGCCCTGCCGCGGGAAGTCGCACTCTCCACGATCTGACGCAAATGTCGCGCGGCAGCCTCGACATCCGCGGCCATGCCGATGGCGGAGATCACGGCGATACCATCGATCCCCGTAGCCAGAACCTCGGCCGCATTCACAGGTGCGATCCCGGCAATGGCGCAGGCCGGAACGTTCGGCGCATGCCGGCGCCAATAACCGAGTAACGATGCCAGACCCGAGGCCCCGAGCGCGGGATCGTTGGCGGTCTTGCTCGAAGTAGCGAATACCGGCCCGAGGCCGACATAATCGACCAAATCGGGCTCGATAGCATCGGCTTCCTCGACGAAATGCACTGTGCCGCCGATGACTGCGTCGCTCCCCATCAACCGGCGGGCATCGGCGAGGGTCATATCGTCCCGACCGAGATGGACGCCGTGAGCGCCACTGGCGAGCGCCACGTCGACACGATCGTTGACCAGGACCGGCACGCCGGATGGCGCCGCCGCATTGAGAATGGCCCGGACCAGTTCGATTTGCCGATGGGTCGTATGCCGCTTGTCCCGGTATTGCAGGAGCGTGGCGCCGCCACGTACTGCCGAAACCGCTACGTCGGCCGAGG
Organism: Geminicoccaceae bacterium; assembly: GCA_041750975.1. Classification (GTDB taxonomy): domain Bacteria; phylum Pseudomonadota; class Alphaproteobacteria; order Geminicoccales; family Geminicoccaceae; genus JBGSYN01. The sequence continues at coordinate 73,918 of JBGSYN010000098.1, read as the reverse complement.
CACGGCCGCCACAGTGTTCGGGATCGATAAGTGCGTAGAGCCGCAGATCGAGTTCGGGTTTCATTCAACCCTCGCATGATTCATGATGGTTCTTTCATCGAGCGCAAAGAGCGCATCGAGCAAATTGGGCTGAAAGGTTCCGGGTCCACGGGCATGCTCGCCGGCGATTTCACCGGCTATGCCGAAGACCAGGAGGGCCGAGCATGTCGCAATGAACGGATCCGGCTCGACCGCCAGAAATGCCCCCATCAATGCCGAGGCCGCACAGCCCATGGCGGTCACGCGATCCATCAAGGGGTGACCATTGGCGATCCTGCCACGGCGCGTGCCGTCGCCAATCACGTCGTTGCTGCCGGTCTCGGCAACGACACAATTGAGTTGGGCGGCGAGCCCATGCAGGTCGGGCGCCTCCATCGCATCGGCGAGGGCTTCGATTTCGTTGCGATTGGCCCGCATCGCCGAAGCGTTTTGCCCTAGCAGCTCTTGCGCAAAACCGAGCCTGGCGCCGGATCGTTCGATCTTGACCGGATCCAAAACCCAGGGCCGACCAAGCAACACCGCTTGCTCGACAGCAATCTTGGAGGCCCTCTCGCGCTCCGGCTCGAGCATGCCGAGATTAACTACAAGAGCTTGGGTCGAACGAACGAAATCGGACATGGACCGGGGGGTCATCGTCATGCTTGGCACCGCCCCTGCGGCCAGCAACACGTTGGCCGAAATATTCATCGCCACATAGTTCGTGAGGCAATGCACCATCGGCCGCTCCTTGCGGATCGCCACCAGGCAAGCGGCGGCCCGTTTGGGCAATGCGTCACTGGATTTTTCGGCGCCGACCAAGAATCCTCCATCGCGCAATGGCGGCGAAGGAATTAGCTATGCTCTGGGTATGACGAGCATCTCAGATCCCTTCGCCGGTACGAGCCGGATCAGGTTCGACGGGTCGTGCTGCTGCACCTCTCAGCCCCCGAAGGGGCTCCCCGTTGAGATCCATTTCATGAACATGCCCCTCCGCCAGCGGTTCCACAACCCCCCAGAGGACGTCAAAGTTGATCCGCACCTCAACTATGGCTAGGACACACCCAGCCACTTCAACCTATAGGAGCAAGCAAACATTTGGATTCAATAGTTTGAGAAGCTTACTTAAAGCGAAATGACGGCCTTGCCCAAGGTACGGAAACTGGCGGCCGCGCTACTCTTGATCGTGTCGGCGCAAATCGGTCAGGCTCAAGCCCAGAATGCGACGCGGATCGGGGAAATCGGCCTGCCGATTCCACGGATGGTTTCGCTGGCGTCGAAGGAGATCAATGTCCGCACCGGCCCGGGCCCGGAATATCCGATCAAATGGGTTTTCGGCCGGCAGGGCTATCCGGTCAAGATCATCGATGAGTTCGACGCTTGGCGTCAGATCGAGGATCATGAGGGCGAACAAGGCTGGGTCCATTCCCGCCTCCTCTCAAGTCAGCGCATGGTATTCTTCAAAGACGAGATCGAACCGATCAGGCGCGCACCGGAACCGGATGCACGTGTCGTCGTTCGCGCCGAACCCGGGGTCGTTGCCGAACTCTTCTATTGCCGCGCCCAATGGTGTCTCGTCGAACTTGAGGACACGCTCGGATGGGTCCAGGGCGACCGGGTTTGGGGCGTCCTACCCTATGAGCTTCAAAACTAACGCAAACCCGCCCGAAACAATCGCCCTAATTGCCGGTCAAAATCCGTTGGACGAGCTGTTTGACCGTCGGCACGAAACCGTTGGCATAGAACGGATCCTGCCCAAATCGATAGACGCCATGGCCCGCGAACATCAACTGGTTGTCGAGGGGCTCGCCGCGGCCATGCGCTACATCCATTAGGGTCTTTTGAATACAGAACGAGCGTGGATCGGGCAGCTTGCCGGTAGCGTGGTCGCCGTCTTGCTTCCAATTGCTGAATTTGCAGTGGCTGAGACAACCCATGCAATCGACCTGATCGCGTCGGATAGTCCTCGCCCGATCCGGTGTCACATAGACCAGGGACTGATCGGGGGTCCGCAGCGGCTTGGTGTAACCCTCATCGATCCACCCATCGATCCGCATACGATCCGCCTCGCTGACATAGAGCCGGCTACGCCCATAGGCGATCGGCCAGTCGCGGCCATTGGCAAGGTCGGGCTCTTCGGAGAATTCCACCTGACGCTGCGATCGCCCCATCAGGTCTTTGAGAAAAGAATTCTTCACCGCCGAAGAATAGAAACCCGTCGGTGAGAATCTGTGCAGAAAAACATCGCCGTCGACCAGTTCGGCGAGGCGCCGTTTCCAGCCGTTCGGGATCGGACTTTCGCGCGTCAGCAGCGGCCGCGTGCCGAACTGGAACGCAATGGGACCGAGTTCCTTGTTGCCGATCCAGTCGCGCCATTCCTTGAGATGCCAGACGCCGCCCGCCATGACGATCGGCACATTGCCGAGACCAAGGCTCGACATCATATTGCGCAACTCCTGGACACGGCCGATGGGCGGTTCCGGCCTAGTCGGATCTTCGCTGTTGGAGAGGCCATTGTGGCCTCCCGCAAGCCAGGGATCTTCATAGACAACGGCGCCGAGGAAATCCGACACTTTGTGATAGGCGCGCTTCCAGAGTGCCCGAAAGGCGCGCGTCGAAGAGACGATCGGATAGTAATGGACGTTGTGCTCGGCACAGATTTCGCCGAGCTTGTAAGGCATGCCCGCGCCGCAGGTGACACCGTGGATCAGGCCCTTCGCCCCTTCCAGGACACCCCGCAGCACGCGCTCGCAGGCGCCCATCTCCCAAAGCAAATTCATATGAACGCGCCCTTCGCCGGCACGCATTTCGTGCGCGACCTTGGCCTGACTGATCGCACCCTTGATCGAGTAATCGATCAGTTCTTCATGGCGCTCGACGCGATCCTTGCCCGAAAACACTAGAGGGATATATTCTCCATTAGCATCGAGGAGGTCGGCGTTGACGCCCGAAAAGGTTCCGACACCTCCCGCGGCGGCCCAGGCGCCACTGCTCTGACCATTGGTCACGGCGACACCTTTGCCGCCCTCGACAAGGGGCCAGACTTCCGCACCCGAAAGCAATGCGGGCTGTACGATGCTCATTTCAGTCGCTTTCTAAAATCCGTGTAAACGCCCGGCGTATCGCACCTTGTCCTCGCAATGGTGCCATAAGCCCGGGTTCCTGTCTAGGGAATATTTTCCTTAGCCTTGCGAGGGGTCAACTTGCGTGCTGGCGTCGTGGGCCACTCGAGCGCTGCGGTCGCGGTTCGACATCGAGTTCCTCGCCGGTCTCCTGATTGACGGAGCGCATGCTGAGCTTGACCTTGCCACGGTCGTCGATCGCCAAGACCTTGACCTTGACGGTATCGCCCTCGTTGATGACATCCGTCACCTTACCGACGCGTCCCTCGGCCAGTTCCGAGATATGGCAAAGGCCATCCTGACTGCCGAGGAAGTTGATGAAGGCGCCGAAGTCGACAACCCTGACGACTTTGCCGTTGTAGATCGTTCCGACTTCGGGCGTCGCCGTCAGACCGCGGATCCAATTCTCCGCTTCCTGGCTCGCGGCGGCATCGGCCGATGCGATCTTAACGGTACCGTCGTCGCCAATATCGATCTTGGCGCCCGTGGTCTCGCAGATCTCGCGAATAACCTTGCCGCCCGGGCCGATCACCGCCCCGATCTTGTCTTGTGGAATCTGGATCGTCGTCACCCTCGGCACGGTTTCCCGCATTTCGGCACGGACCCCACCAATACCCTTGGTCATCTCGCCCAAAATATGCAAACGCCCATCTTTGGCTTGGTCAAGTGCAACCTGCATGATCTCCTCGGTGATCCCGGCAATCTTGATGTCCATCTGCAACGACGTGATGCCCATTTCGGTTCCCGCAACCTTGAAATCCATGTCGCCGAGATGGTCTTCATCGCCCAGGATATCCGAGAGGACGACAAACCGCTCGCCCTCCTTGATCAGGCCCATGGCGATGCCTGCCACCGGCCGGGTCAACGGTACGCCGGCATCCATCAGGGCCAGCGAGGTGCCGCATACCGTCGCCATCGAGCTCGAACCGTTGCTCTCCGTAACCTCCGAGACGACCCGGATGGTATACGGAAAGCTCTCTTTCGACGGCAGCAGCGGGTGGGTCGCGCGCCAGGCAAGCTTGCCATGGCCGATCTCGCGCCGGCCCGGCGTTCCCATCCGGCCCGCCTCGCCCACCGAGTAGGGCGGAAAATTATAATGCAGCATATAGGCTTGGCGGGAATCGCCCTCGAGGCCATCGATGACCTGCTCGTCCTGACCGGTGCCGAGCGTGGTGACGACCAGTGCCTGCGTCTCGCCGCGCGTGAAGAGAGCTGAGCCATGAACTCGCGGCAGCACGCCGACCTCGGCTTCGATCGGTCGCACGGTACGGGTATCGCGGCCATCGATACGCGTGCCCTCGTCGAGGATCTGTCCGCGCACGATATTCTTTTCGACCGATTTGAAGGTCCCGCCGGCAATCAACGCCTCTTCGGCGGTCTCGCCGCCATAGGCGGCCATGGCCTCTTCGCGGATCTTGGCGACCTTCTCTTGCCGCTGTTGCTTGATCGGCTCGGCGTAAGCCTCACGCAACGCCGGACCGATCGCCTCGGTCATCGTTGCTTTGAGTGCCGAACGGTCGACAGAGGCAAGCGTCCAAGGCTCTTTGGCGCATGAGCGGGCGAGATCGATAATCGTATCGATCACCGGCTGAAAGGCCTTGTGACCGAACATGACCGCGCCCAACATCTCGGCTTCGGTCAGTTCACGCGCTTCCGACTCGACCATCATCACGGCATCGCGGGTGCCGGCCATCACCAGATCGAGCCGGCTCTCCTTGAGCTGCTCGATGCTCGGATTGAGCACGTAGTCGCCATCCATAAGGCCGATGCGGGCACCGCCGATGGGGCCGAGAAACGGGATGCCGCTAATCGTCAACGCGGCACTGGCTGCAACCATCGCCAGGACATCGGCGTCATTCTCGCCGTCATGCGCGAGCACAGTGACGATGACCTGCGTCTCGTTCTTGAAATTATCCGCGAATAGTGGGCGGATCGGACGATCGATCAGCCGCGACGTCAGCGTCTCTTTTTCGGTCGGACGCCCTTCCCGCTTGAAGAAGCCGCCGGGAATGCGGCCAGCCGCGAACGCCTTCTCCTGGTAGTTGACGGTGAGCGGGAAAAAGTCCTGGTCCGGTCGGGCGGTCTTGGCGGCAACGACGGTCGCCAAGACGACGTTGTCGCCCCAGCTGGCGACGACGGCGCCGTCCGCCTGCCTGGCGATATGACCGCTCTCGAAGACGAGCTTGCGCCCGGCCCATTCGAGCTCCTTGCGTGTAATCTTAAACATTCATTCTTGCCTTTCAGGCCCGGAGCGAGCGATTCCGTCGCCGAATCGAGCCAATGGTTGAACGACCGCTTCCTGTCTGCCTGTCGTTCTCGTTCGAGGTGAGGACACGCCTTTGTTCAGCGCCTCAGCCCCAGTCTTTCAATCAAGCCCTGATAGCGGCTTGGCTCTCTTTTCTTGAGATAGTCCAGAAGTCGACGACGTTGGCCCACCATCATCAAGAGCCCTCGCCTCGAGGCGAAGTCCTTCTGATGTTCTTTCAGGTGCTCCGTGAGGCTGTTGATGCGCTCACTCAAGATGGCGACCTGAACCTCGGGAGAGCCCGTATCGTTTTCTTTGGTCTGGAATTCGGAGATAACTGTCTGTTTGCGTTCAGCTGTAATCGACATCGATCGTTTTCCTTCCGACGGCTCGTGCGTCGTTCTGCGCGGTGAAGACGCGCATCGGAGCGAGCTCAGCGCCATCGAGACGGCCGAGGGCGACGAGCTCGCCTTCCCGCACCACCTTGATCGTGTCACCATCAAGGACCGTTCCCCGCACCGATTGCGGCGTGATCGTGATGGTCTGGCCTGAGCGCAACCGGTGCGCCTGGGGCTCGGTAACGGCAAGTGCCGGGATGTCGGCCAGCGCTGTCACAACCGAGAGAAAAACCTGAGGTAACGTGTCTTCCTGGACCATCTGCGACAAACTCTCGAGACTTACCGCATTGTCCAGATTGAATTGTCCGACGACGGTGCGCCGCAATGCGGTCACATGACCGAAACAGCCAAGTACGGCGCCAAGATCGCGGGCCAGGGAACGGACGTAAGTGCCCTTGCCGCAGGTAACCTCGAAAATTGCATGGTCATCGTCGGGCCGGTCGATCAACTCGAAGCGATCGATGCGCACCTCGCGTTCGGGCAGGTCCTGCGGATTGCCCTCGCGCGCCAGATCGTAGGCCCGCCGACCCTCGACCTTGACCGCCGCATAGGCTGGCGGCCGCTGTTGGATCCGCCCCAGGAATTCCGGGAGCCGCTCGGCGATCTCGGCAGTGCTCGGCCTCGATGGCGAGCTTTCGAGGACATCGCCCTCGGCATCATCCGTGCTGCGTGCCTCACCGAAACGAACCGTGAAGCGATATTGCTTTTCCGCCGCCATGACGTAGGGAACCGTCTTGGTCGCTTCGCCGAGCGCTATCGGCAGGACTCCTGTCGCCAAAGGATCGAGCGTCCCTGCGTGCCCCACCTTTTGCGCCTGCAGCATGTGCTTGACCCGCCCCACCACCTGGGTCGAGGTGATATCCGGCCCCTTGTCGATCACCAGCCATCCGGTGATGGGTCGGCCCTTCCGCTTACGACCCATGGCGGTCGTCCTCGTCCGATCGAGACGGCAGTTCGCGCAAAGCCTCGGTGATCAGCTTTTCCATGCGTGCCGCCTCGTCGAACATGGTGTCGGGCACGAATTTCAGTTTCGGCGCATATTTCAAATGCATCTGCCGACCGAGGCGCCCCGCCAAATGCGGTGCGGCGTCATTGAGCGCTTCCAGCGTCGTCTGCGAAAGCTCTTTGCCGAGCTCGGCCGCGAAAACGGTGGCATGACGCAAGTCACGGCTGATCCGAACCTCGCCAATCGTCACATTGGTACCGTGCAGCCGCGTGTCATGGAGCTCGCCACGTATCAAGGCTTCGGCCACAAGATGGCGAATCTGCTCCGCGACACGAAGCTGCCGCTGCGAAGGAGAATCGGATCGATCACGGGATGCCATTGGCTTCTGCACGCACGACAGTGCTGCAACGGAGGCGGCGGCCGGAGTTCTCCACTCGCCCCATTGTTGCATCAAAGGGATCGCGCGACCTCCTGCATGTCATAGGCTTCGATCACGTCACCTTGGCGGATGTCGTTGTAACTCTCGAACGCCATGCCGCACTCGAAGCCTTCCTTGACCTCCCGAACATCCTCTTTGAATCGTTTGAGCGAGCCGAGAGCACCCTCATAAATGACGACATCATCGCGCAACAGACGCGCTCGCGACTGCCGCCTGATCGTGCCGTCCAGCACTCGGCAACCAGCCACCTTGCCGACCTTGGTGATCGAGAAGACCTCCCGGATCTCGGCGTGACCCAGGATCTCCTCTCGGGCTTCCGGCGCCAGCATGCCGGACATGATGCCCTTCATCTCGTCGAGCAACTCATAGATGATGGAGTAGTAGCGGATCTCCACCCCCTCGCGCTTGGCCAGTTCGCGGGCCTGAGCATTGGCCCGAACGTTGAAGCCGAGGATGATGCCGCTCGAGGCCTGGGCCAGGGTGACATCGCTTTCGGTGATGCCGCCAACGCCGCCATGCAGCATCCGCACCGAGACTTCATCGGTCCCGAGCTTTTCAAGCCCGGCCGCGATCGCTTCGAGCGAGCCATGGACGTCGGATTTGACGACCAGGGGCAACTCGCTCACCTCACCCCGCTGCAATTGCGAGAACATCTCTTCAAGAGAGGTTTTGGCGGCACCCTCGCCGGTCACCACCTGAGCCACTCCACGACGCTTACGCTGGCGATAATCGGTGATGTCACGCGCCCGCCGTTCGTTGTCGACGACCGAAACCTTGTCGCCCGCTTCAGGCACGCCGTCCAGGCCTAGGACTTCGACGGGCTTGGAGGGCCCGGCCGCCTCGACCGGGCTACCATGATCGTCGACCAGGGCACGCACCCGCCCCCATTGGGCGCCGGCAACGATGGTGTCGCCGACCCGGAGGGTGCCACGCTTAATCAAAACCGTGGCGACGACACCGCGGCCGCGGTCGAGCCGCGCCTCGATGACCGAGCCCTGGGCCTCACGGTCGGGATTGGCCTTGAGATCGAGGAACTCCGCCTGCAGCTGGATGGCATCGATGAGCTTATCGAGACCGGTCTTCTGCGTCGCACTGACCTCGATGCACTGGGCATCGCCGCCAAAATCCTCGACGATCAGCTCGTATTGGAGAAGCTCATTCTTGACCCGTTCGGGATTGGCCTCGGGACGATCGATCTTGTTGATCGCGACGATGATCGGAACCTTGGCAGCCTGGGCGTGGCGGATCGCCTCGACCGTTTGCGGCATCACGCCGTCATCGGCGGCGACGACCAGGATCACCAGATCGGTGACCGAAGCGCCGCGCGCCCGCATCTGGGTGAAGGCCTCATGACCAGGAGTGTCGATGAAGGTGACGGGCACGCCGTGACCGACATCCACTTGGTAGGCTCCGATATGCTGGGTGATGCCACCGGCCTCGCCGGCGACGACATCGGAGGCGCGCAGGGCATCGAGCAGCGAGGTCTTGCCGTGGTCGACATGGCCCATGACGGTGACCACCGGCGCCCGTGACTGCAATGCCTCCGCATCGTCGGTAATACCCTCGACACCTTCCTCGACATCGGCCTCGCTGACCCGCTTGACCCGGTGCCCGAACTCACCGACGACGAGTTCGGCGGTATCGGCATCGATATTCTGGTTGATGGTCGTCATGATGCCGTTCTTCATCAGCACCTTGACCACCTCGGCGCCACGGATCGCCATGCGGGCGGCCAATTCCTGCACGGAAATGGTTTCCGGCAGCACGACCTCGCGCACCTGCGGCTCGTTGCTGCCCTGGTTCTGGCGCCGCTCGCGCTCCTGGCGGCGTCGCATTGCGGCCAGACTTGGAGCGCGGACATCGTCATCATCATCGCCGGTGACGGTAAGTCTGCCACGCCGCTCGTTGCGCTTCGCGCCAGCACCACGACGATCGGGCTTGCCACGACCGCGGCGCGCTTCTTCCTCCTCCTCTTCGCGGGCGGTGCGCGCTCCCCGGGGCTTGGCCAGTGCCGATCCGGGCTCGCCTGCAACTTCCGGTAGACCTTCCGTCTGCCTCGACTGCGCCTCATCGATCTTGGCCGCGGCGGATTCGAGGGCGACGCGCTTTTCGTCCTCCTCACGCCGACGACGCTCCTCCTCGGCCAGCAGCCGCGCTGCCTGTTCCTCGGCACGGCGGCGGGCGCCATCCTCCGCCTTGCGGCGTGCGTCTTCCTCTTCCTTCCGAAGGCGGGCGGCCTCCTCCTCTTCGCGCCGGCGGGCCCCCTCTTCGGCGGCGCGGCGGGCGTTTTCCTCGGCTCTCTTGCGCGCTTCGCCTTCAACCTTGCGGGCTTCGCTGAGAGCCTTGAGCCGCACCGATTTTTCTTCGTCGGTGAGCGGCTTGAGAACGACGTGCTGGCGTTGATTGCGGTCACCGGATCTGCCGCCGCTCTCGCTGCGTACGGCTGCACCACTTCGGGGCTGCACGCGCGCGGATTGTGTCGCTCCACCCTGACTGCGGGCGGGAGTTTGGTTGCGCAAAGGGGCCTGGCTCAGGGCCGAGGTCTGATTGCGCGATTGCGGTGCGTCGGGTGCGGGCCCGGTCTCGGCACCTGCCTCCTCGGCACCACGGCCGCCGGTCCGACGTCGCTTGACCTCGACCGCGACCTGCTTGCTCCGGCCATGCGAAAAGCTCTGGCGGACAATACCGCCATCGACATTTTTCTTTAGTTCAAGACGCCCGCCGGAGGGACGGGAAAGGCCGATCTTCGCGCCGCGATCTTGGGTCTTGGTGTCACTCATGATGCCGATGCCACCTCGGAACAATTATATTTCTGTTCAGTACTCGGATTCTGCAAATCCAAGTCGCGAAATCCGCGCAATCGCAGACAATCTCCAACGAACCGCTGGGCCAGCCGTCCACGCTCTACGAAGACATGAACGGCCTGGTCACGACCCAAGGCGCGGCCAAGTTCTTCGCGGGAAAAGGCGACGATCCGGTAGAGATGCCGCGCCTTGGCCCGCAGTTTGGAAGCATCGCCATCGAGCGACGCGTCACCAGAGGTCAAGAGAATCGCAACGCCGGCACCGCTATCGACGGCACGGGCCTTTGGATTGCCGTCGATTTCGAGACGCTTGGCAATCTTGTCGAAACCCGCCAGGACTTGACCTGCACGCTGCGCCAATCCGAGGCTGTCAAGCGCTCTGCGACTGAGGCTTGCCTCCAGCAGATTTGCCAAATCGTTATCGACGATAATCCCACGTTTAAAAGCGCGCCCAAAAAGCCGACGCTCCCCTGCCAAGTCGATATGGGCACGGTTCGACCGAACCCAAACCCCGCGGCCGGGCAATTTTTCCGAGAGATCAGGGGTCACACGACCTTCGGGATCAAGTACGAAGCGTATGAGTTCGCACTTTCGAACCACTTCTCGGGTCACGATACACCGTCGCCGGTTGCCATCGTCGATGGCGTCGTCCGGCTCGAATCCTAATGCATCGTCCCGCTCAGATTGGCCGACCAGGAGGCTACGATCCGCATCCGTTTCTATCAGACCGAGGCCTCCTCGTTCGATGGAACCGCCGCCACGGCCTCGTCTCCATTGGATTGCAGCTCGAGTTCCTCCGGCTCGATCCAGCCAAGGGCAACGCGCGCCTGCATGACGAGTTCGCCAGCATCGGCCTCGGACAGGCCCGCCTCCGGCAGCAGCTCGACCAGTTCGTCGCCTGCAAGATCGGCAAAGTTCTCGAGCGTCAGCACGCCTTTGCGGCCAAGCTCGACCACCGTCTCGAAGTTCAGGGCCTCGAAATTGGCGAGATCCTCGCCAATGCCCAAGGCTTCGGCCTCTTCTTGAAGCCGCGCCTGTTGCTCGTCGAGCTCGGCCTGGGCGCGTTCCTTCAGAGCCTCGGCGATTTCCTCATCAAAACCCTGGATTTCGCCGAGTTCGACGACATCGCATGCAGCGATCTCCTCGATCGAGCTGAAGCCCTCGGTGACCAGGAGTTGCGCGATGACTTCCTCGACATTGAGGCCGCTCGTGAACATGTCCGTCAACTGCCGGAACTCGCGATTGCGGCGTTCGGAATCTTCCGTCTCGGAAACGATGTCGATGTCCCAGCCCGTCAGTTGCGACGCCAGGCGCACATTCTGGCCACGCCGGCCTATCGCGATATGCTGCTGCTGGTCAGGGACAATGACTTCGATGCGATTGGCATCCGGGTCGAGCACGACCTTGCTCACCTCGGCCGGGGCCAAGGCGTTGACAACGAACGTGGCTTCGTCCGGCGACCAAGGAATGATGTCGACTTTCTCGCCGGCGAGTTCCTGCACCACGGCCTGCACGCGCGAGCCGCGCATACCGACGCAGGCGCCGACCGGGTCGATGCTCTGATCCTTCGAGATCACGGCAATCTTGGCGCGGCTCCCGGCATCTCGGGCGCACGCCTTGATCTCGATGATGCCATCATAGATTTCGGGGACTTCCTGCTCGAACAGCTTCGCCATGAAGGTCGGATGGGCCCGCGACAGGAAAATCTGCGGCCCTCGGCTTTCATGGCGGACATCGTAAATGAAACCACGGATGCGATCCTTGGTCCGATAGCTCTCACGGGGGATCAGATCCTCACGGCGCACGATGGCTTCCGAACGGCCGAGATCGACGAGCACGTTGCCGTGCTCCATTCGCTTGACCTCGCCGACCACGACCTCGCCGATGCGGTCCTTGAACTCCTCATATTGCCGCTGACGCTCGGCGTCGCGGACCCGTTGGACGATGACTTGCTTGGCACTCTGCGCCGAAATCCGTCCGAGATCGATCGGCGGCAGCGGATCGAGGATGACGTCGCCGGCCTGTGCCGCGGGATTGCGCTCGCGCGCATCCTCGATCGTGATCTGCAGCGCCGGATCTTCCACGTCCTCGGCAACCGAAAGCTCGCGGTAGAGTTTGATCTCGCCGGTCCTGCGGTCCATTTCGGCAATGATCACGTGATCCATGCCGTATTTGCGACGCGCCGCCGTCTGTACCGCGTTCTCCAGGGCCTCGATGACCTCGCCGGCAGTGATGCCCTTCTCCTGGGCAACAGCCTCGGCGACGCGCAACAATTCGGCTCGCCCCATCCCGGCACTAGCTTCCATCGACTACTCCTTCACAACACGTCATCCGCATCTCCAGTTTCAGTGGCGGGCGCTGGCCAGCAGTTCGTCCGTCAACACCAGTTTTGCCTTCTTGACGTTGTCCAAGGCAATCCGCTGCTCGCTGTCACCAATCTCGAGTATGACGTGACCATCCTTCAATCCTCGCAGCCGGCCGCGGAACCGCCTTTGTCCTTCGACCGGTTCGCGCGCCTCGACGCGTGCTTCCAATCCGCTGAACCGTTCAAAATGCTGAGGCTTGACAAGCGGACGGTCGAGCCCCGGCGAACTCACTTCCAGATCATAGGTGCCGCCGATCGGATCCTCGACATCGAGAATCGCCGACAGCACGTGGCTGATCTCGGCGCAACCTTCGACAGTCATCTCTGAGCCGTGATCGGCAGGCTCGACCATGACCTGCAAGGTCCGGCGGGGTGCTGCGTGCAGCTTGACCCGGACAAGCTCGTAGCCGAGATCGTCGATGGCCGGTTCGAGCAAGGCGGAGATAATTTCTTCAGTCGTCGATTCTGCCGTCACAGCATACCAAAAGGAGCGGACGTCAAGGCCCGCTCCAAAATTCAAGGCTCAGATGAAAGCTAGTTGTGATATGCGATCTTCCGGCGCTCAGTGCAAGGTTTTTCGAACGCGGCCGGTTCAACCTGCCCTTGACTAATCCTTGATGAACCGAAGGAATGCCGGGGCGCGACCCGCTGCAATCGCCTTCTCTTCATATCGCGTCGCCGGCCAGTCGGCGGGACGTCGAAGCCAGTCCGCCGGGCGATCCGCCAGCCAACGCAGCCCCGGCTGCTGGCGCATGGCAGCGAACATCCACCGTACATACTCCCTATCGTCCGACGCCAGCCGCAGTTCGCCACCCGGAAGCAGTGCCCGAACCATCAGTTCGGCGGTCGTCGCGTTGACGATCCGGCGCTTGTGATGGCGGGTCTTGGGCCAGGGGTCTGGAAACAGGACGAAAATCTGATGAACGGATCGGGGCTCGAGCATTGCCAGCAGCAGTCGCGCATCGTCCTGCAAGATGCGCACATTGGCTAGATTTGCGGCGTCGATCTGCGCGACAAGGCTGGCGACACCGTTGGTATAGGGTTCGACGCCGATAAATCCGATTTCGGGATGGTTTATTGCCTGCCAGGCCAGATGCTCGCCGCCGCCAAAACCGATTTCGAGTGCAAATCGCCGCTGAATTGGGCCGAACAAACTGGCCGGCCGCAAACAGCCTTGTACCGGCAATTCGAGGACAAACGCAGGCAGAAGCTCGTCGAGCAGCTGGCGCCGCGCGGGACTGAGCCTCGGGCCCGATCGCCGGCCGTAGAGAACTCGCCGCGGCCGGTCCGCGGCGGAGCCCGCATCGACCGGTGTCGACGAAAACCTAGTTGAACGCACGCCTCAAATCGTCGGCAAGTTCCGTACGCTCCCAAGAGAACCCGCCATCGTCCTCGAACTCACGCCCGAAATGGCCGTAGGCCGAAGTCCGGGCATAGATCGGGCGATTGAGGTCGAGCCGTTTGCGGATGCCTCGGGGACTCATATCGATATCCATCAGGACTTCGCCAAGCCGCCCCTCGTCGACCCGACCCGTGCCTTGAGTATCGACGTAGATCGACAGCGGCTTTGAGATGCCGATGGCATAAGAGACCTGGATCAGGCACTTGTCGGCGAGCCCGGCCGCAACGACATTCTTGGCCAGATGGCGCGCGGCATAGGCGGCCGAACGGTCGACCTTGGTCGGATCCTTGCCGGAAAATGCTCCGCCGCCATGCGGTGCGGCCCCTCCATAGGTGTCGACGATGATCTTGCGCCCGGTCAGTCCGGCGTCGCCATCGGGCCCGCCGATCACGAAATTGCCGGTCGGATTGACGTAGAATTCATTGGCCGGGCATTCCCAACCGTCCGGTAACGCGGCCTTGACATGGTAGCGAACGATTTCATGCACCCGGCCCTGGCTGACCTCGGCACCATGCTGGGTCGAGACCACGATCGAGGCGATTCCGACCGGCTGTCCGTTGGCATAGCGCAGCGTCACCTGACTTTTCGCATCCGGGCCGAGCTCGGGAGATTCGCCGCTGTGCCGCGCCTTGGCGAGGCGCTTGAGAATATCGTGGGCGTAGAAGATCGGGGCCGGCATCATCCCCGGCGTTTCGGTGCAGGCAAAACCGAACATGATCCCCTGGTCGCCCGCACCTTCGTCCTTGTCTTCCGCCAGATCGACGCCACGAGCGATGTCGACCGACTGCTCATGCAGATAGACGTCGATCTCCAGCCGTCGCCAATCGAAACCGGACTGTTCATAACCGATTTCGCGCACAGCATCCCGCGCCAGACAACGAATATGATCGAATGTTATGGTTTCGGGACCGCGAACCTCGCCGGCAATTACCAGACGATTAGTCGTGGCCAGCGTTTCGCAGGCGACGCGCGCCTCGGGATAAGCCCTCAAATAGGCATCGACGACCTCATCGGATATCCGATCGCAGATCTTGTCCGGATGACCTTCTGCCACGGATTCGCTCGTAAATAGGTAGTCAGACGCGACCATCGATGCATTCCTTATCTATCTTCTATTCGACGCAATACTGGGTTGCCGGCGCTTGGCGCCAGCGAGGTTACTAGAGTGCTGTCTATGCGTTTGCGGACTTTGAAACCAGCAAGGGTGTGCGCGATCAAGTCTGACCGCCGACAATCCGTGGCGATGCGGTACCCCAGGTCAGGCATATGGCACAATCGCCTTTGCTGCAAAAGCTCTGTCTACGTACGCAACCCGTCCTCGGGTTTCAATCCATGGGGTCTGAGCGCACGGTCGATGACCAGGGCCAGGGCGGCGGCCGCGACGAGCAGCGCGCCCACCACCCATTGGTTGCGCACGAAGAACGGGCGCATCGCCAGACGAGGCGGCAACAGCGCTTCGATCGTGCCGACCGCGTCGAGGGGCAGGCTCGTCAGAATCCGGCCATAGGCATCGGTCACCACCGAGATACCGTTATTGGCGGTGCGGACCAGCGGCAGCCCTTCCTCAACCGATCGGGCGCGGGCCATGGCAAGGTGCTGGAAGGGACCGAAACTGTCGCCGAACCAGCCGTCATTGGTGATGTTCAAGAGCCAGTCGGCGCGCCCTGTTCCATCCGTGGCAGCGCCCGAGAAAACCGCCTCATAGCAGATCAGCGGGCTGAACGCGGGGATCCCGTCGAGCGCCATGGTCATTCGTCCGGGCCCGGCCCGAAAATCGATATTTCCGGCCGCAACGCCTTCCACGCCAAGGGCACGAAACAGCGGGCGGAAGGGCATGAACTCGCCGAACGGGACGAGATCGACTTTATCGTAGCGTCCCGCAATGCGGCCCGTCGGGGCCACGGTCCAAAGGCTGTTGTGGGCGATGAGTTCGCCTTCATTCTCGAAGAAATTGGCGCCGACGACAGCCCAGCCATCGCCCGGCGACGCTTCGGCGATAGCGCGACCGACCTCGGGGTATGTCTGCAATGCGTAGGGTACCGAGGTCTCGGCCCAGATCACGAGATCGGCCGGAGTGTTTCCGGCACCGCCGCTAAGCTGCAAATGCTGCTCGAAATGCTGCCGGTTGAAGCCCGAGCGCATCCTTTCCTCTTGTGGAATACTCGGCTGCACGAGGCGAAGCGAAGTACCCGTCGGTTCGGTAAGCTGCAGACGATCGAGGCGCCATGCCCCGGCACCCCAGCAGATTGCGAGGATCGTCAGGCTGACGACCGGCGCAAGCCACTTGCCGTTGCCGCGGCGCTCGATCAGGCTGACCGGCAAGGCTGCGAGGAATACCGTCAAGAAGCTCAGACCAGGTGTGCCGATCCAGGCCTGAAGCTGCATCATGGCCGGCCAATCGGCCCAGACGATCGCCACCGGATTCCAGGGGAACTGCAGCCCGGGATTGCTGCGTACCATTTCGCCGAGCGTCCAGAAGACGGCGAATAGCAATGCATGGGCCTCTGGCACGGCAAGACGGCACCGATAGGTCAAAGCCGCCATCAAGCCGACGATCAGGCCCATCGTGGCTGTCAGCGACAGCACCGCCGGAATGGCGATCGGCCCGAACTTCTCGGCCTCGATAAAGAAAGCGATCGCGATCCAGTAGAGCCCGGTGAGATAGAAGGCGAAGCCGAAGCACCAGCCATAAAACAGGGCCTGCCGGCTCGATCCGGCGCCACGGATCAGCGCCAAAAGCAAGGCGAAGAGAAAGACGACCGGAACGACCCCGATTGGCGGCAGGGCGAGCGCAGTCGCCGCACCCCCGACCAGTGCGGCCAGCCAATGGTAGCGACGGCGCATCAATGCGTGAACATTGCCTTGAGGTTCAGCTTCCGGGACCGTCGACAACAGCCGGGGAGCCGGCCGCCACCGGACGGATCCGCACGCGTTTGATCCGCCTCGGGTCGGCGTCGACAATCTCGAACTGCAACCCTGCCGGATGGCTGACGAGTTCGCCTCTTGCCGGAACCCGATCGACGATGGTGAAGATCAGACCGCCTAGGGTGTCGGCCTCGTCGCGTTCCTCGTCGGACAGCAACTTCATGTCGAGATGCGCTTCGAGATCCTCGAGATCGACCCTGCCATCGGCGTCGACGCTGCCGTCGTCGTTCTGGACAATCCTCGGGGTTTGCAGTTTTTGCTGCTCGTCATGAATCTCGCCGACGATCTCTTCGGCCAGATCCTCGATTGTGACCAAGCCGTCGGTGCCGCCGAATTCATCGACAACGACAGCGACATGATGGTGCGTGGCCCGCATCTCGAGCAGCAGGTCGATCACCCGCATCGAGGGCGGCACGACCAGAACTTCCCGCACCAGAGCTTCCAGATCGAAGGTCTCGCCATCACCCCAGAAAGGCAGGAGATCGCGCAAATGCATGATGCCGAGCACGTCGTCGAGATTATCGCGATAGACGACCAGCCGCGTATGCGCCGCCCGCTGCATCGCCCTCACCACATCGCCCAGGCCGGCGCCCACTTCGATGGCCTCGATGTCGGCTCGAGGGATCATCACATCGTCGACTCGGAGGCCACCAAAGCTTAGCGCATTCAAGAGCAGTGTCCGCTCCTCTTGCGTGAACTGCTCGTGTGGCAGGGTCTCGGTATCCTCGATCAATTCTTCGAGGGTTTCACGCAAACCAGCGTCACCATCGCCGCGCCCGGTGAGCTCGCGCAGCCGACGGACGAAAGTCTCGAGGATCGAGCCGGATTCGTCTGGACGGCTCATCTGGCGCATGCCGCGGCCTCCTCACTCATCGCCTCCCGCTTCGAGCCGGCGTCGTCCGCACCGGCATCATCGAACGCATAAGGGTCGTCATAACCAAGCATCGCCATCAGTCGTCGTTCCGCGTTCTCCATGGTCGCGGCCTCAACCTCGTCTTCATGATCATGGCCGATCAGATGAAGCACCCCATGAATGACCAGATGCGAGAGATGCGCCTCACAGGATTTGCCCGTCTCGCGAGCTTCCCTGGCAACGGTTTCATGGGCGAGCACAAGATCGCCGAGCAAGAGCGGTCCGTGCCGTGGCATGAAGTCATCTCGCGGAAATGTGGGAAAAGACAGGACATTGGTCGTCTTGTCTTGATCGCGATGCCGGGCGTTCAGTTCTCGAATCGCGTCGTCATCGGTGAGAATGACGCTGATCTCGGCTCGGCTGCGTGCTTCCGATCCAAGCTCATCAAGTGCCGCGGCGGCGGCGCACCTGACCAGATGGTCGAGCTCGGTGACGACCGCGTTCCAGGCCGGAGCCTCGATCGTCACCTCAATAGGTTGGCTAGATTCGCTTTCCATTTTTCAACTTTGAGATCGTATCCGGGGATCCGATCGGCCTTGTCAGGTCAACTCCCTTGAGACGCCGGCGCCAGATTCGGTGCCAATTGGTCGAGACGGTTCGCGACCCGTTCGTCGCTTTCCTCGTAAGCCTGAATGATGCGGGTTACCAAAGGATGACGAACGACGTCATGGCGGTCGAAAAATACCGCCGAAACGCCTTCGACGTTCTGGATTTTGGCAACGGCGTCGGACAGTCCCGACTCGACACCTCGTGGCAGGTCCGTTTGCGACGGGTCCCCAGTGACCACCATCCGCGAATTCTCACCCAGCCTTGTCAAGAACATCTTCATTTGTGCCGGCGTCGTATTCTGCGCCTCGTCCAGGATCACCAGCGCATTGCTCAACGTACGACCACGCATGTAGGCAAGAGGTGCTATTTCGATCTCGCCGCTATCCAGCCGCGCCGTGAGCTTGCCCTCACTCAACATGTCATGCAACGCATCATAAAGCGGCCGCAGATAGGGATCGACTTTTTCTTTGAGGTCGCCGGGCAGAAATCCGAGCCGCTCACCGGCTTCGACGGCTGGCCTCGAAAGAATGATGCGATCGATCCGCCGGGCCTTCATCATGGCGACCGCGACGGCGACCGCGAGATAGGTTTTGCCGGTGCCCGCCGGGCCCAGTCCGAACACCAAGTCGTGATTCTCGATGGCCCGGATGTAGCGGGCCTGGTTCGGTGAACGGGGCACGACCAGCCGGCGTTCGGTCTTGACTTCCACTAGGTTGGCATCGGCCCCGTTGCGGCCTTCGCCGGCCCTGACCATGCGAATGGCGGCATCGACTTCCTGTCGGCCGATCGGAAACCCGCGCAGCACCTGTCTGTGCAAATCCTCGATCACCGATGCAGCCGTTTCCACATCAGCTTCGATTTCGCCCTGGATGACGAGTTCATTACCTCTGGCAATGATCTGGACCGGCAGGCTCCGCTCGATCCTCGCAATATTGACATGATGTTGACCGAATAGCTGCGCACATTGATTGTTGTCTTCGATTTGCAGCCGGCGACGGGCCAATACCTGCTCAACATCAGGCTCAAGCGTTTTCAGCGTGTTGATCCTTACCTTCAAAGTGCGAGTGCAAGACTTTGCGGCGTAATGGACGATTTGACGGCGATGGAACCCGCAAGACTGTGCGGTCCAGCATGCTCGATGTCGACATCGACGAGATCGCCGATTCGATGACATTCGGTCTTCACATGAACCGCCTGCTGGTAGGCCGACTGGCCGACGAGTTGCCCTGCATGCCTACCGGGTTTGGTGAACAAGACAGACAAACGTCGACCGATACTCGCCCGCTGATATTCAACCATCTGGCGGGCCAAGAGTTCCTGCAGCGATTGGAGTCGCTCAGACTTAATCTTTTCGCCAATTTGCTTCGGCATTACCGATCCTGGTGTCCCTGGTCGACTACTGTACTTGAATGAGAAACTTTGCGCAAAACCTACGGCGCGAACCAGTGACAGCGTTGCCTCGAAGTCCTCGTCCCGCTCGCCAGGAAAACCGACTATAAAGTCGGAGGATAATGCAAGATCGGCGCGGGCCGAACGCAACCGATCGATCAGCCGCAAATAATCCGAAACCGTATGCCGGCGGTTCATCGCGGCCAGCACGCGGTCCGAACCTGACTGCACCGGAAGATGCACGAACGGCATCAACTGCGGCACGTCTCGATGCGCCGAGATCAGGTCTTCGGCCATATCCCGCGGATGCGAGGTCGTGTAGCGGATGCGATCGAGGCCGTCGATCTCCGCAAGTGCCCGGATCAACCTGCCGAGGCTCCAATCACCACCGTCCGGTGCATCGCCGCGATAGGCGTTCACATTCTGACCGAGCAACACGATCTCGCGCGCGCCTGCCTCCACGCGACGTCTGCACTCCTCGACAACATCCGCGGCTGGTCTCGAAACCTCGGCGCCGCGCGTATACGGCACAACGCAAAACGTACAGAACTTGTCACAACCTTCCTGGATCGTGACGAACGCCGAAATTGCTTCGGCGTTTGCTTCCAGAGGGAGACTGTCGAACTTGCTCACAACCGGGAACTCGGTGTCGACGACGCCGCCTTCGGACCGCGCCCGCAGCGCCAGCAATTCGGGCAGCCGATGATAAGCTTGCGGCCCGACAACAATGTCGATTTCAGGCATACGCTCAAGCATGGCCTCGCCCTCGGCCTGGGCAACACAGCCGGCGACGGCGATCCGCATCGCGGCGTTGCCGCCCGGCCCATCGCGCAACTCACGTAGCCGGCCGAGTTCCGAATAAACCTTTTCGGCAGCCTTTTCGCGGATGTGGCAGGTATTGAGAACGACGAGGTCGGCGGCACCAGGAGTGTCGACGTCATCGTAGCCGTGGGCGGCCATCAGCCGCGCCATGCGCTCCGAATCATAGACGTTCATCTGACACCCGTAGGTCTTGATGTAAATCTTACGCGACAACGTCCCTCGACGGCTCAGACATGCATACCGATAACGCTCAGATAAGGACCGCTGGAGGGCCGTCAAGTCGAATTGTACCTTTGCCGGAAAAGGCGAATTGACCTGAATCGGTCGTGAGCACGAAAAAGGGCGCAGTCAAGCGCCCTTAGAAGCAACCAACGTTGACAGCTTGTTACGATGCGGCAGCCACCCGGCGGCCGCGGGCGCGCGGTTTCGTGCCGAGACCGATCTTCTTCGCCAGGGTCGAACGCTGCTCGGCGTAATTGGGCGCTACCATCGGATAGTCGTCCGACAGGCCCCAACGCTTCCGATAGTCGTCCGGTGTCATGTCGTAACGGGTCTTGAGATGGCGCTTCAGCATTTTGAGCTTCTTGCCGTCCTCGAGACAAACAATGAATTCCGGTTGAACCGACTTCTTCACGGATATTGCAGGAACAGGCTTCTCCGGTTCGAGCTCCCGCTCTTCGGATCCTTGACTGGCAAGAGAAGCGAAAACGAGCTTGATGATTTGCGGCAGGTCACTCACCGCAACCGTATTGTTGGAAACATGCGAAGCCACGATCTCTGTCGTCAATGACAGCAGTTCATTGTGACTTAATTGTTCACCCATCGTGTTGTTGTCCGTTTTTACGTAGAAGTTAACTTAGCAATGCTGCAAGATAACTACGAAAATAAAGAGGGCAACCCCTTATTTTTAAGAATTCGACACCATAGCTTAAAAAAATGTGAGTTTTGCTAGTACCGACTAAAGGCGGTGCTGAACTTCAGCAGCAATCGTCTGACAGGTTTGAGGGGAACCTGGATCGCAAGGCCCGGTTTATTGCCGAACCGTGGCGGGCATGGAAATGGCTTCAGTGGAGACCTTGGGATGTTAAGCGGTGGCAAAATTGCAATCGCAACGCGATACTGGATCCTAAATGATCAGCCACGTTCCCGTCGCAACATTTCATTGCCATGGCCGAGATCACTACACGGTGCCGCAAATGTCGCGATCAAATCACATCTCATCGTAAACGCATTCGCTCTCGAACCATTGGCACGCTGGTAGTAATCGGCGCGAGTCCCGACTTTCTCAAAGCCGTGTTCTTCATAAAGACGCATAGCCGAGGCGTTATCGACTGCCACCTCGAGAAACATAGCCCGAGCGCCCAACTCCCAGCAACGCTCCATGCTGGCCCGGACCAAGGCCGTCGCGACTCGGCGGCGGCGAAAGCTCGGCGCCACGCCGATCGAAAGCAATTCGCATTCGTCCCGGACCGTTCTGCACAAGCTGAAACCGACCCCGCGTATGCCATCGAGCCCGGCAAGACCGCCCTCGAACAGGCGGGCGACCAAACCGAAACCGCCGGGTAGTGCCAACAGATGCGCCAGATCCGAGCGGTTCCAGGAATCCTCGAAACAGACCTTATGTAACTTGGCGAGGCGGCCCAGATCGAAGGGCCCCACGGGTCGGATGGATATGGAACTCGGCCTGTTGAGCCGGATCATCGTCGCGCCGCAACCTCGAGAAGGGACCGACCGGCCACCGGATTGGCATCCGGTGGCCGCAAATACAAGGGGTATACGTCAAATCCCCGCACCGGCTTCGCCCCGTCGTCGAGCCGCCGCCAAGCGGTCGCAAGGAGGTAGCGCGCCTCAAGCGCGATGTCGACCGTCTCGCAATCGTCACGATGAGCAGCGATCAGATCGGCACCGCTCCCGACGGCCCGGCAGTCGGGCGGAAGCGACCCGGCGATTTCGCCCGCATCGCCGCACAGTGGCGCTGCGAGGGGTTGGCCAATGCCATCGAAAAGCTGAGCGTAAACTTGATCGCGACGAGCATCGAGGACTGCCAGAACCGCCCGACGATCGTCGGGCGCGGACGTTGTGACTGTATCTGCCAGCACATCGAAAACCGTTAACGGCAAAACCTCGGCCGGTATGGCCAAAGCCAGCGCTCGGGCCGCAGCGATACCTGTGCGGATTCCGGTGAAACTTCCCGGACCGGTGGTCACGACGATGCAGTCGATTTGCGGCCATCGGGTGTGGCCGTCGGCCAGCACCGCCTTGATCATCGGCATCAGCCGCTCGGCATGCCCACGCTGTAGTTCCTCATCGCGTGAAGCCAGCACCTCGCCGGCCTCACCTAGGGCCGCGGAACAACGCCCCGCCGAAGTATCAAACCCCAAAAGGCGCAAGGGACTGCCGCAGGCCGAGGCGTCAGATCTGACGGACTTCCGTCACGTCGGGCACATAATGACGCAGCAGGTTCTCGATCCCGCTCTTGAGCGTGATCACGGAACTGGGGCACCCGGAACAGGCGCCTTGCATGTGCAGGTAAACGATCCCGCGCTCGAACCCATGGAAGACGATATCGCCGCCATCCTGCGCCACGGCCGGCCGCACCCGGGTGTCGATCAATTCCTTGATCTGGCGGACCGTCTCATCGTCTTCGACCTCGCCAACCGGCTCGGCCTCGGCTTCGAGCGCCGGATCGACAACGGGCATACCCGACATGAAATGATCCATGATCGCACCCAGTACTGCCGGCTTGAGCTCGTACCAGTCCTCGCCGTCATCCTTGGTCACGCTGACGAAGTCACGGCCGATATAGACCCCGGTGACACCGTCGACACCGAACAAGCGGGCGGCAAGAGGCGATTTGGCCTCGGCCTGCTCAATTGCCGTGAAGTCGAGGGTCAACTCTGAAATTACACCGGCGCCCGGCAAAAACTTCAATGTCGCGGGGTTTGGCGTTTGTTCAGTCTGGATAAACATCCTCTCTCCTTGGCGGCGCGCACCTGTGATCATCGAAATTCGTTTGGTGTAACGCTTGGATTGAGATGCTGTTTTCGCGCCACCACTTCAATAGCACGCGCATCACTTCAAGAGCACATTAGTGATCTCGCGCAATTGCGTCCGCGCCCGCAGCAATAGAAATCCCTGGGCGGCCAGATGATTGGGCCTGATCATACTATCCGGTGTTCCATTCATGACGATCCAGGGGTTGAGCAATGCCGCCAGCCGCATGCTGTCAACCATCTCCTCCCAAAGCGGTGCGAGGTCGCGCTCCTCGATGATTTCGGCGAAATCCAGCCGCATTGCCTGCAACAGGATCAAATAGGCATAAAGACGGCCCTTGGTCGCGTAAAACACGTCGTCCGATTGGAAATCGAAAAAGCTGCCGGCGCGCGTCTCGACAAACTCGAACAATAAGGCGGACGAGCCGCCAAGGTCCGAGGCGAAACGGTCGAGCGTGGTTAGGAGATTGTCGGAGCGGCGCTCGAACACGGCATCGCCGGAGACCAGCCGCTCGTTGAAGCGGAGCAAGCTTGCAGCCGCCTGTCGGTACTGGCTTTCCGAGCGTTCGCGAAGACTGAAGGTGCTGAAATCGAAGACCCAGACGTCACCGGGGTAACGCAGCGCGCCCGCGGCGTTTTCGAGATCGGGGTCGATCCGGCTCGAGCCCCGGACACGCGCGATCTGATCGGAGAGTTCGACGGCGAAACGCGAGAGCGCTTGAAACATACCCTGTTGAAAATTCGGCATGTTGTCGAGCCAAGCGCTTGGAAAGATTAGCGGATCATTGGAGACCCAATTATTGATATCGACCTCGCGCTCGATCAAGGCCGCGGTCACCGCCACGGTATGACTGGCGCCGGTCGGGACAACCAGAGACCGGCCGAAATCCGGGTCGTCGTCGATGTTATGAAAGTAGATCATACCGCCGACGAAATAGACGACCAGC
The DNA here is from genome assembly GCA_041750975.1 of Geminicoccaceae bacterium. Lineage (GTDB taxonomy): Bacteria > Pseudomonadota > Alphaproteobacteria > Geminicoccales > Geminicoccaceae > JBGSYN01. The sequence continues at coordinate 49,645 of JBGSYN010000098.1, read as the reverse complement.
AGAACCAGCAGGGTCAGCGGCGCAAGTAGCCATTTCTTGCGGCTGCTTATCTGCGAACTCTGGTCGAGATAGGCCATCAAACCATCCTGATGCTGTCGAGGCGGCAACCGCCGCTGGCGTCAAGTGGTGTACCGTTTCGCTGCCGCTCGCAAGGCCCGACTTGGCCGCCGAGGTTCCGATCTGGAGAAATGCGCATCAGGTATGCGCAAACCCGATGATTTCGTGGACCTGCCGCAGAACGCCTTCGGCACGCTCGTTGGCACGTGCCGCACCGGCATCGAGAATGCGATCGATCTCGGCCGGATCCTCCAGAAGCTTGCGCATTTCAGTGGCAATCGGGGCCAGCTTGGCAACGGCGAGATCCGCCAGATCGGTCTTGAATGCCGAAAACTGGGCATTGGCGTATTCGGCCTCGACCTGGCTTCGGCTCCGCTCGCTCAATGCGGCGAAAATCGTCAACAGGTTGGCGGCCTCTGGACGGTTGTCCGGATCGTAGCTGAGGCCTTGGACGCTATCCGATTTGGCCCGCTTGAACTTCAGCGAAATCGTGTCGGCGTCATCCGTCAGGCTGATCCGCGACATGTCCGAACTGTCCGATTTGCTCATTTTCTTGGAGCCGTCTCGCAGCGACATGACCCTCGTGGCCTCGCCCTGGATCATCGGTTCGGGCAACGGAAAGAACTCCACGCCGAACCTCCGATTGAACGAGCTTGCGATGTCGCGTGATAGTTCGAGATGCTGCTTCTGGTCCTCGCCGACCGGCACGTGGGTCGCCTTGTGCGCAAGGATGTCGGCTGCCTGCAGAACCGGATAGACGTAAAGGCCGACGACCGCGTTCTCACGGTTCTTCCCCGCCTTCTCCTTGAATTGGGTCATCCGGTTCAGCCAACCGATCGGCGTCACGCAGTTCAGGATCCAAGCGAGTTGCGCATGGGCCGGCACGGCACTCTGCACGAACAATGTGGAGTTCGCGGGATCGATCCCCGAGGCGATCAGGGCAGCTGCAACCTCGCGGCTGTTCGCCGCCATGGCTTTTCCATCTTGCAGCGTTGTCAGCGCATGCTGGTCGACAATGCAATAGGTGCATTCATAGTCCGCCTGCATCGACACCCAATAGCGGATGGCGCCCAGATAGTTGCCCAAATGAATTCCATGGGTCGGCTGGATGCCTGAGAAGATCCGGCCCTTCATCGTTATTTTTCCTGGTTTGGTGGCGCCTGTTATTTGCGGGGAACCGTTAGCACACGAGCCGGCTCCCGCAGTCAAGCCCGCTTGACGCGCAACAGGGACCGGATCTCGTGTGGATCGATCCCCCCCGCGATATAAGTGGCGCCCAGGTAACCGAGACTGCCGAGAAAGATCAACAAACAGAGTTCGACCCAGGACGGCAGATCGAAGGAAAGCATGAGGGTTCCCAGTAAAAGGGCGGCCATGGTCACGCAGCCCAAAGCAAAGGCCAAAAGCCGCTGCAATAGTCGTCGATCGAGCGCAAGGTGGCCGCGCCGCCGTAACAGGAAAAACAACAGCATGGCGTTGAGCCAATTGGAGAGCGCTGTGGCGAGGGCGATGCCGACATGCGCCAGGGGACCGATCAAAGCGAGAATGAGGACGATATTGGTGACCAGGGCCGATGCCGCGACCTTGACCGGGGTCGCCGTGTCTTCCCGGGCAAAGAAGGCCGGCGCCAGAACCTTGGTCAGAACATAGGCAGGCAGCCCCAGGGCAAATGCCTGAAGCGCCGCGGCGGTGGCGGCCGTTGCCGTCGCATCGAAAGCGCCTCGTTCGAACAGAACTTCAATGATCGGATAGCTGATGACGATCAACGCGGTTGCCGCAGGCATCGTGAAGAAGAGGGCAAGCTCAAGCGCCCGGTTCTGGGTATCCATGGCTTGCGTCTCGAGACCGCCTCGAAGCTGGCGCGTCAGCAAGGGCAACAACGCCGTGCCGACAGCAATGCCGATCATGCCGAGCGGCAGTTGATTGAGGCGGTCGGCATAAAACAGATAAGAGACGGCACCCGTCGCCAGGGTCGAGGCGAACCAGGTATCGATCAGCAGATTGATCTGCGCGACCCCGGAGCCGAACACGCCGGGCATCACCAAACGAAACAGGCGCCTGATCCTGGCCGTCAACTGCGGACGGGTCATACGGATGCGAATGTCGGCGCGTTGCGCCGCAGCCATGATCCAGATGAACTGCAGCACACCCGCGATCGCCACGCCCCAGGCCAGCGCATGGGCTGGCGTCTCCGGATGCAGGAACGCCAGAAGCATCGCCGCAATCAGGACGAGGTTCAACAAAACCGGGGCAAAGGCCGGTGCCGCGAAATAGCCGAACGAATTCATCACTCCGCTCACCATCGCCACCAGCGAGACGAATAGGAGGTAGGGAAAGGTGATGTAGCTGAGCGAGACGGCGACGGCGTAGCGCTCGCCGCCCGGCTCGAAGCCAGGGGCAAGGCCGCGTACCAGCCAGGGCATGGTCATCTCGGCGACCAGCACGATGACCAGCAAGACCGTGAGCATCACGGAGAAGACCTGCGATGCGAAACGCATTGCCTCCTCCCGCCCCTCGGTCTCGAGCGTGCGGCCGAACAGGGGAATGAAGCCGGCGTTGAAGGCGCCCTCGGCAAAGAGACGCCTGAGGAAATTGGCGAGCTTGAAGCTGACGAAGAAGGCATCCGCCAACCCGCCCGCACCCAGTACGGCGGCGATCATCAGGTCGCGGAGGAAGCCCGTGACGCGAGAGACACCGGTCAGGGAGCCGACCGTCAAAAAGGCGCCGAACAGCACACGCATCGTTCGTTGTCAGTCCTCGGCCAGCGCTGCTTTGAGCGCCGTCTCGAGCCGATGCTGGTGCGCGCGCGCGGTGATTTTCAAGCCGAACACATCCTTGACGTAGAAGACATCGACGACGCGCTCGCCAAAGGTGCTGACATGGGCGCTGGTGATGATCAGGCGCATCTGCATGAAGGTGCTGGCGAGTGCATAAAGTAAGCCGGGCCGGTCGCGGCCGTTGACTTCGATCAGCGTATGCGTGCGGCTGGCATTGTTGTCGATGATCACCCGGGGCTCGACCTTGAAGACGTCGGCCCGCGTCGGCAGCGATCGCTTGCCATGCAGGGCGCGCTCAAGGCTGACCTCTCCACGCAATGCCTTTTCGATATTGGTGCGGATGCGCTCTTGCCGCCTGGCGCTGAGCTCGACCGCATTACCGGTCGAATCCTGCAAGCCGAACACATCGAGGGCCATGAGGTCGGATGTCGTGAAGATCCGAGCGTCGACGATGGACACACCGCTTATCGCCAGGGCACCTGCGACCTTCATGAATAGTCCAGGATGGTCGGCCGCATAGACGATGAGCTCGGTGCGGTCCTGGCCGGCAGCCACCCGGTAGTCGAACCCCAAAGGAATGGCCTCGCGGTCCGCTTCGCGTACGAGGCGAGCGTGCTGGACCAATTCATTCGTGGAAAAGTTCAGGAGATACCGGCCGTCGTGACGCTCGATATAGGCAGAGGCGCCGGCCGAATCGAACAGCCCCTGCGCGTCGAGCTCGGTCTCGAGAGTTTCCTTGACCTGGGCGATCCTGTGCGCCCGCCGGCCGACCGGATCGCCCAGATTCATGGCGGCTTGAGCCTCTTGATAAAGCTCGCGCAGCAGCTGACCCTTCCAGCCGTTCCAGACGCCGGGACCGACCGCATGGGTATCGACCATGGTTAGTACCGTCAGAAGTCGAAGGCGTTCGGGCGACTGCACGATCTTGACGAAATCGGCCACCGTTTGCGGGTCTTCGGTGTCGCGCCTGAGGGCGAAATTACTCATCACCAGATGTTCGCGCACCAGCCAGCTGACCATGTCGGTCTGGCTATCGGTAAGGCCGAGTCGCGGGCACAACTCGCGCGCGATTTCCTCGCCGACGATCGAATGATTGCGGTTCCGGCCCTTCCCCAGGTCATGCAGGAACGCCGCCACATAAAGATCCCGCCTGGAGGCGATCTGCGGCATCAACTCGACCGCGAGCGGCAAAACTTCCTTGAGCTCGCCGGTCTCGATTTTATGCAGGTTGTCGATGGCGCGGATCGTGTGCTCGTCGACCGTGTAGACGTGATATAGATTGTGCTGCATCTGCGCGACGATGCGCCCGAATTCCGGAATGAAGCGGCCGAGAACGCCGGCCTCGTTCATCCGTTTCAGCGTCGTTGCCGGATCCTTGGGGCTGGTCAGCATGTCCAGAAAGAGCCGGTTGGCTTCCGGATTGTCCAACAAACCGCGGAATATGGGCGCGCGGCATTCGGCGATCAGGCGAAGCGCTTCAGGATGGATATCCAGATCCCGAGCCTGGGCCAGACTAAAAAGCTCGAGAATCTTGATCGGCTGCTTGGTGAACAGTGCCGGATCCTCGACGCCGATGCGCCCGCGCTGAATGAGAAATCCGCCCTGACGCCGGCGCCCGAAGCCGAAACGAGGCAGCCCGATGGTCGATTTGCGCTGGTGCCGCTCCTCGAGATCGGCGCAGAAGATCCGGGTCAGATCGCCCACATCCTTGGCGATCAGATAATAGTGCTTCATGAAACGTTCGACATCGCTGATTCGACCGCGATCGCGATATTCCATCCGACTCGCAACCTCGGACTGCAGATCGAACGTCAAACGCTCTTCGGCCCGGCCCGTGAGATAATGAAGATGGCAGCGGACCGTCCAGAGAAAGCGCCGTGCGCGCTCGAAACTATGCACCGCCGGCGCCGTCAGGACCTGATGCGCGATCAGTTCCTCGATCGTCTCGATCTCGTAGAGATATTTGCCGAGCCACATCAAAATATGGAGATCGCGCAGGCCGCCCTTGCCCTCTTTGATATTCGGCTCGAGCAGATAGCGGCTGTCGCCCATGCGCCGATGCCGCGCGTCGCGTTCGGCAAGCTTGAGCTCGATGAACTCGGGGCCGCGACGCGCCATGATCTCACTGCGGTATCTGGCGCGTAAGTCCTGGAAAACCTCTTCGGAACCCCAGATCAGACGAGCTTCCAGAAGGCTGGTCTCGACCTGCAGATCGGTCTTCGCAAGCCTGATACAGTCCTGGATCGACCGGACTGCCTGACCGACCTTGAGATTGAGATCCCACAATCGGTAGAGCAGGAACTCGGCGGTCTGCTCGGTCCGGGGCGTGAGTTTGTAGGGATAAAGGAACAGCAGATCGATATCGGAGCCGGGGGCAAGTTCGGCCCGCCCGTAGCCGCCCAACGCCACCACCGCCAGCGCCTCGCCCTTGGTGAGGTTACTTCGTTGGAACAGGTGGTCGTCGATGAAATCGAGCGCACCTTGCAGCGTCACGTCGACGAGGCGAGCCCGCTCGCGATGAACGTATTCGGCGTCGCTGGTCTGCTCGAACGAGGCCCGGATCTCAGCCGAACCGGCCTCGATCAAACGCCGCATCCGCGCGACCAGTGCCTGGTGGTCGATTTCCGTGTGTGGCGCATCGGCGACCGTTCTCCGCAGATCCTGGCTCGAGGCCCCCAGGATCGGCGCCGTCGCGTCCAGACCGAGCACCGTCCTCAGCTCATCACGGCTTGTGCCTGCAGCCGCATGAACTATTGTCTTCGGTGACTTGTGACTAAGGGCTTGGGTTGGCAAATTGAATCAGTTCTTGGCGATGGGAGGATATGGGACCTTCGTGTGGACGGCCTTCGGCTTTACCGTCGGTGCCCTGGCATTGCTATATTGGCAGAGTTGGCGGCAGGCACGCAAACGTGTTGCCGAGGCCGATGCCCTGAAGTCGGAGCTTCGGCCCCGGCGGCCACGCCGTCCGCAACTCCGCCAGACCGCAGTCCGAACTCCCGCGGCTACCTCCGAAACCAGGGAGGCTTAGGGCGGTGCGTACCGTGAAGCGACAACGTCTGATGCTTCTCGCCCTGGTCGTGGTGCTGGTCGGCGGTGCCGTCGGGTTGGTGCTGGCGGCGATGCAGGACAGCATTGCGTTCTTCGTCTCGCCGACCCGCATCGCCACGGGCGAAGTGGACGCCGGCAGGCGGCTGCGGCTCGGCGGCCTCGTCCGCGATGGCAGCGTCCGTCATGAGACCGATGGTCTCGTCATCTTTACGGTGACCGACGAGGCGCATAATGTCGACGTGCGCTTCAGAGGCTCGCTACCCGATCTTTTCCGGGAGGGCCAGGGCATCGTCGCCCAGGGTGAACTCGATGCCAATGGCGATTTTGTAGCGAGCGAAGTGCTCGCCAAGCACGACGAGAACTATATGCCGAAAGAAGTGGCGGAATCGCTGAAAGACGCCGGGATGTGGCGGCACAATCAGGCAACAGGGGAACCTTGAGCATGGCCATGCCGACAATCGGCCTCGTCGAAATGGGGCATTTTCTACTGCTGATGGCGTTTGCGGTTGCCGTCATCCAATCCGTCGTGCCGATGATCGGGGCGGCAAGAGATGACAGCGCGATGCTGGAGGTCGCGAAGCCCGCGGCACTCGGGCAGTTCGCCTGTCTGACGCTCGCATTCGCGGTATTGATGCAGGCCTACATCATCTCCGACTTCTCGGTCGCCAACGTCGCCACAAACTCTCACTCATCCAAGCCGATGATCTATAAAATCAGCGGCACCTGGGGCAATCACGAGGGCTCGCTCGTCCTCTGGGTCTGGATTCTGGCGCTGTTCGGTGCGGGCGTCGCCGTTCTCGGGCGCAATCTGCCGGACCGCTTCAAGGCTCGCGTGCTGGCCGTGCAAGGCATGATCGGCCTCGGCTTTCTGGCGTTCATCGTCTTCACCTCGAACCCGTTCGAGCGGCTCGATCCCGCACCGCTCGATGGCCAAGGGCTCAATCCGATCCTGCAGGACCCCGGCCTGGCGATCCATCCGCCGATGCTCTATCTGGGCTATGTCGGGTTCTCGACGACCTTCTCCTTCGCCATCGCCGCCTTGCTCGAGGGCCGCATCGATCCGACCTGGGCGCGCTGGATGCGGCCCTGGACGCTGGCCGCTTGGACCTTCCTCACGCTCGGCATCGCCCTCGGCAGCTGGTGGGCCTATTACGAGCTCGGCTGGGGCGGCTATTGGTTCTGGGATCCCGTTGAGAACGCGTCCTTCATGCCCTGGCTTGCAGGCACCGCGCTGTTGCATTCGGCGATCGTCGTCGAGAAGCGCAACACACTCAAAAGCTGGACCATCCTCCTTGCCATCCTGACATTCTCGCTGAGCCTGCTCGGCACTTTTCTGGTACGTTCCGGCGTGCTGACTTCGGTCCATGCGTTCGCCACGGATCCGGAGCGCGGTGTCTTCATCCTGGCGTTGCTGGTCATCGCCGTGGGCGGCTCGCTCCTTCTTTACGCCTGGCGGGCGCCGTCATTGGAGAGCGGCGGCATCTTTTCGGCGGTCAGCCGCGAAGGCTCGCTGCTGCTCAACAATCTGCTCCTGGCAACCGCCGCCGCCACGGTCCTGCTCGGCACTCTCTACCCACTGTTTCTCGACGCTCTGGGCGGACCCAAGATCTCCGTCGGCCCGCCCTATTTCAACGCCACATTCCTGCCCTTGATGATTCCGCTCGCGATCGTGCTGCCGATCGGTGTGCTGATGGCGTGGAAGCGTGGCAATCTCCCCTCGGCGTTGCGCCGTGCCCTGCCTGCCGTCATCGCCATGGCGGTCATCGCCACCGTCATCGTTTTTCTGGTGGCGCCCAAAAGCGCGATGGCAACGTTCGGGATCGCCATCGGGGTCTGGGTGATTGCGGGCTCTGTTTTCGAGCTCCTGTCTCGCGCGGGCTTTCCGAACATGGGTGCCGCTCGGGTCTGGAACCGCCTGTGCGGCCTGCCCCGCGCCGCCTTTGCCATGACCGTCGCCCATATCGGCCTCGGCGTCCTGATCCTGGGCGTCACCGTGTCGAGCACTGCCCAGGTCGAGCGCATCCTGACATTGGCCGAGGGCGAAACCGTCGATTTGGCGGGATACGACATCACCTTAGCCTCGATCAGCGACGTCCGCGGGCCGAACTATGTCGCCGAGCGCGCCACCTTCGACGTTTCCCGTGGCGGCAGCGAGATCGCCACACTCTTTTCCGAGCGCCGCTTCTTTCCGGTCGAGCGCAACAACACCACCGAAGCCGGCATCGATACCGGCCTGCTGCGCGACATCTATCTCGTTATTGGCGAAGAGGTGGAACCAGGTCGGTTCAATGTCCGTCTCTATTACAATCCGTTGGCCTTCTGGATCTGGGGCGGGGCCGGACTCATGGGGATTGCGGGCCTGATCTCGCTGGCCGATCGACGGCATCGCATCGGGGCGCCGCAACCGGCGAGATCGCGTCGCCCAGCCGACGCCCAGGCCTGACCGCAGCACCATGCGCCGCACGCTCTTCTTCCTTATTCCAGCTGTCGTCTTTGTCGTTATCGGCGTCTTTTTGGGATTGGGACTGACCCGGGATCCCCAAGTGCTACCTTCGGCCCTGCTCGACGAACCCGTGCCGGCGTTCGACCTTGCCGCAATCGAGGGTCATGACAAACCGGGTCTCGCGACCTCGGATCTCAAGGGCGAGCTGATGCTGGTGAATATATTCGCGAGCTGGTGTTTGCCTTGCCAGGTCGAGCATCCGCAGATCACCGAACTTGCCGAGGAAGGGATCAAGGTCCAGGCGATCAACTACAAGGATAAACCCGAGGACGCGCGCCAATGGCTCGACGCGTTGGGCGACCCGTTTACCCGTATCGGTGCTGATCCCGAGGGCCGAGCCGGGATCGATTGGGGCGTCTATGGTGTCCCCGAGACCTTTGTCGTCGATGCCGACGGCACGATCGTCTACAAACATGTGGGGCCGATCCAGGAACGCGATCTGCCCAAGCTTCGAAGCGTGATCGAGGGGCTGAACGGATGAGACGCTGGGGCTTCCTGGTACTGTTGCTCGGGCTCCTGCTCACGACTCCGGCGCCGGCCGCCGTGTCGCCCGACGAGATGCTGGAGAACCCCGCCGAGGAGGCGCGGGCCCGGGCTTTGGCAAAGGAGCTGCGCTGCCTCGTCTGCCAGAACCAGTCGATCGACGACAGCGATGCGGCCCTCGCCACCGACCTTCGCCGCATCGTCCGCGAGCGCATCCTGGCGGGCGATACCGATATCGAGATCAAGAACTATCTCACGGCGCGCTATGGCGATTTCGTCCTCCTCGCGCCGCCCGTCAAGCCAGCAACCTACCTGCTCTGGATCAGCCCGTTCGTGCTGCTGGCGATGGGTGCGGCCGGAATCGTCGTCTTTGTGCGCCGTAATCGCGTTGCGCCCATGGAGCCGCAAAATTCCCTCTCCGAGGATGAGCGCCACGAACTCGACGCCCTGCTGGAGCGGCGCGACGCATCAAGCTTCTGAGATCCGAGGGTAACATAGGGTGCTTACAGCCCCACATGTACGGTTCGAGACCATTGGAGAATGAGATGCCGAAATCTTATCAGAAAACACCGGAAGCGCTCGACAAGCTGACGCCGATGCAGCGCGATGTTACCCAGAACGACGCCACCGAGCGGCCGTTTCAGAACGAGTTCTGGGACTACAAGGGCGAGGGGCTCTATGTCGATGTCGTCAGCGGCGAACCATTATTCGCTTCCGCCGACAAGTTCGATTCGAAGAGCGGCTGGCCGAGCTTCACCCGCCCCATCGACTCCCAGAACGTCGTCGAGCACAAGGATCGCAGTCTCTTCATGACGCGCACCGAGGTCCGCTCGAAGCATGGCGACAGCCATCTCGGCCATGTGTTCCCGGATGGTCCGGCACCCACCGGACTGCGCTACTGCATCAATTCCGCAGCCTTACGCTTTGTGCCGAAAGATCAGCTCGAGGCTGAGGGCTATGGCGAGCACCTGCACCTGTTCGACAAGGACGCCGCCTAGTCCCGCAAGTAGTAATCGATCGTCGAGACCACCCGCACGCGCTTATTGCGCTGCTGCGGTTCGTAGAGGCCCTGAACGTCATCGCGTGGCAGGATCTGGAACACGCCCTGGCTGGCGCGTCTGATTCCGCCGAGCGAACTGTCGCTGTCCGCCGCAAACTGAGCGGCAGCCTCTCTAGCATTGGCGGTGGCCTCGGCGATCATCTCGGGCTTGATGTCATTGAGCCGGGTGAAGAGGAAATTGGGCCCGCTCGACGCGCCGCCCTCGCCCCCAAGGACGACACCTCGGGCAATCAGATCGCTCGATGCCGCATGTGCGGCGATCACCGTCTCTATGTCCGTGGTCCGCACCAGGATACTTTCCTGCATGATGTAGCGGCTTTCCACCGGGCCTGAGCGATAGGCCTGTGCCAGCAGATCCTGCACCTCGACGGACGACACCTCTATGGCATCGGCTGCAATCCCCGCGCCCTCGAGAAATTCCCGAACGATGTCCTCATCCTGTTGAATATCGGCCTGTACGGCCGCGAGATCGTTACCCGTGGCAACAAAGCCGATCGGCCAGACAGCGAGATCCGCCTCGACATCGCGCTCGGCCAAGCCCTTGACCGAGACGAACCGGTCGCCGAGCCGGGCGGCTTGAAAGCCGTTCCCGACAAACCACCCCCCTGCGGCAAAACCTATGGCCAGCAAGACAGCGGCGATGATGGTCCCGACAAATCGGCTCATGCTTGATCAATCCAGCGGCGGGCCGACGAACTCGAGTTTGTAGCTCGCAGCAAGTTCCGCAATCCGCTCCATGCCGTCCGGCGGTGCGAGGCCTTCGGCCTCGACGATTGCCAGGAACGCATCGAACCCGCCCGGCGTCATCTCGATGAAGAGTGCGCCGGCTGTGTCGCCGATATTCTTGAAGGTGTGCACCGTGCCCCGTGGCACCAACATGACACCGCCTTGCTCCAGCTCCCGCTCGTCATCGCCGGCGAGAAAGCGAAAGCGACCGCTGATCACATAGAAAAGCTCTTCCTCGGCATGGTGAACGTGGCGCGGCGGCCCTTCTCCTGCCGGTACGTCCTCGACCCAGACCGATCGCGCACCGCCCGTCTCAGCCCCCGTCAACAAAAACCGCCGCGGCAACCCGAACGCCTGATTGGCGATCCCCTCATCCCCGCTACGCCCGAATGCTTTCATCTTGCTTCCATTTCATTAGATCTTTGAATAGCTAGGCGCACCCAGACGCCTCAAACGACTGTACCCCTTGTCTCCGGTTCATACAAAGCAGCCATCCACCAGCGAGTCGCCGCTAGCATGGACGCATCTTAGTAGTACCTCGCTGCAACATTGATTCGCTGCCCGGAGCCTTGCCTTGGGTCAGTCGAGGCTGCATGGTTTGATCCGTCAGCAACTGATACAAAAGAATCAGCGCTCCCGGCAACTTGGGTTAAGGGCGCTTCCCGGAGGCAAGCAACGACGTGGTGTACTCGTTTCGGCAGAACTGGCCGTTCGTCATGGCCATCTTCGCACCGGCTATTCTGCTGGTCGGCGCCTTCGTTCTCTATCCCGTGCTCAATGGCGTTCGCCTCGCCTTCACCGACGCCTCCCCGCTCTATACCGATGTCAATTTTATCGGCTTCGAGAACTTCACCTATCTGCTGGGGGATCCGGAGTTCTGGGAGGTGGTGTGGAACACCATCAAGATCGTCGGCTCGGCGACCATTCTCGCGACCTTCGCGGGCTATGGCCTCGCCACGCTGCTCAATGCGGGCATCAAGGCCGCGGCATTCTTCCGGGCCGCCATCTTCCAGGTCTGGGTCGTACCCTGGATCGTCATTGCTATTCTCTGGGGCTGGCTGTTCAGCACCGATTACGGCCTGATCAATTATTTGCTGCGATTTTTCGGGATCATCGAGGAACCGGTTCGCTGGCTGTTCGATCAGGATGCCTCGCAGTGGACCATCATCATGGGTTACGCGTGGCGCGCGATCCCCTTCATCATGGTCATTTGCCTCGCAGGTCTGCAGGGCATTCCCTCCGAACTGCTGGAATCGGCACATGTCGACGGCGCCAGCTTTCTGCAACGACAGCGCTACGTCCTGCTGCCCTTGATGCGCAACATCATCATGGTGGCTGCCCTCCTGCAGATGGTCCGCTTTTTCCAGGAGCTTACCCTGGTGTTCGTCCTGACCCAGGGTGGGCCGGTCAACGCGACCATGGTCCTCGCACTCTACACCTATAAGACGGCGTTCGAGGATTGGGATTTTGGGCTGGCCTCGGCGATCGGCACGCTCTGGCTCGGGCTTCTGCTGGTGTTCGCCCTGTTCTACGTCCGCTTCGCCCTTCAAAGGCAGCTCCAATGAGTGCAACGATAACCAAAGGGCAGGTGATCACGGCGCGCGAGGAGAGCCTTTATCGCGCCAACAAGATGTTGATCGGTATCATCCTGCATCTCTGCGTATTGGCCTCGCTCGTCATTCTTCTGTTGCCGATCGCCTGGATGCTCTCGACTTCGTTCAAGCCCCTGGCGGATGTGTTCGATTACCCTCCGAAATGGATCCCCGCCCATCCTACCGTCCAGAACTATGTCACGCAGTTCACGCCGCTATTGCGAACCTATTTTCTCAACAGCGTCATCGTCGGCTTCTTTTCGGCGATTCTGGCAACCGGGGCTGGCGCCCTTGCCGCCTACGGACTAACCCGCTTTCGCTTTTTCGGGACCCAGGCGATCTTGATGTTTTTTCTCGCCTCCTTGGGCTTTCCGATCCCGCTCCTGATGATCTCGATGTACATTATCTTCGTCGATATCGGCATTCTCAATACCTATACGGCGATGGTGCTCGGCCATACGGTCATCACCCTGCCCGTATGCGTCTGGCTCTTGAAGAATTTCTTCGAGCAGCTTCCGGTCGAGGTTGAGGAGGCAGCCCTCGTCGACGGCGCCAGCCGAGCCTACACCCTCTTTCGCATCGTCCTGCCGATGGCCCGTCCCGCACTCGGCGCCTCGGCGATCTTCGTCTTCGTTACCTCGTGGAACGAGCTCCTGTTCGGCCTCACCTTCACCTCGAGCAACGATATGCGGCCGCTACCCGCAGGCATCTCGATGTCGTTCCTGACCGAGTTCGAAGGCCAATGGTCGGAGATGATGGCGCTCTCGCTGATGGTCTCGTTGCCGGTCTTCCTGCTATTTGTTTTCTTTCAGCGAACCTTCATGCAAGGTGTCACGGCGGGTGCCGTCAAAGGTTAGCGGTATCGAAAAAGCAATCAGATCAGGGAGACAGTAGAATCATGAGACCCCGACATTTCGTTCTCACCGCCGCCGCAGGTGCATTGCTGGCGGGTCCGGCAACGGCCCAGGAAACCGAGCTCACCTATTCCGGTTGGATCAATCTCTATCCGCATCATGCGGCGGTCGTCGGCTATCTCGAAAGCGAGTTCGAAAAGCGCAATCCGGGCGTTGACTGGGTGCTGAACGATGTCGCTTTCGATCAGGCGCTGAAACAGGCGACCGTCGCCACCCTGGCCGGCAATGCCCCGGACAATATTCACCTGATCGCCGGCTGGATCCCCGCGCTCCACGAAATCGGCGGGCTCGAGCCCCTGAACGACTATTTCACCGAAGAGGAATGGTCGAAGATTCCGCAAGCCTCGCTCGATGCCGTGACCTTCGACGGCGAGATCATGGCGATGCCATGGGTGCCGGCCCCAATCATTCTCTTTTATAATCGGAACCTTATGCAGGAAGCGGGACTCGACCCGGATACACCGCCCGAGACCTGGGACCAGTTGATGGAGATGGCGAAGGCGATTTGCGCCTTGCCGGACAAGAACGGCGCTCCGGTCTATGGCGTCGCGCTCCGGACGCAGCGGAACCCGAATTCGGCACAATGGACCATCCCGATCATCTACGGTCATGGTGGCGACGTTCTGAACGACGAAGGCAAGGTCGAGGTCAACACACCGGAAGTTCAGGCCGCTTATTCCTGGGTCAAGGAGCTGACCGATAGCAACTGCGCGCCTTCCGGCTTCTCGATCGACGAGACTCGGGCAACGATGGCGCAAGGCCGGGCAGGGTTCATCTTCGAGGGCCCGTGGGGACGCGGCCTGTTCGACAATCTCTCGGGCGGCGAGATGGTGACGGCGGCCGATGGCGATGTCTGGGTGGCGCCCATGCCCCAAGGCCCTGACGGCACCAGCCGCACCATCGGCAACCCACACGAAATCACGATCTCAGCCGGCTCCGAAAACAAGGATCTCGCCGCGGATTTCATTCGCTTCGTCATCTTCGATCCGGCGCTCACTGATGAATATTTCCGCGCCTCGAAACAGCTTTCGACCGGCGATATGGAACTGCTGACGAGCGGCAATATGGGTGCGGATGCCTATACCCAGATCTTTGTCGACGCGCTGCCCGAAACCAATGACAACCCCATCAAGAGTTCGAAGTTCTACGCCGTCATGGATGACCTGGTGGTTGCCCTCCAGGCGATCATTCAAGGCGGCGATATCGAAAGCGAGCTTTCGAACGCCGACCGCAAGATCCAGCGCACGATGCGCCGCGAAGGCTGACGCGACAGATCGAGCCCGGATAGTCTTCGGGCTCGATCATGGTTCCTTGCGCTTTAAAGAGGGCGGATGCGGAACCGCAACGACGCAGATATCTTATCGGGTGACACTCGCCAGCACAGCTGCTCGTCGGTCGGTACGGGCATGCAAGAGGAGCAACCTCCCAATGCGTCGTCTCGATTGCAACAAGATCACCATGGCTTTCCTGCTAGCCGCCCTGACGGGCTGTGCGGCGCAACAAATCGACCTGCAGCAACCGAGCCAGCCGATGCTGACCGCGGTCGACGACGCCACCTCGCAAGAGCGGATCGCACCGCCGGGTGCGGCGCCGGGCACGGGCATCGGTGTCGGCATCGGCATAGGCAACGGGTCGATCGGTTACTTCAGCGGCACCGCGGACACGGGCCCCTGCACCAGCCAGACTGCCTCGGTGCTGCAAACCCTGGCCTTCGACCCCGACGAGGTCCGGTCGGTGCGCTATGACCGGCGCATGACAACGAGCTTCATCGGCGGATTCGAGCGTCTCCAGGGCTACAATGCCTGGGTCAATTTCAAGGATCAGGACGGCTATCTCGTCATTGTGTACAACGTAAACTGCCAGTATCAGAGCTATTATACACGCTACGGACTGGAATTGCCTGCCAAAACCTGAACGATGCACTATCTGTTGGTGCTCGAAATGAGCAATGGTGGCATCGAAAGGGCTTTGGATGAGGTTTCGAAAGAAAGGAAGCATCGGCAGGCTGTGCGGCTTGATGTTGACTGCCTTGGTGGCCGGCTGTGCCGCGCAGCAACTCAGCCTGCAGCAGCCGAATGACGTCATGCTGGCAGCGGTCGAGGCGACGACACCGCAGACGCGAATCCCGATCAGCACCGTGGATGTGGTCGGCAGTGCTGCACCCGGGACCGCGGCATCGGAGCCACCTGCCGAAGGGGTCAACATCACCTATGGCCGGAACGGCTTCGCCTTGCCCTGCTCGACCACGACGGCGTCGGTCGTCCAATCCCTTGGCTTCGTGCCGGAACAGATCAACAGCGTTCGCTACGATATCAGAACGACCCAGATTCCCCCGGATCAGATCTCGCTGCAGGGTCTCAATGCCTGGGTGAATTTTATCGACCGTTCAGGCTATCTCGTAATTTCATTCTTGCCGAACTGTCAGTACATCACCTTCTACACCCGCTACGGCCTCGAGCTGCCGACCCAAGCCGCTTGATGCGCAATGAGCAAAATTGGGCCTGAAAGACTGGTTTTAGGTTTTGATGACGAATGGGCCCAAGCGCGTTGCGTCGCGATTTCGGAGGTTGGCCATTGCCGCAGCGCTGGTTCTGGCTATTGCCGGATGTGCAGCACAGCGCTTGGAGTTGATGCCGCCAAGTGCGCCCATGTTTGCAGCGGTTGAGGCAAAGACCCGTACGCCCGGGAACAATGTCTCAATATTAGGCTTGAATTTCCGGTTTGGCGGCAATACCGAGGACTTGACGAGAGGTTCGCCCGGCGTCCTCGAGGGAACTGCGGGCGGCATTGCGGCGGGCCTCCCCTGCACCGAGACGGTGGCCTCAGTCCTTGAAGCCCTGGGTTTTCTGCCGGGCCAGGTCACGGATGTTCGCTATAGTCTGCGGGCAGCGGGCGACAGCGGCGGCAATTCGCGGCTGCAGGGTTTTAACGCCTGGGTCAGCTTCAACGATCGCAGTGGCTACGTCGTCGTGTCGCTGCGCCCGAATTGCCGCTTCAACACGTTCTATACCCGCTCCGGCCTCAACCTGCCCTTCGACCTCTAGGATTCCGCCGGCGCCAACGCGAAATCAAGGGCGGTCCGGGCATGAAGTTCCGTGCTGTCGAATGCTGGAACCGCAAGATCGGCCGGTCGGATAAGAAGGCCGACTTCGGTGCAGCCGAAGATCACACCGTCCGCACCTTGCGTTGCGGCGGCCGCGACAATGTCGAGATAGCGTTGCTTCGAGGCAGCGCTGACGACACCCCGGCAAAGTTCCTCATAAATGATGTCATGGACGATCCCGCGACCTGCAGCGTCGGGAACCTCGACCTCGATTCCATGGAGGTCTCTGAGCCGCCCCTTGTAGAAGTCATGTTCCATGGTGTAGCCCGTCGCGAGAAGCAACGGCCTCTGGACACCGCTCGCCTTGATCGCGAAGGCCGTAGCGTCGGCGATATGAAGCAGTGGAATGCCGACCGCCTGCTGCACCTCGTCCGCCAGCTTGTGCATGGTGTTGGAGCAGATCACCAGGCATTCGGCCCCACCCCGTTCGACGTTTCGAGCAGCCTCGATCATGAGGCCGGTGGCTCGAGCCCAATCGCCCGCTGCCTGACAGGCTTCGATTTCGGCGAAGTCGAACGACCAGAGAATGAGTTTGGCGGAGTGCAGTCCGCCCAGGCGATCGCGCGCCATGCGGTTCAATAGCTGGTAATAGACGATCGTGCTTTCCCAACTCATGCCGCCGATCAAGCCGATCGTTTTCATTCTCGCCTACCTCGATGAAGTGTCAGAACGCGAAGAGAGCCGATGCCAGGAAAGGTAGCCCCGATGCAAGCGAGCAAACTCCCGACAGTCCTGATGCTGCACGGCATTTTTCGCAGGAGCGATGATTTCGACGAACTCCATGCCCGACTCGGTGCGGATTTTAATGTGGAAGCGCCGGATCAACTGGGCCATGGGGCGGCGCCGCGGGCACCCCGCTATCGCATCATCGACTATGCCGACTATCTGGCTCCCAATCTCCAGGATCTGGCGAACCGGCCCCTGATCCTGTTCGGTCATTCCCTGGGCGGGGTCGTGGCCCTCGCACTCGCTGACCGGTACCCCGAATGCGTCCAAGCCCTGATCCTGGAAGATCCACCGCTCTTTTCCATTGCCGCGGCGCGACGGCCGCAGACCCGGCATTACGGCTTCTTTCACAAGCTTCGGGAAATGAAGCGCGGCCCGGCGGCCCGCTACACCGAGGAGGATTGGCGCGCCGAGATCGGCGATTGGCCGAGCGGAACGCCGGATCAGACGAATCTCTCGACCTTCGGCCCCGACGGCGTGGCGCTTAGAGCTCGGCAGATGATGGCTTTCGACATCCAGGCCGTTGAAAGCCCGCTCGACGGGTCGATGGATGAAGGCTTCGACGCCGGAGCACTCTTGGCCGGGCTGACTTGCCCGACGACGATCCTAGCGGGCGACCCCGCTCTTGGTGCCGTCATCAGCCTCGAGGACCGCGTCCAGATCGAGGCGATCGGCGAGCCCGCGACGCTCGAGATCGTCCCCGGCGTCGGCCACAACATCCATGAGCTCAAACCCGCGGTCTGCGAGGCCGCGATCCAGAGAATAGCCCAACGACTCGCCGCCTAGATCCACTGCCATCCCCGCCGACTCGAGCGGAACCACCGACGATTTCAGATATGCGCCGATCCGAGTCGTTGCTTCGCGGATCTTTGAGGCGTCAAGCAGCAGGTCGTCGATCATCTTAGGACAGCGTTTTGAAAGCGCGCAATGGACGACAGCGCTCTCGCTGCTCCGGACACCGGTCGATTTCCATCATTTCAACGCCGGGCTCTTGCCAAAGCCTGCAGGCTGCCGCCAGATGGCGCCGCAACTAGCGCCGATCATTCATGAACGCCATTCTCGTCACCGTCGGCACGGTCCTCTTGAGTGCCGCATTCGTCTATTCGGGCAACGGACTGCAGGCGATCATCCTGCCGCTCAGAGGCGTTGCCGAAGGCTTTCCGACACCCGTGCTCGGCCTTATGGGCACCGCCTATGCCATCGGCTTCGTCAGCGGCTGCGTCTATGGCCCGCTGATCGTTCGCCGCGTCGGCCACATCCGCGCCTTCGCGGTGTTCGCTGCGATCGCCGCCATTGCCATCCTCATTTACGTCCTGGTGCTCTATCCGATCGCCTGGCTCGGCCTTCGCGTCGTCACCGGTTTCGCACTGGCCGGCATGGTCATGGTGGTCGAGAGCTGGCTCAACGAGCGCGCCGAAAACAGCATTCGCGGCCGTGTTTTCGGCGCCTACATGCTGGTCAACTATGTCGCCTCGACCGGCGGCCAGCTCACGGCCGGGCTCGGCGATCCGAAGACATTCACCCTCTTCGCGCTCGCCTGCGTGCTGCTGTGCACGGCCCTGATCCCGGTCGGCCTCACCACAGGCATCGGCCCGGCGCCGATCTCCAAGGTCCAGGTTCGCCCGCTCCATATCTTCAAGATCTCTCCGGTCGGCGCCGTCGCCGCCTTCGTCACCGGCATTTCCGGCGGCACCTTCGGCACCATGGCCGCAGTGTTCGTCTCGCAGAACGGCTTCGATTCGCTCCATGCCGCCCTCTTCGTCAGTGCCGCTGTTGTCGGTGCCGCAATGATGCAATTGCCCGCCGGCTATATTTCCGATCGTATCGACCGCCGCTGGATCATTGTCTTTCTGTCCTCGGGTGCTGCCATCATGGGTCTTTGGATGGGGCTCGGCGACAGCGTCGGTCCACTCGGCGCCGGACGCGCCATGCTCGGCCTCGACCCGACCTGGACCTGGATCCTCGCTGCCCTGGTCTTCGGACTCTTCTCCTACCCGATCTATGGCATATCGGTCGCGCACATGAACGACCATGTCGAGCCTCAAGGTTTCGTCGAGGCCTCCAGCGCATTCCTCCTGCTCTGGGGCCTAGGGGCCGGCGTCGGACCCTTCATCGCCTCCCTGGCGATGGTTGCCTTCAGCCCGAATGCGCTTTTTCTGACCACCGCCAGCGCCCACGGCACCCTGGCGCTCTATGCTCTTTATCGCATGACCCGCCGCGCCTCGCCTGGAGCACCGGCAAAGTCCAACTTCGTGCCTTCGGCGGTGGCAGGCAGGACTACACCGGCGTCCGTCACCCTCGACCCGCGCGCCAAGCTCACTGCCTGAATTGATCGGCGCGCGCAACGGCCCCCTGAACATGGCTAAGGGATACGCGAGCCCCGGTCGGATCGCCCCGGTCACAGCCGCATGGAGGGGATCGGAGGTTTAAGCCTGTAAAAGGGCAGTCTGGCCCGCAGTGCAGTTTAACCGCCGCTACTCCTCAATAAGTATAGTCCTGCAAACAGGACCAGGATCAGGCCAAGCGCACCTTGGACTTTCATCGCCAAATAAACTCCGGTGTATCCGGCGGCAGCGGCAGCGCCGAGGAGAAAAAGCCCAAGCAACAGGCCAAACCGAGGAGCAATCGCCCAATCCTGATACGCCGCCCACGTCGTCCAGATCAGCGCCAATCCCAATAGAAGATTGTAGGCGGCCATATTCTTTGCCAGCGGCCCTGCCCAATTCACGTGAGCCTTGTCAACCTCTGTGTATGGCGCGGGATCAATCCACCCTGGTGCCGCTTTTGCGACGAAATCGACGTCCCAATTGAACCATTCCCGATAGGCGAAATAGACCTGGACGACGGCAGTGATCCCCGCAGCAATACCTAGCCAAATCATGGATATTTCCTTGCCCTAGTCCGCGAATCCTCAATACCGATTCTCGCCTGGTGTCTGTGGGAAAGGCCACAATTGCATCGGCCATCGGTCGGCAGGACCCAGGAGCCGGTGCAGCCGAAAAGTCAGAATGTCAGCCATTGGCTAAATAGGAGTGTCAGTCTCTCTACTCCGCAACAAGCCCCGCACAGGCCGCCGGAAGATCCGCAAGCGTCAGATCCGGCGGTGGCGGTTTGTCGCTCGGCCGCCAGGGCTCGTCGGTGAACCACCAGGCGAGGTCGTCGCCGCAGCCGTCACCCGCAGGGGGCGGTGCCTGATCGATGCATCGGCCATCGCTCGAAGGACAGGCAAGGCGGACATGGAAATGCCGGTCGTGGCCCCACCAGGGGCGCACCTTGCGCAGCCATTCGCGGTCGTCGCCGGCTTGCTCGCAGATGGCCCGCTTCAAGCCGGGATGGACGAAGATACGGGCAACCTCGGGGCTAATCGCAGCTTCTCGGATGAGAGCCACTTGCTGCCCGCTGAACATTTCGGGATCGGCTTCAAGGCCATCTTCGACCAGCATCAATGGCGGCGAAAAACTTTCGCGCTCGGCATCGCTGAGCCCTCCCTCGGGCATCGGCGTCAGCCATATATCGGCGTCGAGACCGATCTGGTGCGAGTTGTGACCGGTCAGCATCGGCCCGCCGCGCGGCTGCGTCACATCGCCGATCAAAAGGCCGTTCCAGCCGATCGCCCGGCCGCGCGCCGCCAGATCCGCAAGAAAGTCGAGCATCGCCTGATGGCCGAAATAACGCTGCCGCGACAGCCGCACCGCCTGCCAGCCCGGTCCATCGAGCGGCATCTCCCGGCCGCCGATCATGCACCCCTTGGCATAGGAGCCGATTGCTTCAGATCGCCCGACGCCGTCGACGGCTTCGACCGTACCGAACAGCTCCTTTGCGGGCGGTGCCGTTTGCGCCCTCGCCGGGCTTGCCATGACCAGGGTTAGGAGGAATATCGCGGCAACGCGCATGATGGGAACCTTTCGATGACAGAAGCAGATAGCTTCGATGCCGTGCTCGATGCAACAGGGCTGAAATGTCCCTTGCCGCTCTTGAAAGCGCGCCAAGCGATCATGGTGCTGAAGAAGGGTGCCCGCATTCGCGTTCTGGCCACGGACCCTGCGTCGCCGCGCGATTTCGAGGAATTCGTCGAAGCCACCGGCCACATCCTCTTGAGCCAATCCGAAGCCGACGGTGTCTATAGTTTTGTGCTCGAGAAGACCTGACGGCATGATCGGCGCTCAATTTCGTCTTGCACAAATCTTCAAAAGCATGGATATGACGGCGCGGTCGAAATAATGGTCGGCCATTACTAGGCGCTTGGACTTCGATGCGACTTACACAAGCTTCGATCCTTACCCATACCTAGCCTGACGCCCGAGTTCTTCGGGCGGCCTTGGCTGTAATCCGAAAGCCATCAGGCGCGCTCGCTCCATCCCAATATCATTGGCTGATCTATCGAGGTTGGCTCGAGGAGCGTCGAACCATGACCTATGCCATCCAAGAAATTCCAGCGCACTTATTGAACGCGATACGCGAAGCTGCCCTCGCGGATGGGGATTACGCGGAAACCGCGAGCCTCTGCCAAGCCTGCCTGAATCAGGATTTTGAACGCGCCCAAAGCATGGCGACGCCGGAAACCATGCGCGAGCTATCGTTTCTCCTCATGTCCGTCGGCGACGAGGTGCGGGATCGCGATGATCTCGTGGGCGCCAGGCAAGCGTACACCCTATGCCTCGACATCGACCGGCACCACGCCGCAACGCTCGAGACCGACGAGGCCTTGCACGATTTCACGATTACCCTGGGACGACTGGTCGATCTGGCCGAAATGAGCGGCGATAACGGCGCCTTAAGCGACTGCCTCAAGGAACGGATCCCGCTCGAACGCACAATCTCCAATCGGCTCGATACGCCGGAATCCCTAACAAATCTTCACTGCTCTTTGTTTGACTACGGCGGTCTCGCCAGGGAACGAAGCGAGTACCAAGACGCGGCAAAGGCTTTTGCGGAATGTGTTAATCTCTGCCGCCACCTCGTCGCGCGCCTGGGGACACCTAATGCGAAGCGCGAACTGTCGGTCGTGCTCTTCGCCTTCGGTGATGTTCACTGGACCTTGGGCCATTCCGGCGAAGCCGTCGATGCGTTCACGGAAAGCCTTGGCATCGACCGCGAACTTGCAGCGCAACTGGACACGGAGGAATCTCTGAGTGACCTTGGAATGTCGCTTCTCCGAATGGGCCTGATCGCCGAGGCAAAAGGCGATTTCGAGCAGGCCACGTCCCTCTCCTCTGAATGCCTGGAGATTCGTCGCAAACTGGTCGAACGGTCGGATGACCCGATTGCATTGGACCGGTTGGCTACGGCACTCTTCCGGGTTGGCGATATAGCCGAAGAACGCGGCGATTTCAGGCGAGCGGCGGCGGTCCATGCCGAAAGCCTGGCGATCACTCGACAGCTTGTCGCGCATGATGACACGCCGGACCATCGGCGTGGTCTGGCGATAGCGCTCGGGCGCACCGCCACTGTGGCCGAAGCGAGCGGCAACCTCGAACAAGTCGCCGCCATCAGCGCCGAGCGCTATGAGATTTGGCGCGGTCTTGCTGATTGCACGAATTCACCTGATGACCTGGAGAGCCTGTCGGTTGCTTTAAGCGCTTTGGGAGATCAGGCCCAAAAGGTGGACGATCATCGAACTGCCTTGGATTACTTTAGTGAGGCCCTCGCCATCGCTCGGAAAATTGCCGAACGCCTCGACACACCCGAGGCGCTCCGGCACCTTGCCGTCACGCTTCATGAATGGGGTAATGGCTCGCGATTGCTTGGTAATTCTGAGGACGCTACTGCCGCTCATGCCGAAGCCCTCGATATCAGCCGCCGGATGGCGGAACGCTTCGCGACGCCCGAGGCCAAGCTCAATCTGTGCCTGTCTCTGCGCGAAATAATGTTCAATGCGATATTCGCGCGCGACGTGTCGACCTCCCAGGCTTACTGGATCGAGGGTCGCTATCTATCGGGCACTCTCCCTGTCTCGATGTCGGACGAGCCTATCGCCCTATTTGAAAGGGTGCGGTCCTGGCTGTTTCCCGATGACGAGGAATTCGAGTCAACTCGGTAAAAGGCATGGACCGCACCAGGGTTTTACTGCGTTTTCTCGGCCAGGCGCTGGTTGCGCCTCTCGATAAACGGCCTCTGCCAGTCGCCGGCCATGATCGAGCCGTAGGGATCGACCTGATCGACGATCCGGGCGAGTTCGAACTGCTCGATCTGGCGGATGATGGCGTCCGCCGATTTATAGGCGGAAGGCAGCTCCGAGGCGTCGGGGATACCGCAATGGAAGCGGACATCGAGCCCCGCCGTCTCGGCCTCGACCATAGCCTCGATCGTGGTCTCGGTGTTGCGCCGCATATGTTCCCGGCGCGAGTAGTTCCTGCCGGCGCCATGCGGGCAGAAACCGAGTGCATTGGGATTGTCCGAGCCCTCGGCGATCAACACCGGCGCCGCCATGTTGAGCGGGATCAGCACTGCCCCCGAACTGTCCTCGGCATAATCCCGCCAGGCCGGCGTAGCACCCTTGCCGTGCAGAAACATGTCGCCCCGCCTGAAGACGAAATTATGCTCGTTCCAGAACCGGTCGCGACTGCCGACGCCGGCCGCCTCGAGCGTCATGTCGTGGATGGCGAAATGGTTCTGCTTGGTCCATTCCCGCATGATTTGCAGTGCTTCCCAGTAATCGCCACCCTCGGCACTGTCGAAGTCGAGCCAGGCGTTCTGCTTCAAAGTCTCGGGTGAGCGTTCGATCCGGTGCCGCTCGGCGGCGGCCATGCCGCGCTTGTAGAGCATTTCGCCCGGCTTGCGCGAGCCATGATGGGTGACGATCGCCGTCTCGCCGGTCGAGCGGAGCGTTCCGACATAGAAGAAATGATTGCCGTCGCCCTGGGTCGCGAACTGGTTCATCGCCTCAGGAATAACATCCGAAAGGAACGGATTCCGCTCGAAGCGGGCGAGCAAGGGGTCGCTGGGTGCCGAGGGATTGCCGCCATTGCGGCCGCCCCCGCCGAAATGCGTGACCTTGGCACCCGCATCGAGCAACGCACGGGGATCCGTCCGCCCGACAATGGTGATCGCCACCGAGCAGCAGATATCCGCCGAATGCATGCCCGGATGGATGGTGCCGCGTGTCGCGGCGACACCGCCCACGGGAATCGTGCCGATACTGCCGGCGGGGCAGGCATCGGGCATGACGGCGAGCTTTGCCAGATTGGGTGTGCGCGCCAATGCCCGCATGGTCTCCCGAACCGCCTCGAGATTGGCAATATCATCGGGTCCCGAGACCTCGATCGATTCCAGAATGGGTGTCTCGCCGATCGCCTGGAGCGGAATGGTGGGAGCCGGACGGCAATTGTCGGCCGCATGTCGTGCAGCCTCTTCGCTGCCGCCTGCCGCGAGCACCTCGTTGGCGGCCGCGATCGCCTCGGCAAACCATTTGCCGGGCGCGAAGCCCCAACCAATCAATGTCTTGCCGGTGATGGATTCGGTCATGGCCAGAAACCCCTAGGGCTTGGCCGAACCCTCCCGCGACGCACAATGCACCTCGAGAGGTGATCGGCCGGTTGTCGCGAGTG
Organism: Geminicoccaceae bacterium; assembly: GCA_041750975.1. GTDB lineage: Bacteria > Pseudomonadota > Alphaproteobacteria > Geminicoccales > Geminicoccaceae > JBGSYN01. Next base: position 25,109 of record JBGSYN010000098.1, on the reverse strand, counting down.
AAGGGGAATTATCGAGAGAGGTTGGCTTCAGTTCCCAGAACGCGCGGCATCGGCCCGGCTTGTTGGCAGGCCCTGACAAGGGACGCATAGGGTGTGAACGGAAACCATGGCTCGCTTGCTACTCCCGGTTGAACCGATAGTCAAGCAAGATTTTGTGCCGGCCAAGGACATAGTCGCCGGCACGCTCGGGAAACCTCCCAAAGTAACAATCATAACGATCGATGAACTCGATCCTCGACCTATCCCAGCTTCCGCAAAGGCCACTCAGTCCTGGGCGTATTCCGCAAGAAATGGTTCCACCGCCTGCCAATACTGCTCCGCCGAATCGTTCTGCGACGGAATAAAGGAGGATGACCCGTGCCTGCAGCCCGACGCCGGGGCGAAACCGTATTTCCTCGGATTCGGCACGGCCTCAAGCAGCGCCGTCCACTGGCCCTTCTCGCCGGCAGCTGAAGCGATGAAGACCGGCACATCGATATGGCTCGCCGCCTGTTCGACGGACTGGCCCTGAATGTATTCGCCGGGGGATATGGCGATGACCCCATCGACCAGATCCGGCTGCTCACCAGCCGCTATCAGCGCCAATGCTGCCGAATAGGAACTGCCCCAGAGAATGACCGGCCCGTTGTTTTGTGCCTTTGCCCAGGCAATCCCCGCCAGAATATCGGGCTCGGCGGCGGCGAAATCCTGCGCCTTTCCCAGCTTCGCCGCCGCCTTGGCGGTCTCATTGCCGACGCCAGCGAAACTCCCGCCCGAGCGCTGATCCAAGGCAATCGCATTGAAGCCAAGCTCATTCAATTTCGGTGCAATGTCCCGATATTCCCCACGGCTCGATCCCGCCATGTGCGCCAGCACGATCCAAGGCGCATCCTCGGCGGTTTCTTGCCGATAGAGGTCTGCCGTCACCGAGAGCCCGTCACCTGCCTCGAATTGAACCTGCTCCTGGGCGGCAAGCGGCAATGCGGCGCCTATACAATAGATCAACGCCGCTGCCACGATACAACGCCTCAACAATGCCATGACAAGGTTTCTCCTAAAGCTACGCTGACTTGCCAGTTAGAGGCGGGAACGATCGCCTGCAAATAAGAACTAGTTGAACAGGCTCCGCGGTAGCCTTGACCTTCCCGCTCCCAGTCCGATAACTGCCGGCCGGAGCGGCAGAAAACCAAAGGAGCACACAATGACGGGACGGCTAGTCGGCAAGAAATGCCTGATCACGGCGGCGGCGCAAGGCATCGGCCGCGCCTCGGCGGAAGCTTTCATCGCCGAGGGCGCGGCGCTCATCGCCACCGACATCGCGATAGACAAGCTCGACGGCCTCGATTGCGACACGCGAAAACTCGATGTGACCGACCGCGCCGCGATCGAGTCCTTGGCAAACGAGATCGGCGCCCTCGACGTCCTCTTCAACTGCGCCGGCTATGTCCATAGCGGCACCATTCTCGAATGCGACGAGAAGGCTTGGATGTTCAGCCATGAGCTCAACGTTCACGCCCAATACCGGGTGATCCAGGCGTTCCTGCCGGCGATGATCGCGAATGGCGGCGGCTCGATCGTCAATATGAGCTCGGTCGCGGGCTCCTTGAAAGGCATTGTCAATCGCTGCGTCTACGGCACCACCAAGGCCGCCGTTATCGGCCTCACCAAAGCGGTCGCTGCAGACTTCGTCGGCCAGAACGTCCGCTGCAACGCGATCTGCCCGGGCACGGTCGAGACCCCCTCGCTGCATGACCGGATCGCCGCCCAGGGCGATGTCGACAAGGCCCGGGCCGCCTTCATCGCCCGCCAGCCGATGGGCCGCCTCGGCACGCCCGAGGAGATCGCCGCCCTCGCCGTCTATCTGGCCTCGGACGAAAGCAGCTACACCACCGGTGTCGCCCACGTCATCGACGGCGGCATCTTGATGTGAGCGTCGATCGCCACCGGCCCATCTAGCCACGATAGCAGCGCCGTGCTTTATCGGCGCATCGAATAAATCCAAGGGAGAGTACCATGAAACTATTGCGCCACGGCCCGGCCGGAGAGGAACGCCCAGGCATGCTCGATGCCGGCGGCACCATCCGCGATCTGAGCGGCCATATCGAGGATCTCGGAGGAGCGGCGCTCTCGCCGGACGGTCTGGCCCGCCTCGCCGCACTCGATCCCTCGGATCTGCCCGAGGTCTCAGGCTCGCCGCGGATCGGGCCCTGTGTCGCCCAGGTCGGCAAGTTCATGTGCATCGGCCTTAACTATTCGGACCATGCGGCGGAGACCGGCGCGCAAGTCCCACCCGAGCCGATCCTCTTCATGAAGGCGACCAGCGCCATTGTCGGCCCGAACGACGATGTCGCCCTGCCGCGCGGCTCCGAGAAAAGCGATTGGGAGGTCGAGCTAGGCGTCGTCATCGGCAAGGCCGCAAAATATGTCGCCGAAGCCGATGCCTATGACCACGTCGCGGGCTATTGCGTCGTCAACGACGTTTCCGAGCGCGCCTTTCAGATCGAGCGCCACGGCCAGTGGACCAAGGGCAAGAGCCCCGACACCTTCGGGCCGATCGGGCCGTGGCTGGTGACCAAGGACGAGGTTCCGGATCCGCAAAACCTTTCGATGTTCTGCGATGTCGACGGCAAACGCTTCCAGGACGGTACGACCAAGACCATGGTCTATGGAGTGGCGCATTTGATCTCCTATCTTTCGCACTTCTTCACGCTGCAGCCGGGCGATATCATCTCGACCGGAACGCCGCCCGGCGTTGGCATGGGCCAGAAGCCGCCGCTCTTCCTCAAGGCCGGCCAGACCATGCATCTCGGCATCGAGGGCCTGGGCGAGCAGACCCAACGCGTCGTGCAGGACTAGCCGCGATGGCCCCCCAACCCCAGGCGGATCGCGTGCTGCGCCACATCGTGATGTTCCAGTTCAAGCCAGAGACCACGGCCGAGGAGATCAAGGCGGTCGAACAAGCCTTTGCCGCCCTGCCCACGAAGATCGACACGATCGTCGATTTCGAGTGGGGTACCGATGTGAGCGTCGAGGGCCTGACCCGAGGCTACACCCATTGCTTCGTCGTCACCTTCAAGGACGCGGCCGGCCGCGACGCCTACCTGCCGCATCCAGCACACCAGGAGTTCGTCGCCCTGGTCCGCCAGAACCGGGAAACGAATCTGGTCTTCGATTTCTGGGCCGAGCGTAACTGAGCTGCCATTCTTGACTGGCCCCGCTCTAAAAGGGCCGGCGATAGCATGAGGATTCCGATCGGGACGAACTCGAATGACGCAGCGGGACCCGGCCAATCGGCCTGCTCACCTGATTCGAGTCACGATTGTTGCCAGAATTCGTTCGGAGGCGGATAGTATTCGCAATTAATAGCGATTTGGGGTGGGGTATGGGCAAGCACCCGGACCTTCGACCTAAGAAAGGGTCGCACGTGATTGGCGATCGGAGCTTGCCTTTGCGCGCCGAGATCATACCCCAGGTACTGCTGAACACGGCCTCTGTTCAGCCCGACGGCGAGGCGGCAGTGTTCTGCAGTCACGCGTTGAGGCTGAGTTGGCGCACATTGGCCGAGCGAGTCGATCGCCTTGCGACGGGTTTTCTCAACCTGGATATCGGCAAAGGCGACCGTGTCGGAATTTGGTCGCCCAATCGGCCGGAATGGCTGCTCACGCAGTTCGCCACGGCGCGTATCGGCGCAATCCTCGTCACCATCAATACGGCTTATCGGCCCGCGGAAGTGGAATATGCGCTGCGCAAAGTTGGTTGCCGCGCGCTGGTTCTTGCGGATCATTTCAAGAGTTCGGATTATCCGAGATTGATTGAGCAGGTTGCGCCGGAACTCGTCTCGGCAACGCCCGGAAAACTCCGGGCCCAAAAGTTGCCTGAACTCCGTACCGTTATCCTCATGGGGAAATGCGCTCGTCCTGGAATGCTCTCTTTCGACGATCTGGAAACGACCGCGGCGAATATCGCACGGCTCGACAGCGTGATGCAAACGCTGACCCAAACGGATCCAATCAACATCCAATTCACTTCGGGCACGACCGGCTTGCCGAAGGGCGCGACGCTGACCCATCGCAACCTCGTCAACAATGCGCATTTCGTGACGATGACAATGAATTTTACTAAGGGCGATCGCCTCTGCATTCCGGTGCCGCTCTACCATTGCTTTGGCATGGTGATGGGGAGCCTGGGCTGTGCGACGAAGGGCGCAACGATGGTCTTCCCCGGCGAGGCATTCGATCCGAATGCGACGCTCGCGGCAATGGCCGATGAGCGTTGCACGGCCGTTTATGGAGTCCCGACAATGTTCGCCGCCATGCTCGATGCGCCGGGTTTCGACGGCTTCGATTTGACGTCGATGCGAACCGGTGTGATGTCCGGAGCGCCGTGTCCGATCGAAATGATGCGGAAAGTTGCATCGCTCATGCACATGTCCGAGGTGACAATCAGCTACGGCATGACCGAGACCAGCCCCGTCTCATTCCAGAGCCACACAGACGATCCGCTGGAGCGGCGGGTGACGACGGTTGGACGCATTCATCCCCACCTCGAAGTCAAGCTGATCGACGGCGCCGGCGCTACAATAAGTGTGGGCGAGCAAGGGGAGATCTGCACTCGGGGCTACTCGGTGATGCAGGGCTACTGGGACGAGCCCGCACGCACTGCGGAGGTGATCGACGCTGAGGGCTGGATGCACTCGGGCGACCTCGGCGTGCTCGATTTGGAGGGCTATTGCAATATCGTCGGCAGGGTGAAAGACGTCGTCATTCGGGGCGGCGAGAAGATTTTCCCACGCGAGGTCGAAGAGTTTCTTTTTCGACATCCCGCAGTGCATATGGTTCAGGTTTTCGGTGTCCCAGACTCGAGATACGGCGAAGAGGTTTGTGCCTGGATCGTGCTGAAGCCCGGTGCCGCTGCCGTTGAGGATGATATTCGCGACTTCTGCCGTGACCAGATTGCGCATTACAAGGTCCCACGCTATGTGCGCTTCAAGGACGAACTGCCGATGACCGTAACCGGCAAGGTGCAGAAGTTCCAGATGCGCGCCTCCATGATCGAGGAACTTAGGCTGATCGCCCTGAGTTCGATCCATTCTTCGGTGGCAAATAAATGAAATGGTGCGAATTCGAGACGGCGGGGCAGTCTCCCGCTTATTCCAGCCCATCGCCAGTCAATATCCTTGTCTACTTTATTGCCTGATCTGGCGTCGATTTCCTGGGTCGTGGATCAATTCCCCATCATCTCTCCCTGGGAGATGATGATCCGCTTAGTGGCCTCCGTGCTGCTGGTTTTTCCCGTGGGCTTCGAGCGCGAAGCCAAGGACAAGAATGCCGGGCTTCGAACCATCATCCTGGTTTCGCTCGGTGCTGCAGGCTTCGTTCTGGCCGTGGTTCAGGCTCCGGCCATCCTCCGCCTCCCGACGGAGCTCTTTCGCTTCGATCCGACCGGCCTCATCGCCGCCGTCGCAGCCGGCATCGGCTTTCTCGTCGCCGGTGCCATTTTCAGCAGCGGCGGCCGGGTGAAGGGCATGACGACCGGCGCGACGATCTGGCTTGCGGGTACCATCGGTGTCGCCTGCGGCGTCGGCCAGATCATCCTTGCCGTCCTGTTGACGTTAGCGACATGTTTTGTCGTGATTCCGATGAAGCGCATGGAGAAGTCCATCCGTCCTTCGGAGAACTCGAAAGAGAGTCGGCGGCGAACAGGAGAATGATCGAGGATCGCATGAGCCGCAACGCCGAGATCGCCGGCAAGATCCGAGAATTCACTGCCGCGCGCGGGCCAGAGAAAACGATCTGTCCCTCCGAGGTCGCCCGTGCGGTCGCCCCCGGTGATTGGAGGCGATTGATGCCACAGATTCATGCCGTGGTCGCCGAACTGGCCGAGAGCGGCGAGATCGAGGTGACGCAACGCGGCCGGCCGGTCGATCCCCGATCCGCCCAAAGGCCCGGTCAGGCTGCGCCGGCGATCCACGCCCGGCCGCTGACCGGCCATCGGGAATGGACGCCGAGGCGGGCCGGCGACAAGTAGGTCTATCGCCGACCCGCAGCCGCCGATTCCCTATTTTAGCCGCCTGAGAAGATTCTGGGCCGAACGGGAACCTTCCTCGATTTCCTCTCGAAACGTCTGGATCCCCATCGATAGCGACTTTCGCAGGACCGCTTCGACCTTACGCCCATCGTCATCCAAGAGATTTTGCGGGCGGTCGGTCCGACCGAATTCCATTCTCGCCCCATGGACGGCGGCACCCAGCAAGACAGTCTCGAAAAGACTGAAATCGATACCGCGGGGCGGGTCGATCACGCCATTATCGGGTCGGACCGGGGCCCAGGGATCGATCTGGAACGGGAGGTCCAGCGGGATCAGATAGTCCAGGATCCACTGCAAGCTCTGGCACTGGTTCGCGCCGCGCCCGAGCGCATCCTTGGCGAATGTGCCGATCTGCCAGAAATAGGCAACGGGGCTCTTGACGAGGTTGAGATCACGGACGCTGATCAGGATGTCGAAATCGCCAAGTGCGCGAATCCAGCCGCCGTTGCGAATGCAGCCCTGCAGCGATGGCCGGGCCAGCCAGACGGCAACATTGCGGTAGTAGGCTTTGATTTCTGCCCATTTCGGCGCCGTTGCCGGCTTGTAGGACGGGTGGGCCGGATCGGACGCGTTGATGTAGGGCAGCGTGTTGACATTGAACCAATGATGCCAGGTCGCATCGACGACCACGCGTCCGACATCCACGCGGTGCCCGTCATAGGCGCCGAGCACGCCGAAATCGGCGGCGCTCACATTGTTGTCCGCGGTGGCGATGACTTCGGGGCGTTGCTGATGCCCTGCCTTCGACGGGTATTCCTGAAACGTCGCACCGTTGAAGGTCCATGATTGCCCAAGATTGGCCGGAACCTCGCAATTGCCCTCGTGCATATGGTCCGGAAGGTAATTGATGACGCCGCTCGGACCGCACAGGACCGGATGCGGATAGCGTTCCACGAGTTTGATGAAGCCGCCGCCGATCAATGTCCGTGAATAGAGGACCGGTGCTATTTCCTGCGGATCGGCATCGGTCTGACTTCCGCCGGCGCCGAGATCGACGATCGTGTCGTGCCGGTCGGTGCCGGTTTGATCGGGGGCCACGGGTTCGCCGTTCGGGCCGGGATTGGGATAATGCCAGCGCCGCATCGAACGGACGCGCGGGACCTCGGCGCACATCGGGTTGCCCAAATCTTCATGATCGCCCGTCGCGAAGACGCCACCTCCGGCGTCCATGAACTCTGCGACCGCGCGCAGTTCGCTCGGGCTGAGCGGCGTTCCGAAACCGGTTCTGTGGATGCCGAACATCCAGATCTGGCTGTATTGACCGAGGTCGTGCCCGTCGAACCTGAAGTTATCGATGACGGCGGCTTCGTTCGATTGCTCGCGATGCGCTTTGGTCACCTGGAACTTGATATGGCTCCAGGGATCGTCCCCAAGGATCTTCACGATCTGGCCGAGATGAAACCCGGTAGTGTCGGTGAAACCGCCAGACCCATCGGTGACGATCAAGATCTTGATGGTACAGGACACCAGCCACTTGAGATCGAAAACCGCCTCGGGCACGAGACGTTGCTCCAGCCTCAATTGCGGCCGTTCTTGTAACAATTCAGCGAGACGAACATCCATTGTCTTGTTCTCCACTTCCATTCAATAGACAAGCAGAATAAAGTGCATGGATATCTATCTCCATGCTTGCCCAATGATGACAGGATATTCAAAATATTGATGTGGCAATTGCCACGTCTCGGATCTGTTTTATCCGGACAACAATTGATGGAGCTGCGGCAGGTTGATTGTTGCGGGAAAAAACGCGGAAGCTTCTATCGCCAAAGCTCGGTCAGGGGCCCTTTGCTGCCATGTAGCGGGTCCTGGCTCGGCAGTGGAACCACGGCGACATTGGCCGTCACCTCGTCCCACTCATCGGGATCGCCCTCGCGCAGATCCCAGTCCTGGCCGTCCGGATAGGCGCCGACCACCAAAAGATCGCCGCTGCCCTCGAGCTTCTTGTGGCCTACCCCCGCCGGAATGACGACCACATCGCCCGGCTCGATCTCGAGGGCTTCGCCGGCCTCGCCGCCGAACAGCACGGTCGCCCGGCCCCGCGCGATGCCCAGCACCTCATGGGCGGTGCTGTGAAAATGATGAAACGGGTAGATGCCGTCCCGCCAGCTATCGGCCCAGGCGTGCCTCGCGAAAAGCCGCTCGAAGCCACTCGCCGGATCGCCGCCCTCGACCGGCACCGCCTGTTGATAGACCAGAAGCGGCAGTCGATTGTTCGGAATGCTGCCATCGCCGTCGAAGAAGAACACCAGAGGATGGCTTTGCTGATCCGCCATGACGTCGTCCTTTTTTGGCTATAGTGTGCCGATCGCGTGGCGCGCATTTGGTATTTGCCTGCATCGGCAATAGGCAACTACAACGCCGATCTCTCCATCAATCAAGGAAAACCGGGATGTCATTTCTGGGACGCAGGGCCCTTTTAGGTTTGGTCGCCGCCTTGTTGGCCATGATGGGCGCGTCACAGGGCATGGCCCAGAGCGGCTCAGGACTCGATGCCCGCTCCAGGCTCGCTCTCGATCAACTGATCGCGCAATCGCCGGCGGCCGCTGCCATCTACGACAAAGCCAAGGCCGTCATGATCTTCCCCAACATCGTCAGGGGCGGCTTCATCGTCGGCGGTGAATATGGCGAAGGAACATTGTTCGAGAACGGTGTCGCGATCGGCAATTATGCGATCGGTGCGGCCTCGTTCGGATTGCAAATCGGCGCTCAGAGCTATTCGCAAGCACTCTTTTACATGACGGATGAAGCCCTGAATTATCTCGACGACAATAAAGGCTTCGTGCTCGGCGCCGATATCGGCTTTGCGCTCGGCAGTCAGGGGCGGAGCGGCGGCATCGACACGGCCACCGGGACGCAGCCGATTGTCGCCTACGCTTTCGGCCAACAGGGCCTGATGGCGGGCGTATCCCTCCAGGGTGCGAGAATAATGCCGATCCGAAGATGACACCACGAACTCCGGTCGGTGTCAGCGACAAATCGTGGTGTCGCGGCTATTTTGGTCTTTGAAAATGACAGTGTTTGCCATAATCGGTGTAACGGCATCGAAGGGTCTTGGCTCAACGTTTTTCTTGGTATTCTGACGCCCCCGGTGCGTGAATAGCCCTCTGAAGGGCAGTCTTGAAACGCCAAAAGGCAGGTAGGGGTACCTCTCATGCATATGCGCAAATATGTTGCTGAAGCCATTGGGACGTTCTGGCTGACGTTCGGTGGCTGTGGTGCGGCCGTCATCGCCGCAGGATTTCCGGAGCTGGGCATCGGCTTCGTCGGCGTCTCATTCGCCTTCGGGCTGACCGTGATCACCATGGCCTATGCGATCGGCCATATCTCGGGCTGCCACCTCAATCCGGCGGTGACTGTCGGGCTCGCCGCCGGCGGCCGCTTTCCGCAAAGCGATATCGCCCCCTACATCATCGCCCAGGTGCTGGGCGGCCTGATCGCCGGCGCCACACTTTATGTCATCGCCAGCGGCGCACCGGGTTTCGACGCCGCGGCAAGCGGCTTTGCCGCCAATGGCTACGGCAGCCATTCACCGGGCCAATACAACGCCCTATCCGCATTCCTTATCGAGGTTCTGCTGACAGCAGTTTTCCTCTTCGTCATCATGGGCGCTACCCATGGCAAGGCGCCCGTCGGCTTCGCGCCGCTGGCGATCGGCCTCGCCCTGGTTCTGATCCATCTGATCAGCATTCCGATCACCAACACCTCGGTCAATCCCGCCCGCAGCACCGGCGTTGCGCCCTTTGCCGGCGGCTGGGCACTGATGCAGCTCTGGATGTTCTGGGTCGCCCCGATCATCGGCGGCGTCATCGGCGGCGTTGTCTATCGCTGGCTCAGCCACGAGCCGAGCGCCTTGATCACCGGCACCGACAAGGCGGCCGCGTAATCAGGTTTGGTCTCGCCGGAGCCACGCTGGGGCTGGTTGCGCTGCTTGCCGCCGCCGCCCCGGCCCAGGCCTAAACCGGTGCTGGTACGGTCGTCGAAGCCGGCGTCGGATTTCTGACCGGCGGCTTCGACGGCGGTCGGCCATGGCGATCCTGGGCCTGCTGAGGCAAGACGATCCTCAGCAGCGCCGATCGCGAAGAACACGCTCAGGACGCCCAAGGTGCACAGTCCTACCTTTGCGCCGACGCCTGCCGACGTCACTGCAAGCCCCAGCCTTCTGTCGGTTCGGCTTGGCGGGTTCGTCGACCCTTCGTCAGGTTTTTGGCGGCGCCATCGATAGCGGCGCCAAGCGATGCCATAGGCTCCGGGTTCAGCTGGAACAGACTGCCAACATTCCGGTCTCGATCGGGCCATATCGGTAGGTGCGTCCGGCAACGCCGAGCCATTGCTCCCCGACCGTTGCCATGTTCTCGATCGGCGATCTTGGATCTTGTGAAAAATAAGAAACGAATCTCTGCCCGCATTCCCAATCCTTGGGAATAATGAAGACCCTTTCTCAAATAAGCCTCAAAAATATTATTTGGCTATCGTCTCTAGATTTAGCCTATGGGGATTGGCGGGTTAGAGATTGACACACTAGTCCATTGCAAAAATAAAAGTCAGTGAGATATATCACATACTCCGTGCTTGGCAGAAACTCACCTTTATGACTATGGTTTACTGACTGATGCCAGTAACGGAGTTCAGTCCGTGCATTGCCAATGAACGTAGAGGGGAATCTAGGTCCTTGCATTTCTCTTGTTCAAGGCTTATTATCCTATCAATCGTAATTCCTCGTTCGTTGAAGGGACAGCCAGATGAATTTCACCGATGATCGGCGGGCCTTGGACGCTCTGCCGGATGCCCCCAAGGCCAATCGACCAGGCAAGACCCCGGCGCCGCAACCGCGGTCGGCGGTAAACGGGACCCGGCGCAAGCATCGTCCCGAGCCGCCCCTGGCCCTGCCGAGGGGGCGGCTCGACGAGCTCGAAGAGTTTGCCGCGAGCACCCGCGACGCTTTCGACGACGAACTGGACGACGTCGTCTGGGAAGTCACCGACCGGTTTTGAGGCAATTCGCATGCCTAGCCGGTAGGCTCGTTCCAGCCGGCGTGGCGCAGCCCTGCGACCAGGGTGTTGATGATGGCCTCGGTAGCATGGTGATTGCGGTATACGGCGGCAGGATCGCGCGCCAACTCGGGCGCTAGTTCCGCCATACGGGCCAGCGCCTGTCTGGCTGCCTCGTCATGGCCGAGTGCGCCATGAGCAATGGCGAGAAGGGACTGGCTCAGGCCTGAACCGTCCACCGACGACCGCTCCGCTGCGGCAAGCATCGCCTCGTAATCGCCGTTCATGCAGTCATTGACGGCGATTAGATGGTAATACCAGCCCGGGGCATTGACCGTTCTGGCGATCGCCTGTTCGAGATAAGGAATGCCTTCCCTGAAATTGCCGCGCACCGCCAAGCGCCAGCCAAGCTGGGCCATCAGATCGGGGTTGTTCGGATTGAGCTGGAGCGCCTGGCGCTGCAAACGCTCACTCTCCTCATAATGCCCCATATAGTGGTTGATCGCCGCCAGCGCCTGCAGTCCCATCGCATTATTCGGATCGATGGTGACGGCCTTGGTAGCCGAATCTTTTGCCGCCGCCAGGGTGCGCTCACGATCCCCATCAGCAACGATCCCGAATCGAGCAGCGTCGAGTTTGAGCCAGCCTAGCATGGCCCAGGCCTCGGCGTAGCCGGGCTCCCGCTCGACCGTCGTTTCGAGGCAAGAACGAACCTTTGGATAGAGTTCATCCTGGAAGCTGCGGCGGTAGGCGTAAGTACGCAGGACGCAGCTATAGCTAGCCATGCTCAACATCGACGCGGAACCGAGGCGTTTAGCGAGGTCATCCGTGACGATGCCATAGGGCTGCGCCAGTGTCGTTGCGATGCTGTCCGCCAACTCACGCTCGAGCATCAGCAGATTGTCGGGTGTCAAAGGTTTGTCATAGGCCTCACTCCAGATCACCTGCTCCGTCGCAGCGTCCAGGAGTTGGGCACTGACCCTGAGATCGGTACCGTTCGAGCGAATGCGTCCTTTCACGACATAGGCGATATCATGTTGGTTTCTGAGCTCGAGGGGGTCGGCATCCGCCCTCTGTTGAAAACTGGCGGAAACAGAGAACAGCCGGAGATCGGGGAACCGCATGAGATCGTTGATGAGTTCCTGGGTTAGGCCGGACGCAAGCAACTGGTCTTCGTCGCCGGCACCTCCAGCCTCAAAGGGGAGAACGATGACCGCGGGCCCTCGCACCTGATGCGAGGGGCCGCTCATAGCCTCGCCAAACGGGTCAAGCAGCCAGATACCCATAGCGATGACGAGCCCGATCGCCGGTGCCGCAATCAGTGCGAGCCGGCGCCGCCCCCAGCGTGATTGACGGGGCGGCTCTTGGTCCGCCGCGGGAGTTGTCGCACTCGCCTCCCCATTTTCGTCTTTCATCTCGAAAACGGGTCGATATTGGCCTTTGGGGATACTGATCCGTATCGGGTCGTCGTATCCGCCTGTGCCATAATACTGATCGAGATCGCGCCGCAGGCGGCTGATTTCGAGACGGACGATCGGATCGGTCTGCGGATCGAAATCCACGTCGCGGCCAAGGATACCGATGGCGATCGCATGAGCTCCTAGCAGGTCGGCGCGACCGTCCAGCGTCCTGTCAACGATGTAGCGAAGCAATCCCCGCCGGCGATCGCTGTTGGTGAAACCGGGGCTCGCCAGAATTCGAGCGAGAGCGCTCCGGGCCGCAGCGGCCAGTTCGGGCGTCACGGCTGGCGCCTCGTTCCTCAGCAATGGTCTATCTTGCTTCATCCTCAAACACCGCGGACTGCCGCCCTGCATTCTGACCATGTCTGCCCCACGTCGGGACCTGCTGAAGTCAAGGCAATGGCACGACAATATTTGCAGCGTTGTGACACAAGTACCGCGACATGGCCATCGCCACGCATCGGCTCTGAAGCGTGAGCCGCACGTCGGCCGGTACATGTACGTACTTCTTCGCTTCCTTACACTCAGCTTAGGTCACTTCCGCACGAAAGGTTGAAAGATATGGGAAGGTGAACCCCGCTGAGGCATTGGCGGCTCGGCTGCCTGAACAAGCGCATGAGATCCGCCGACGGTACTGGCGTGACGCGGATTTCCGAGAGTTTTGTGACGATTTCGATGCGGCGACCGACGTGCTGGACCGGCTGGAAAGGGTGTCTCCGTCCAACCTTGAAAGGCTCGTCGAGTATCAAGGCATTCTCGCCGAGATGCTCGATGACGCGGTGAGAATGCTTGGACGGTGAGGTTGATCATGACGATAGCGAAACTTGATGGGAGCGACAGATGACGACGACGATAGGCAAGACCATGCGGACAGCGCTTGGGGCGACGGCGATGGGGCTCGTGGCTCTGGGCACGGCGCTTTGGGGGCCAACGGCGGCCCAGGCACAAACGGAAGAGAAGAAGCCCAACATTCTCTTCATCATGGGCGATGACATCGGCTGGATGCAGCCTTCGATCTATCACCGCGGCCTGATGGTCGGCGAGACGCCCAACATCGACCGCATCGGCAACGAAGGCGCGATGTTCACCGACTACTACGCCGAGCAGAGCTGCACCGCCGGGCGCAATGCCTTCTTCACCGGCATGCAGCCGCTCAGGACCGGCATGATCATGCCGCAATTGCCCGGTAGCCCCAGCTACCTGCAGCCCGGCACGCCGGCGCTCGCCAAGTTCCTGCGCGATCTCGGCTATTCGACCGGCGAGTTCGGCAAGAACCACCTCGGCGACCATACCGACGCCCTGCCGACGGCGCACGGCTTCGAGGAGTTCTGGGGCTATCTCTACCACCTCGACGCGATGCAGGGGGTGAGCTTCCCTGACATCAATTCCTCGCCGACGGACCAGGCCGTGGCACCGCCTTGCAAGAATACGTCGATCCCCGGCCTTGCGGAAGTGCCAGGGGCGGTGGACCCGGCAACGACCATCTGCCTGACCCCGCCGCGCCCGGTGATCCATTGCACGTCGAGCGACGGCACCTCGGCCAACCAGACCTGCACCGACGAGGGTCCGCTGACGCTGGAGCGTTCCAAGACCGTGGACGAGGAGATCTCGGCCCAGGTCATCGACTTCCTCGACCGCAACGACCCGGAGACGACCAACAAGCCGTTCTTCGTCTGGTACAATCCCGCACGCATGCACATCACCACCGTGCTTTCGGACGAGTACGCCAACATGCTCGGCACCAAGGGCGGCAAGGACTGGGGCGTGAACGAAGTCGGCATGAAGCAGATGGACGACAACATCGGCTACGTGTTGAAGAAGCTCGAGGACATGGGTGAGCTTGACGACACCATCGTCGTCTTCACCACCGACAACGGTGCGGAGACCATCACCTTCCCCGACGGCGGCACCACCCCGTTCAAAGGTGGCAAGCTGACCACCTGGGAAGGCGGCATGCGCGCGCCCGCGGTCGTGCGCTGGCCCGGCCACATCGAAGCCGGCACCGTGCTGAACGACATCTTCGCGTCGCTCGACTGGATGCCGACACTGGTCGACCTTGCCGGTGGCCCCAAGAACAACGACCTCAAGGACCAGATCGAGAAGGGCGAATATCCCGGGATCGTCAAGACCACGCTCGACGGGGTCAACCAGCGCGACTACCTGCTGGGCGAGTCCGACACGGCCGCCCGTGACACGTTCATGTACTACTCCGGCAAGGACCCGTCGGCGGTTCGCTACAACAACTGGAAGATGTACTTCGCGATGGTGTCCGATTCGCCGGACGGCTTCACGGCGGGCGTTCAGCCCTACCACTGGACCCAGATCGTGAACATCAAGCGCGATCCCTTCGAGACGTCCATCGGGTCACAGCAGAAGACGCTCTTCGGAATGGGCGGCGCGCTTGCCGGACCGATCACCGCCTACGTCTATGACTGGAACATGCTGCCGATCGGCCAGCAGCTGTGGCTGAAGGAGCTTGAGACCTATCACGACTTCCCGCCGATGCAGGACCCGGCCAGCTACAATCTGGAGCAGGTCATCCAGCAGGTGAAGAACATGAACACGAGCAGCCACGCCGGCCAATAGGCCTAACGGGCTAGCAACGCGGGCGCCCCCTGGTCGGGCGCCCGCTTCTTCATTCCTGGTCTGAAGTACCGCTGGTCAATGGAGAGGAACTCATGAGCATCGCACGAAGTGGCACCATTGCCCTTGTCATTGCCATCCTCGGCTTTTGGACGACGCTGGCGCCGGCGCAGACAAGCGATCCTTTACCCTCCTGGAACGATGGGGCGGCGAAGACCTTAATCCTCGATTTCGTCGCGCAGACCACCGCCGATGGCGGCCCGAACTTCGTCGCCCCCGGCGAGCGGATCGCGACGTTCGACCAGGACGGCACGATTTGGGTCGAGCAGCCGCTCTATGGACAGGGGCTTTTTGCTTTGAACCGGGTGGCGAAGCTGGCACCCGAGCATCCCGAGTGGAAGGACACGGAACCGTTCAAGGCGGTGCTGACGGGCGATCACGCGGCGATGGCGAAGTTCACCGAGAAGGACTGGATGGACATTGTCGCGGTCACCCATGCGGGCATGAGCACCGCCGATTTCGAGGCGATCGTCGACGCCTGGGTCCCTATTTCGAAGAACCCGATCTTCGGCGTGCCGGTGACCGAACTCATCTATCAGCCGATGATCGAGGTCATGGAGCTTTTGCGCGTCAACGGGTTTAAGACCTGGATCGTCACCGGCGGCGGACAGGAATTCGTCCGGGCCTATGCGCCGGACGTCTATGGCGTCCCCACCCAGCAGGTGATCGGATCAATCATCGCTACCAAATACGAGATGGTTGACGGCAAGCCGGTTTTGATGCGCGAACCAAAACTATTCTTCAACGACAATAATGACGGCAAGGCCATCGGCATCAACCTGTTCATCGGCAAGCGCCCGCAGATCGCCTTTGGCAATACCGAAGGCGACAAGGAGATGCTGCAATGGACCACCGCCGGAGATGGTGCGCGGCTGGGCTTTCTGGTGCTGCATGACGACGCCGAGCGCGAGGTGGCCTATGGCCCGGCGGACGGACTGCCGGACACCAAGGTGGGCACCTTCAGCCAGGCGCTGATGGATACCGCCGAGCAAAGCGGCTGGACGGTGATCAGTATGAAGAAAGACTGGAACAGGATTTTCGTGGGCGACGTCGTCAAGCCGCGGTGAGTTCACCGAGGTGTTTCGCGTTCGGCCGAACGTACTCAGGCAGAGAGTAGAAGGAATGGTGATCTCCCGTTGTTGGTTGGCCTTGGGTTTCGTGGCGTCGCTGGTGGGTGCCGCCGGCCCGGTCCTGGCGCAAGACCGGCCCAACATCCTCGTGATCATGGGCGACGATATCGGCTTGTGGAACGTGGGAGCCTACACACACGGCATGATGGGGCGCACACCCAATATCGACCGCATCGCCAATGAAGGCATGTTGTTCACCGACCATTATGCGCAGCCCAGCTGCACGGCCGGCCGCGCCGCTTTTATCACCGGTCAGATGCCGATCCGTACCGGCATGACGACGATCGGCATACCGGGCTCGACGCTGGGGCTGCAGAAGGAAGATCCGACCCTGGCCGAGGTGTTGAAACCGCTCGGTTATGTGGCCGGCCAGTTCGGCAAGAACCATCTCGGCGACCGCAACGAGTTTCTGCCGACGGTGCACGGCTTCGACGAGTTCTACGGCAATCTCTACCACCTCAATGCCGAGGAGGAACCGGAGCAGCTCGACTATCCAGGCGTCAAGAACCCCGACTTTGCCGAACGGTTCGGGCCGCGCGGTGTGCTGCATTGCTGGGCGACGGCCGCGGACGATCCCACCGAGGACCCCAAATTCGGCCGGATGGGCAAGCAGCGCTGCGAGAACACCGGGCCTTTGACGCGCGAGCGCATGAAGACCGTGGACGGCGAATTCCTGGGAGCTGCCGAGACTTTTATCGATCAGGCGGTGGCCGCGGAGCAGCCCTTTTTCGTCTGGTTCAACCCGACAAGAATGCATATCTGGACCCACGTACCGCAGGAATATATCCAGCAGGCAGTTGACGAGGGACGGCCGGAGATCGATCTCTACCGGGCCGGGATGCTGCAACATGATGACCAGGTCGGTCAGCTTCTGAACAAACTGGACGACCTCGGCATCGCCGACGACACCATCGTCGTTTACACCACCGATAATGGCTACGAGCTGTTGTTTTGGCCGGACGGCGGCTATTCTCCTTTCCGCGGCGAAAAAGGGACCACCTGGGAAGGCGGCGTCCGGGTCCCGATGGCGGTTCGTTGGCCTGGTCAGATCCCGTCCGGCACCTCATCGAACGGCATCCAGAGCCACGAGGACCTCTTCGTCACGCTCGCTGCTGCTGCCGGTGCTCCGAACATCAAGGAGAGGTTGCTTGAGGGTGCTGCATTCGGTGACATGACCTACAAGGTCCATCTGGACGGTGAGAACAATCTCGATCTGTGGACCGGCAATATTGAGGCTTCGGCGCGCAACAGCTATTTCTACTATGACGAATCGGATCTCACAGGTGTGCGCGTCGGCGACTGGAAGATGTCGTTCGCGGTCAAGGAAGAGGGCCTTTGGTGGGACCCGCTCGTCTATCCGAGGGTGCCCTATCTGTTCAATTTGCGGATGGATCCGATGGAGAGATTTGATCCCCATTCGCCGGAATGGGGTTATATGGGGCGAAAATTGTTTGCCGAGAAGCTATGGACCCTGATCCCCGCCCAAGGAATTATTGCCGCCCACATCGAAAGCCTGACGGCATGGCCGCCCCGCCAGCGCGCGGACTCGCTGAGCATGCAGAAGGCGATGGACGCAGTGATGCGGCAGCTCGAGCAGGCGCCCGGAGGCATGCAATAGCTTTGTCCCAAGGCATCAATAACAACTGGCTGGAAACAAGTTCTTGCATGAGGACGAACTAAGTGAAGCAGCGCGCCATTTGCTTAGCGAAGGGAGTTCTGGGACTGGCTGCGGCGATGGCGGTACTTGGCGTATTGCCGGCGGCGGCTCAGTCGACGCCGACGACGGATCCTCTCTCCACGGCGATCAGAAGTACGCTCGAGCAGCCGCTCGAAGTCTACGTAACACCTTATGTCTGGGCCTTGAGCGTGAACGGCAATAGCACGGTCAAGGGTGTCAAGGCCGATGTCAACGTCGATTTCCATGACATCCTCGACCATCTCAATGGTGCGGTCATGCTCGAGGCTGAAATCCGCAAGGGCGATGTCGGTGTGCTGTTCGATACGGTCTATGCCAACCTCTCCGACAATGACGCCAGCGGCGATGACCGCATCAAGGTCGACGCCGAGGCCAACCAGCTGATCTTGCAACTGGCCGGGACCTATCGCCTCGGCGACTGGACCCTCGGGCAATCCGCGGATGCAGGGCGTTTTGCCGTGGCCGTGGATCCCTATGCCGGGGCCCGCTACACTTATCTCGATGTCGATCTGCAAGGCCGGCTCGATCTGTTGGACCTCGGCATCAGGCGTACACGCTCGGTCAATGATGATCAGAGCTGGACCGACCCGATCCTCGGCCTGCGCACCCTCTGGACCCTTGGGGACCGCTTCACCGTCACGCTTGCGGGCGATGTCGGCGGCACCAGCACCAGTTCGCAATATAGCGGCCAGGCCTTTGGGTTGGCCGGCTATCGTTTCAGTATGTTCGGCCAGAACAATGCACGCTTGCTCGCCGGCTACCGCGTCCTCCATCAAAAATACGAGGACGGCAGCGGCCGCGACAAATTCGAATGGGACGTCACCATGCACGGCCCGATCGTCGGCCTATCGGTCAATTTCTAGCAACGGCTGATCGACCAGGCCGATGCACAAGGCTGGACTGTCATCAGCATGAGGAACGACGGGAACAAGATCTTCAAGGAGGAGTGATCCATCAGCATTGGATCGCCCTGTGGGGCCGTTGGCACAACTGGGCCGGTGGCACAATTGGATTGGAGGCAAACCGGCATGAGAGAGTATCGGCCCATGAAAACCACGATCGCATTGTTGCTTCCGTTGGCGGCGTTCGCGACCCAGGCAGAGGCATTGGAATTCGTGTCGATCGAAGGCGGGACCTTCCTGATGGGATCGGAGGTGCACTACCCCGAAGAAGGTCCGGCGCATCGCGTGACGGTCGGACCGTTTCAGATCGGCAAAACGGAAGTGACCAACGCCGAATTTGCCGAGTTCGTGGAGGCTACCGGTTACCTAACCACCGCCGAGCGGGCGCTGGATCCCGCCGAGCATCCGAACTGGCCGCCGGAGCTGCTGGCTGCGGGATCGATGGTCTTCGCCGCTCCCGAAGGCCCGGTCGACCTCACGAACGCCAATAGCTGGTGGCGCTATGTGGCGGGCGCCGATTGGCGTCATCCCGCCGGGCCCGACAGTTCGATCGAAGGTCTGGGCGATCATCCGGTGGTCCAGATCTCGCCCGAAGACGCCGATGCTTTTGCCGAATGGGCGGGCGGGCGCTTGCCGACCGAAGCGGAATGGGAGTTCGCCGCGAGGGGCGGCCTCGATGGAGCCGAATTCGCCTCGGGCGACGAGTTTTACGACCCCCTCCAAGGCTGGAAGGCCAATACCTGGCAGGGCGAATTTCCGCGCGTCGACCAGGCAGCCGACGGCCATCACGGTACCGCCCCTGTCGCGAATTTCGAGCCGAACGGCTACGGCCTTTATGACGTGACGGGCAATGTCTGGGAAATCGTCGCCGATTGGTGGGTTCCGGGCCATCCGGAGGGTGCTGAAACGGATCCCGAGGGTCCCCCGGAACTCCTTGCCGTGCGCTTTTCGCATCCGGAGATCGGCGCCATGCGCGTCGTCAAGGGCGGCTCATGGCTCTGTGCGCCGAGCTATTGCCTGCGCTACCGGCCGGCTGCCCGCCAATCTGCCGAACTCGGCCTTGGCTCCAACCATATCGGCTTTCGCATTGCGAAGGATCCGAACTAACGCTACGTCATCAATCCCCATCGAGCCTTGCACTCGATGCCGGCAACACACTGGACGCTTCGATCTAGGATTCATAGCCTATACCCATACAAGGCCGTTTGAGAAGAGCTGGCGGTTCCAGACGATACAAAAGCTAAATCTGGTGAGCCCAGGCAAGGAGCGGACATTGAACCTGAAATTTCGCGGACGAATCCGGGTCCTCCTGTCCATGGCGCTGGCGCTGGTCGCCGCCGCCTGCGCAGGCGTCGAACGGAACCCGGTACCCCTGGACGACCATGCAAAGGCGCAGGTGCCCAACATTCCACGCGCCCGCTATTGGGGTGACGAACCGCCGGCCTGGATTGAGGAAATTGCCGGGGAACTGGAACAACAGCGCGCCGCGTCCGGCATCGACGAAATCACCTATCTGGCTATTTCAGGCGGCGCCGACTATGGCGCGTTCGGTGCGGGCGTTCTCAATGGCTGGACGGAACGAGGCGACCGGCCGGAGTTTACCCTGGTCACCGGGATCAGCACCGGCGCGCTGTCGGCGCCCTTCGCTTTTCTCGGCCCCGATTATGATGACGAGTTGAAGAAGGTCTATGGCGGGTATCCGACCGATCAGATCATTCGTCCTCGCAATCCGCTCCAAATCCTGCCCAAGGCATCGGCAGTGGACACATCGCCGCTATTCGAATTGATTTCCTCTTTCGTCGATGAGGCATTTCTCGATAAAATCGCTGCTGAACATCGGAAGGGACGGCGGCTCCTCGTTCAAACGACCCATATGGATGCGCAACGCGCGGTGATTTGGGATATGGGTGTCATTGCTTCGAGCGGCGCGCCTAATGCGCTCGATCTCTTCCGCAGGGTTCTCCTGGCCTCGGCCTCGGTCCCGGGATTGTTTCCACCGATGCTGATCGAGACCGAAATCGACGGCGAAACCTATGACGAAATGCATGTCGACGGCGGCGTTATTTCGAACTTTACGATCCTGTCGGGCTGGCAGAGCGACCTTCACGATCTCGACGTCGACAGCGACGACACGACGGCGCTGAAGGATGTCTATGTCGTCGTCAATGGCCGGATCGAGAACGACCCGCTGCACATCCCTTACCAACTCCCCGATATTGCCAATCGAGCGCTCTTGACGATGGTAAGAGGCCAGGCCGCCTACGATCTGCAGGACGCCCATAGATCGGTGACTTCGCGCGACGGCGATTTCCATGCAGCCTGGATCGAAGAAGATTTCTCGGAGACCTATGTCGGGCCATTCAACCAGCAATGGATGCGCGATCTCTTCGACTATGGCTACCGACGCACGATCAATGGCGATCTCTGGTCCAGCGCGCCCCCGGGAACGGAGATCATCGGTGCCGCGACGGGAAGCTGATCGGAAGATCGCGGATGTGTTGATGGTTCTAGGACACGATACAATTCGGCTTCATTCGTTGGCGTTCCCACCAACGACGAAAAATCCGTCGTCACTGGATTTGAACGATGGTCGCGAGTGTGGCGACGTTGCATGACCGTCGACGGGCCGCAGGGCCCATCCTGCACGGCGTAAATGCCGCCGGAATTCTCCGGCGAGCACTTTCAGGGAGGAACTGACAGATGAGAAAATGGATTGTGGCGGCGCTGGTCGCATTGGCGCCGGCGCTGGTCATCGGATTGGCGCCGCTGTCGGCGCTGGCCGGTGCCGCTGACGGCGTCTGGAAGACCGGCACGGATAGCGAAGGCGGCTATCTCGAGGTCACCATCGCCCCCTGTGCCTCGGATACCGCCAAGAGCTGCGGAACGATCACCAAAGCCTTCAGCAAAACCGCCGAGGACCCCGGCTACGCCAACATCGGCAAACCGATCATCGAGGACATGGAGCCCGACGGCGACGACAAATTCTCGGGCGGAACGATCTGGAACCCGGAAGACGGCAAGACCTATAATTCGAAGCTGATCCTCAAGGGCGACACACTCGAAGTCGATGGCTGCGTCATGTTCTTCTGCCAGGAACAGGACTGGTCCCGCGTGAAGTGATTGGGTGAAGCGTTGGGACCAGCATCCGCTCGCTGGGCTGGTATGTCTGACAGCTTCGCTATCAAATTGTCTCTTTCTCCCAGCTTGGTATCACCTCACGTTTCTGTCGGGGAAAAAGGCAATGACGTCCACGTTAAAGTTGCTTGCTCGTGCCCTGTATAAATTTGTCCGCTGCCCGCTCAATAGGGAGTTTCCAGGTGGGCCGTCACCGCATCGGTTGAGACATCGGCAGAAAATAATCTGTGGCATTGCTCTGGGGTAACCTGTGTTAATGCATGCGGCCGATCTGTGGGGTATCAATCGTCTGCGAAGCCCATTTAAGTCATGCCGCGATGGAGTTCTGCGCGGCAGAACGAAGGACGCTAGATGATCACTCAGGATGTTGATGCTGTGCCCAACCCAGAAAGCGGGCGGGACTGGGTGCGGATACTTGCGCGCTATCGCGAGCCGTCGCCATGGCGAAGCATCTTTGAACTCCTGATCACGCTTGGTCCATTCGCCCTGCTAATGGCACTCGCTTGGTGGTCCGTATCAATCAGTTATGCGCTCGTCGTGGTCATCTCCATCCTAAACGGCGGGCTTTTAGTCCGCATCTTCGTGATTCAGCATGACTGTGGCCATCGATCGTTCTTTCACAGCCGACAGTCCAACGACTGGACAGGGCGGGTTCTCGGGGTTCTGACGATGACACCCTACGATGTATGGCGAAAAAAACATTCGATACACCATGCTTCGACCGGGAACCTCGACCGACGCGGCATCGGCGATGTTGTAACGCTGACAATCGCCGAATATCGCGGTCGGTCCCGGGCCGGGCGGATAGGCTACCGGCTTTATCGCCACCCGCTCTTCCTCTTCGGTATCGTGCCGTCCTATTTGTTCTTTCTCGAAAACCGAGTTCCTGTCGGGTCCATGCAGTCAGGGGCATCCTGGCTCAGCGTCATGGCGACGAACGCCGCACTGACAATCCTTCTCGCTGCTGCCATCTGGATGGCCGGGGTCGTTCCCGTACTGTTGACGGTTCTGCCCACCGCGCTGGTTGGAGCGTCCGTCGGCGTGTGGTTGTTCTATGTTCAGCACCA
Source organism: Geminicoccaceae bacterium (assembly GCA_041750975.1). Taxonomy (GTDB): domain Bacteria; phylum Pseudomonadota; class Alphaproteobacteria; order Geminicoccales; family Geminicoccaceae; genus JBGSYN01. The sequence continues at coordinate 2,022 of JBGSYN010000098.1, read as the reverse complement.
GTTCGAAGATACATCATGGGACAGGACGTGCGACTGGAAACTGCACGATGCGGCGCTCGAAGGCAGTTCATATTACATACTTCCCCCTTTTCTACGTTGGTTCACCGCCAATGTCGGAATTCACCATGTCCATCACCTCTATAACCGGATTCCATTCTACCGCCTTTCCGAGGTCATCCGAGACCATCAGGCGCTCGCCAGTACACAACGCCTGACACTGCGCCAAAGTCTCGACTGCGCTAGTCGGCATCTCTGGGACGAAAACAGCCGGAGGTTACTATCTTTCGCTGAGGCGCGGAATGCATGACGACTTGGTGTCCGACCCATCAGCATCAATGCTCAAGCGTGAAATCTTCTCGGGAAACGCTATCTTCTAGCCCGCCTTTGTGATCAAAGCTTCAGAACTCAGGGCTGGCAGCTCCGATCTACAACGCCGCTTGCCCGGCGTGCCTGTGATTGGACTACTTGGTCCCATCCCTCATGAAAGCCGAGGTTACATGGACGATCCGTTCAAACGCACGCACGAACACCCAAAAACGGATGCCGCGAGCGACGGAGGCACCATTCACCAACCTGTCGAGTGCGATGCTCCTCCCTGCGGCACCTGCGGAAACCAAGTCACCCAAAAAAAAGTCTGGCAAGAAAAGACCGCGACCCATGCCGCTAAGCAGCCTTCAGGACCCGGAACGGGGGCTGGGAAAAGTCGCCAGCGAGCCAAGGTCACTGGTAAATCGCAAAATCCAGCGACGTCCCGCGCAAAAACGACAAAGCCGCGTGGCGCGTCATTCACAAAAGGCGTCCACGTTTGTGAATTTGGCAAGCGATCGTTCAAGCTTTATTTTCCGGCCATCGCAGTAACAGCCGACAGGCCCCTACCTCTGCTGATGATGTTGCACGGATGCAGCCAGACGCCTGAGCATTTTGCGCGCGGCACCGGCATGAACGCCCTCGCCGAAGAGTTCGGGTTTCTAGTCGTCTATCCAGTCCAAGAACGAAAATCGCAAATTTACCGCTGCTGGAACTGGTACAAACCGGGCGATCAGGCCCGTGGGTCAGGTGAGCCGGCGCTGCTCGCAAGCCTGGTGAGCGAAATTATTGTCAAACACGGGGCCGATCCACAAAAGGTGTATGTCGCGGGACTCTCGGCAGGCGCGTCGGCGGCTTTGATTGTTGCCGACGCCTATCCCGACATCTTTGCCGCGGTAGGGACTCATTCCGGCTTGCCAGTCGGTGCTGCCCATAGTGGGCTCTCTGCCGTTTTCGCAATGAAGTACGGTGCGCCGGGTCTGCAGCGTTCCGATCCAATGCCGACAATCGATTTCCACGGTAGCTCCGACAAGGTGGTTAATCCGCGCAACGGCCGCTTTATCGTCGCCCGTGCGCTGGATCCGTATTCGCATCTTGGCAAAACGGTGAAAATCGGGCGAAAGGTTGGCGGTCGCAAATACGTGCGAACGTCGTATGGCCTGGGAACCGGAAGGTCATTCATAGAGCACTGGGTTATTGCTGGTGCCGCTCACGCTTGGTCCGGTGGCAACGCTGCAGTCAGCTATACTGACCCCGCCGGCCCGGATGCCTCCCGAGAAATGGTGCGGTTCTTTTTGGGTCATCGAACGACGGCAAAACGGCGATCCACACACCCGCCTAACGGCTCCGTCAGAAGAAACTGGTTTGAGCCGGCCGAGGTGGCTGCGTAGCCTTTGGCGATTACCCAAACGTTCCCGTTCCCGTGGGTCAAGACGTGCCCTCAGATCATCCACTTGTCGGTGATGATGAACGTGTGGTTCGCGCCCTCGCTTTGGAACGCTTCGGCATCCCGTTTGCGAATATTAAAGGCGGTGTCTGTTTTCTGTGTTGAATTGCCACTGCTTTAGAACACTTGATGAACATCAAGGGTCGAAAGGGAGCGGTGAGCATGGATGGCGTAACGTTCAAGACCTTCAGCGCCGGGGTCGAGACATTGTCGGTCGGGCAGATCAGAGAGCTGCGGCGGCGGCTTCTGGGGCTCGATGCGCGGATTGA
>JBGSYN010000097.1:0-9045 GCA_041750975.1 Geminicoccaceae bacterium | reverse complement strand
ATAGCGGACGCGCTCCTGCGCCAGAATTGGCTGGGCATAGGGCTCGAGACCGGGGACCCGGGTCATGCGAAAGGGAATGGGCGGGATGGCGGCGACATCCTTGCCGGTCCAGACGGCAACGACGCCGGGCAGGGCGAGGGCGGCCTCGGTGTCGATGGCCGTGACCATGCCATGGGCGAGGGGCGAGCGGACTACCCGCATGTGCAGCATGTCCGGCAAGGACAGATCGGCGACAAATCTGGCCTCGCCCGTCAAGAGCGGGCGATCCTCGAGCCGCTTTAGGCGGTCTCCGATTCCGACCATTTGCCGAGTTCGACCGCAGCGGCGCGGACCGCGTTCTTGATGTTCTGGTAGCCGGTGCAGCGGCAGAGGTTCGAGGACAGAACCTCGCGCATGCGGGTTTCGGTAAGGGGCTCGTCCTGCTCCAAGAGCCAGGTCGCAAGCATCAGGAAGCCGGGCGTGCAGAAGCCGCATTGGAGGCCGTGATGCTCCCAGAAGGCGCGCTGGATGGGGGCGAGTTCATGCCCGTCGGCCAGGCCCTCGACGGTGCGGATCTCGGCATCGGCGGCCTGGACGGCGAACATCAGGCAGGCGCGTACGGGAGCGCCGTCGAGCAGCACGGTACAGGCGCCGCACACACCGTGCTCGCAGCCCAGATGCGTGCCGGTAAGCCCGCATTTCTCGCGCAGGGCGTCGGCAAGCGAGAGCCGCGACTCGGCTTCGATATCGTAGGCGATGCCGTTGACGGTGAAGTGGATGTCGTGGGCCGTCATGCGGCACGGGCCTCGAGAGACCGTCGGATGCGCTCCGGGGTCGCCGGGATCTCGTCGATCTCGACGCCAAAATCGGCGAGCGCGTCGCAAATCGCGTTGACGATGGCGGCCGGCGGGCCGATCGCCCCACCCTCGCCGACTCCCTTGGCCTCGAGATAGCTGGCGTCACTCAGGCTCTGCAGATGATGGATCTCGATCTCCGGAATCTCGCTCATGGTCGGCGGCAGATAATCCGCCAGGCTGCTGGTGAGAATATTGCCGTCCTCATCGTAGACGATCTCCTCGAAGAGCGCATTGGCGATGCCCTGAGCGACGCCGCCCCGGATCTGGCCGTCGACGATCAGCGGATTGATCAGGCGCCCGGCATCCTCGACGACGAGATAACGCTCGATCGTGACCCCGCCCGTGGCGGTATCGACCTCGACGATGGCGGCATGGCAGGCGTTGGAGAAGGTGCCTGCGGGGTCATAATCGGCCTGCACGCTGAGGCCATGGCCGATTAGATCGCTGAATTGGTGGTTTTGATGATAGGCGAGGCGGGCGAGCTGCGCCAAGGGCAGGCTGGCTTCGCCCGATCTGGCGCGAGCCGCACCGTCCTCAAGGTCAATCTCCTCGGCCGGCGTCTGCAGCAGGCGTGCGGCCACACTGCGAATAGCGAGCGACAGTTTTTCCGAGGCCTTTTTCGTCGCACCACCCGAGATCACGACGGAACGGCTGGCGAAAGTTCCCCAGCCATAGGGCGTGCGGTCGGTATCGCCGGCGATGATCCGGACCCGCTCGGTTGAAACGCCGAGCTCGTCCGCGATGATCTGGGCGAGGGCGGTCTTGAGCCCCTGGCCGTGCGGCGAGGCGCCGATCCGGGCCTCGATCTCGCCGCTCGGCGTCATTGCCATCTCGACTCGCTCGTAACCCGGGGTGATCTCCATGCCGCGTGCGGCAAAGGCGGGCGTGCCGTAACCCGAGCGCTCGTTGAAGACGGCAAAGCCCAGGCCGAGGTGGCGGCCTTCGGTTCGGGCCTGCCGCTGGCGCTCGCGAAACGCCGGCAGGTCGATCAATGCAGCGGCTTGGTCCATCGCCTCGACATAGGAAGCACGATCGAGTTCCAGACCCATGGCGGTCCGGTAGGGAAACGAGGTGACGAGATTGCGCCGGCGCAACTCGATGGGCTCGATGCCGATCGCTCGCGCCGCACGATCGAGCAATCGCTCCATGCCGAAGGTGATGGCCGGCCTCGAAACGCCCCGATAGGGCGCGATCGGACAGGTATTCGTCGTCACCCCTCGGGCCCGGGCGGCGTAATGCTCGATCCTGTACGGCCCCGGATACTCAGCGAGCGCCATCAGCGGCTCGACGCCGCAGGTCACGGGGTAACAGGAAAAGGCGCCGACATTGGCGACGATATCGACCTCGAGCGCCTGGAGCCGGCCCGCGGCGTCGAAGCCGGCCTTGAGCTCGTGATACTGGTCCCGACTGTGCGTCGAGGCGATGAGATTCTCGCGCCGGTCCTCGATCCAGGCAAATCGGCCGCGATGGGTCCGTGCCAGCCAGACCAGCACGACATATTCCGGGAAGAGCGACATCTTCTGGCCGAAGCCGCCGCCGACATCGGGTGCGACCACCCGCAGATCCGCCTCGGGCATGCCCAGGCAATCGGCAATGCCGGTGCGCAGCATGTGCGGCATCTGGACCGAGGCATGGAGGGTCACGCGGCCGGATGCCCGGTCAAATGCGGCGACGCCGCCGCGGGCCTCGAGCGGAAAGGCGCTCTGCCGGTGCGACCTGACACTCAGGCTGACGGTGCGGGCCGCCTTGTCCATCGAGGCATCGACTGCGGAGGTACGGACCGCAGCCTCGACCAGGACATTGCCCGGTGCTTCGGGATGCACCGGTCGTTGCGTGTCCTGTAGCGCCTGCCGGGCATCGATCACTGCGTCCTCGGGCTCGATATCGATGAAGACCCGATCCGCAAGGTCTTCCGCCGCAGCAAGGTCGTCGGCGATCGCCGCAGCAACGGCCTGGCCGACATAGTGCACGAATGTCGCCGGCAGAATCGGCTGCTCGATCGCAACGTAGTTGAACTTGGTGAGGCGCGGCGTAATCGGCTTCACGCCTTCGAGGTCCTCGGCGGTGATGACGATCCCTGTTTCCGGCTTTTCGATCTCGAGGATGCGGCCGCGCGCCAGGGGGCTGCGGACGAAGGCGACCATCCGCGCACCCAAGGCGAGGTCGGCGGTGAAGGCGCCCTCGCCCCGAAGCAAGGGCGGATCTTCGGATCGAGGCAGCCGCCGGCCGACCCACTTCATGCCGCAAGCGCCTGGTTCAGGGCTCTCTCGGTCATCACGCCCACAAGATGACGGCGATAATCGGCGGAACCGTGAATGTCGCCGCCCGCCTCGATTTCGTCCCGCGCTGCCGCTGCCGCTGCCTCGATGACCCCGGCATCGGCATGCGCGCCGACCAGCGTGGACGCGGCATTCCCGGCCAAAACCGGTGTCGCTCCGACGCTGCCGATGGCGATCCGCGCCTCCCTGATTGTCGGGCCGTCGAATCGCAATGCGGCGAACGCCATCGCCAAAGCGTAATCGCCGGCCCTGCGGCTGAATTCCTGGAAGCCGTAGCGCCAGTTCTCAGCGGGCACTGGGAGACGGGTTTCGACAATCAGTTCGTCCGGCTCCAATGCGGTCGTGAAGATGGTCTTGAAAAAGTCCCGGGCCGCGATGCAGCGGACGCCACGATCAGCACTTTCCGCGACGATTTCGGCTTCCACGCCCAGGGCCAGCGTGCACCATTCAGCGGCGGGATCGGCATGCGCCAGACTGCCGGCAAAGGTGCCGCGTGTGCGGATCGGCAGATGGGCGATGTGGGCCGCTATAATCGGCAGGACGCGGCCGAGCGGCCCCTCGACGGCGGGGTGTTCGAAGCGTGCATGACGGACCAATCCGCCAATGATCATGCGGCCGTCCTCGAACCGAAGATGGTCGAGGTCGGGGAGCCGATTGATGTCGATCAGCACCTCGGGCCGGGCGAGGCGAAAATTCATCGCCGGCACCAGGCTCTGACCGCCGGCCAGAACCTTGCCGGTATCGCCGTGGTCGCGCAGCATGGCGAGCGCTTCGGCGCGGGAGCGTGGCGCCAGATAGTCGAACGCTGCAGGCTTCATGCGGCAATGCCAGCCAGGAATTGCCGAGGCGCAAGCCTCATGCGTTTTTCAGATTGATCCAAAGAGCTTTTGCGGGTTTCCTCCCATTATTTGCAATTTTGTGCGGCTTTGTGGATTCATAAGACACCAGATCGCCCGGCTGCAATTGCAGTGTGCGGGCTTGCAGGATGAGCTCCAAACTGCCTTCGAGCAACAGACCGAACTCGTAACCCTGGTGCCCGCGCGGCTCGCTGCTGCTGGCGGTGCCGGGCTGTAGCTCGTTGATCGCGATTTCAATGCCGTGATGTTTGTCGTGCTTGACGATCCGCCGCGTCACACCCTCCGCGGTCTCATAGATCCGCTGCGTATCGGCACGGGCGAGATTGTCGTCACTGTCGGCATCGTCGTTCTCAAGCAGATCGCTCATCTGGGCCCCGAGTGCCGAAGCGATGACGACGAGCGTGCCGATCGAAGGGCCGGTCTTGCCGCGCTCCAGGAGGCTCAGCATGGATACGCTGAGGCCGGTGCGATCCGCCAGCGCCTGGAGTGTCAAATCGTTCTTGTTGCGAAGCTGGCGAATCCGGCGGCCGATCGCCAGCAGGACCTCGGACGTCTCTCGAATTACCTGAGGACCGTCCGCCTGCGAACTTGCAGATCGGTTGTCCGGCTTTCCCGTAGAATTATCCATGGGCTTTCAGCGCAAGCAGTGACCGGGGCAGTGTGTCGTCGCAACACCGAAAGTCAATTCAATGACGTTGCAGGTCATGGTGCACCTTGATGGACGAATTTAGTCTCACTAAAATACCCTTCAATCTGCGCTAACATATGAGTCTCGATGCGTGACAATGACGACCCTCCCAAATTCGTGCCGGCTGGCATTCGCATTCTAACGACTGGCGACGATTGCCCATTGCTGCCGATCGTCGAGCGAGCCGGTTCCGCCAAAGCCGTAGTCTGGCCTGCGGTCGGTGCATTGAATAGAACAATGCATTTGATCGAGCTTCAGGACAATGGCCGAACCCGGATTACTGCTCACCCAGGCGAAGCAGTGTACTATGTCAAGAGTGGCACGGGCAATGTCGACGATGGGCGCCAGTCCAAGAAACCTGCCCTGGTGGAGGGGGCGATGGTGCACATCGGGCCCAATTCCGGCTATCGTTTCGAGGCGGACGCCGTTGGAATGACGTTGATTGGCGGTCCTTGTCCGCCGGACCCCGCACTTTATGGCGAAGGCCTGGCGCCGGCGAACGTCGATGCGCAAGCCGACAGCTCTTCCATTCGGATCTTTCATCGCGATCATCCGGATATCCGGCTGCCGCTGATTTCAAGGGACGCTCGTTTTGTGGTTTGGCCCGGCACCGGTGCCGAGTTTGCCAATATGAATTACGTCGTCATGGAGCCTGGCGAAGCCAATGTGCCCCATGCCCACAAGGAATCGGAGGATACCATCTTCATTCTCGAGGGCGCCGGCACGGTCATCGATTTCGATCGCAATGAAACCTTCGAATTCAAGGAGAACGAGGCGATTCATGTCGCAGCCGGTGTGAAACATTCGGTACGAGCCGATCGCGGCGTCCGCGTGATCAGCGTCGGCGGTCCCTGCCCGCCCGATATCGACCTCCTGCGCATGGCGGGAGTATGGCCGCGCCCGAAGCCCGAACAGCCGGAGGGTGCAGCATGAAGATTGTCGATCTCTCGCATCTCATGAATGCGCACACGCCGGGCTGGGTCGGCTATGCCGGCAACAAAATGTACTACGCCCAGAACCTGCAGACGAAGATGATCGTCGCACAGCGCATCGACATGGCGCTGCATGTCGGCACGCATATCGACGGCGCCATGCACGGTACCGACGGGATGGGCGATATGGCGTCATACCCGCTCGATTTTCTGATCAACCATGGTGCTGTGGTCGATGTATCGGACAAGATGGAGGATTGGGGCGTGATCACGCCCGAAATGCTCGAACAGGCGCCGGTCGAGATCCGGGAGGGCGATATTCTGATCATCCACACGGGATATCACCGCTTTTATGAGGGCCGGCCGCAGCAGGATCTGGTCCGCTATTTCTGCTATCACCCCGGCGGCAAGAAAGAACTGCTCGACTGGATGCTGGCCAAAAAGATCAAATGGTTCGGCATCGATTGCGGCTCGGGCGATCACAGCATGAATACTTCGATCCGCCTGATGCGCCCCGATCTTGCGGCACGCTTCGAAAAGCAGGTCGGGATGTCTTGCGCCGAATTCTTCGGAACCTATCGCTACATCCACAAGAACTCGGGACGCCTGGTCGAAGAGGACATGTTTCCCTTCCACTCCTATGCCTTTCAGGAAGGCCTGATCCATGCCGAGAATGTGGGCGGTGACATCGAACTCGTCTTGAACAGGCGCGGCATCATCGGCGCCTTTCCCTGGCGCTATGAGGGGCTCGAATCCTGTCCCTGCCGGATCCTCTTCATCGAAGGGGTGACCGACGCGGTCGAGGCCATCGGTGCGGTCGCCACGGCAAGCAGCGATCGCGCGGCAAGTTGAAGGTTCAGCAGGACTTTACCGTCGCCAAGCCGCGGGACGAAGTCTGGGCGTTTCTGCACGATGTGCCCGCCGTCGCCGACTGCATGACGGGTGCGGAACTGATCGGGGAGTCGGCAGGCGACGCTGCACAATCCGGCGCTTTAGGGGGCGACGGCAGCTATGAAGGCAAGGTTTCGATCAGGCTCGGTCCGTTCTCGGCAAACTTCGAGGGTAAGGCTGAGGTCTCGTTCGACGAGACGACGCATTCCGGTCATGTCGATGGCCGCGGTGTCGACAAGCGCGGCGGCAGCCGCAGCAAACTAGCGCTCGACTTCAAACTGATCGAGATCCCGCAAGGGACCAGGGTCGAGCTCGATGCGGATATCCAACTTTCGGGTGCAATCGCCCAATTCGGGCGTACCGGACTGATCCACGAGACCTCGAAGATCCTGATCGGCGATTTCAGCCGTGAATTGGAGGCTCGGCTCGGCGGCAACGAGGCTGCAAAAGCCGAGACGGTGTCTTCAGCGAGGGATCCGGCCGCGAAGCCGGTGGGCGGGTTGAATCTTGCCTGGCGTGGTTTCATCGCCTGGATCAAGAGCCTCGTTCGTCAGGCCTGAACTCACGCCGATTGCCAAACCTGCAACAAATCGGCGGAGTCGACGACGAGGCCCAAATGCAGGGACACCATCTTCAAGGCCGCGTCTTCCATCTCCTCATTGGTGCCGCGCACGAGATCGCGCAGCACGACGACATTATAGCCGAGATTGCTCGCCTCGAAGGCGGCATTCAGCACACAGCAATCGGTGAAGCCGCCATTGAAGACGACGGTTCTGGCATCGAGGTTGCGCAAGAGAAAGTCGAGGTCGGTCGGATAGAAGGGCGAGAGGCGTTTTTTGTTGTCGACGGTCAAATCGCCCGGTTCGACCCTGGTGCAAAACCGCGTCCATCTGGAGCCCTGGATGCCATGCTCGTCGGCATTGGGAATGTCGCCGACGTAAAGCGGGAAGACCAGACGCCACGCAGCCTTCTTGCCTTTGATGTCATCGACACCGCCCTGCCGCAGGATCGTGCGGACATGGATGATGGGCTTCTCAAGGCGCCGCACCCGATCATGGAAGACGTCGATCGGGGCGACGACATCGCGGGCGCGTGGCGCCGGGCATGGGCAGTCGGGCGTGTCCGCCAAATGTCCTTCATGCATGTCGATCGAGACGATGGCCGTGCGCTCGCCACTGAAGAATTCTTCGAAGCCGTCGGGCAAGGTTTTCCTCTCGCCATAGACATAAGCTTGCATGGTCATGCTCCGAATGGCCTCCCAGGGTGCTGCATTATCGGCGTTCGCGGTCATAGGCAACGGCCAGGGAGGCGGGAGCGCCGAGCCTGCGCCGCGTTGCCGACCGGCTGACGAGAACGAGAATAGCCATGGTCGTCAAATAAGGCAGCATGTTCAGGAAATGCGGGTCGATCGCGAAGTCGCCGCTGATCTGCAGGCGAAACCGCAGGGCATCGACGATCCCGAAGAGCAGGGCGCCCAACAGCAGCCAGCCCGGGCGCCACGTTGCGAAGATGACGAGGGCAATCGCGATCCAGCCGCGCCCCGCGGTCATGGCCTCGATCCAGGAGGGCGTGAAGGCGAGCGAGATATAGGCGCCGCCCAACGCCATCATCGCCGCACCGATGACGACATAGCCGTAGCGCAGCCGGATGACATCGATGCCCAGCGCGTCGAGCACTTCCGGGCTCTCGCCCAGGGCCCGAAGCACCAGTCCCCGATGCGAGAACCGCAGATAGCATGCCGTGGCCAGGGTCAGCACGGTGGCCGCATAGACCAGGACGTCCTGGCGGAACAGGGCGGGACCGAGGATCGGGATGTCCGCGAGCGGGCCGAGATCGGGCTTGGGGACCCGATCGCCCGGCGGCAGGCCGATGAACGGCTTGCCGAAGAACGCGGTGACACCGGCGCCGAGGATCGTGAAGGCCAAGCCGGTCACGATCTGATCGAGCCGCAGCGTCACGACCAGGAAAGCATAGAGCAGACCCGCAATCGCGCCCGCGACAAGTGCTGCGATGATGCCGATCTCGTAGGCCGAACTCATGGCGGTCGCGGCGAATCCGGCAAGCGCGCCGACCAGCATGATGCCCTCGACGCCAAGATTGAGAATGCCGGCACGCTCCGTGATGAGCTCGCCCAGGGCCGCCAAGAGTACCGGCGTGCCCGAGATCAGGGCCGCAGCAAGGAGCAACTCGAGGCTCATGCCAACGCCTTGGCGGCTACCACAATGCGGATGCGGTAGCTGGCGAGCCCTAGTGCGGCGAGCACGCCGATCAGGAGTGCGGCCTGCAGGATCGTAGCGATGGCCGGCGGGATGCCCGAAACCTGCAGCGCAAAACCGCCGTTCAACAGCCCGGCGTAGAGGATCGAGGCCACGAGAATGCCGAGCGGCCGTCCCTTGACCAGTGCGGTCACCAGCACCGCCATAAAGCCGTAGCCGGGCGACAGGCCCGCCTGCAGGCGATTGGTCGAGGCGGCGACCTCGATGGCGCCCGCGAGCCCCGCCAGACATCCGGCGGCGATGAGTGCTGTGAGGACGAGCCTCCGCCCATCCATTCCCGCATAGC
>JBGSYN010000096.1:0-35706 GCA_041750975.1 Geminicoccaceae bacterium | reverse complement strand
GAGCGCCGTGCCGGCCTGCCCGGCGACGGCGCGGTCGTAGCGCTGGGCGGTGTGGCGGGCGGTGACGTGGCCGATCTCGTGGCCGATGACGCCGGCGATTTCGGCCTCGTTCAGGGCGAGTGCTATGAGGCCGCGCGAGATGTAGACATAGCCGCCCGGCAGAGCAAAGGCGTTGACGATATCGCTGTCGAGAACGGTGAAGGTGAAGTCGAGATCGGGTTGCTCCGAGACGGCGACGAGCTTGGCGCCGATGCGGTCGACGAAGGCCTGCAGCTCCGGGTCGTCATAAGCGCCCCCGAACTGCGCCATGACTTTCTGGTGCTCCTCGCGGCCGAGGGCCTTTTCTTCCTCGGGGTCGAGCGAGGTGTACTGAACCTCGCCGGTGGCAGGGTTGGTGACGGGGGTGCAGCCTGGGCCGGCCAGGGCCAGAAGGGCGGTGAACCCGGCGATGATGGTGTGTTTCAGTTTCATGATGCGCTATTTAGTGGTCGGCATCGGTGCTTGGAAGGACCTCGAGCTGCGAGGCATTCTCGATTTCGATCATCGGGCCGTTGGCCTCGAATGCCCAGCCACGGATGCGGACGGTGTGGCCGACCAGATCCTGAAGCGATCGGCCGGGCAGGAGGTCCTCAAGGTTGCTGCCGACAAACCTCGCGGAGAAGTCCGTTCGCCAGTTGTCCGTGAAATTGAGATAGGCATGGTAGCCGCCCTCGCCGACGCTCCGGACGACGCCCTCGACGATGGCGTAGGTGGGTGGATCCGAGGCGACCATGGTGGCGGGCTGAATGGCATAGCTGCCGTCGCTCCAGAAACCGCTTCGCGACGTTCTCGCCCATTCTTCGGCGGCGAGCAGGGCTTTGAGATTGTCTGCAACGTTCGGTTCGACCAGAGCGAGGCCGGCTTCGACCAGTTGCAATGCGATATCGGCGCCGGCTCCATCATGGAGAACAACCGGGAAACGCTCCCAGCGGTCGGGCTCGGTGGTCAGATAGTCGATCTCCACCGCTTCGCCGACGAGGCGCTCGAGCCAAGCCTCGGTCTCGGCGCGCGCCGGCTCGAGCGGAATGACGATGTTGGCAAGGAGCACGGCCCGCTCATCGGCAAGGCGGAGTTCGCCCGGCCCCTCGACCGCGATGACGCGATTGATGACGGGCTCGGCGCGCAGATCGGACAAGCCCAGGAGAAACGCCAACCCGAGCAGGAAATGAGCCAGGAACCGTCGCTCGAATCTTGCCGCTGGCACGGGAGTCCTGATATCAGGATGGTTGTGCGCTCGTAGCTCAGTAGGATAGAGCACCAGATTCCTAATCTGGGGGTCACAGGTTCGAATCCTGTCGGGCGCACCAATCATTTCAATGGGTTAGGTTGCTTTATTGAAGTAGCCAGTTCACCGCTGTTGCACCAATTTTTAGCTTAGACTAGCAGTCCATAGTAGGTAGTATCTAGCCAAATCTCTCCAAACACTGAGTGAAAGTTGCACTCCAAAAGGGGGTTAAGGAAGGGAATGAGCAAAAAAATATCCGAGATGTCGCTTGTTGAATTGGGGGAGACATCAGCCAGACCTGATTCACCTGAGATGGGAAAACGTGAACTGCAACTTCAGGTGAGATTGGCGCAGGCGCAGGTGGAAACGGCAAATTATGCTAAGCAGACTGTTCGTTGGATGTTTTGGTCGGTTGTAGTCTTAGCTACCGCATCAGTGGCATCTTTAGTTGTCCAATTAATAACACTATTTATAGTGTAAAAACCTATCTTTGGCGTGTGGTATTGGTAACTGCTATAGGAGAATAACCTTCCTCAAAAGCGTTTGCTGGTGAGTATGGTTCATAACCATCTTCATATTGAACGTAGTACCCTCCTGCTTCTGGTTTATGTTTTTCGTAGTACTCTTTACACACCTCAAAAGGCGCGTAGCCCTCATCTTTGGGGGTAATCTCTACTCTTGAAACACCACCATTAGACTCTTCTTCTACAGCAATCACATGAATCTTGAGTGCCCATACTCTTTTGTGGCACTTGTACTGGGGCATCTGCATGGTCGCTTGGGAATTTTTCATAAAAAATAGTTATGTATTTAATTCTAGTATACTATCATAAACTCGTGGCTATGTCTAAAGATCGAAGCCAATGAGAAACCCCGTTGCACCGCTGTTGCACCAAGAATCGAGGGTATACAGCGTTGCCTTATGTTCTGCTATGAATACAAAGCGCTCAATCTTTCAATGGCTTACGGACTAAGTGTGCTGCTATGTACTGTGAAAATATCAGTTTCCTAATCTGGGGGTCACAGGTTCGAATCCTGTCGGGCGCACCAAAGATGGGGCTAAGATTCAGGGGCCAGGGCCGCATGACCATTGTCTTTAATGACGGGCTCAGCCCAGCCAGGTACCGCCAAGCGAACCGCCGCAACATTTTGCAACAGAGGTGTAATCCATGACCGGTCATCGTCCCGAGACGCTAGCACTGCATGCAGGCTTCCGCCATGATCCCGCGACCAACGCGGTCGCCGTGCCGATTTATCAGACGACGTCCTACCAGTTCAACAGCACGGCCCATGCGGCAGCCCTGTTCGAGCTTTCGGAGCTGGGCAATGTCTATACGCGGCTGATGAACCCGACGAACGACGTGTTCGAGCAGCGCATGGCGGCGATCGAGGGCGGTGCCGCGAGCCTGTTGTGCGCCTCGGGCCAGGCGGCGACGGCGATGTCGATCCAGAACATCGCCGGTACCGGCGATAATATCGTCAGCTCGACCGATCTCTATGGCGGCACTTGGAACCTCTTTTCGAACACCTTCAAGAACCAGGGCATCGAGGTCCGGTTCGTCGATCCGAGGGATCCCGAGGCGTTCCGGAGCGCCGTCGACGAACGGACGCGCGCGTTTTATGCGGAGACCCTGCCCAACCCCAAGCTCGAAGTGTTCCCCATCGCCGAGGTCGCAGCGATCGGCGAGGAACTTGGCGTCCCCTTGATCATGGACAACACGGCAGCCCCCATCATTTGCAGGCCGTTCGATCATGGCGCGCATATCATCGTCTATTCGACCACCAAATATATCGGCGGCCACGGCACTTCGATCGGCGGGCTCATCGTGGATAGCGGCAAGTTCGACTGGGAGAAGCACAGCCAACGCTTTCCAATGCTGAACACGCCCGATCCGAGCTATCATGGTGCGGTCTGGACCCAGGCGACGAAACCCCTGGGGCCCGTCGCCTACATCATCAAGGCGCGGGTGACGATCCAGCGCGATCTCGGCTATGCGGCAAGCCCGTTCAACGCGTTCCTTTTCATCCAGGGGCTCGAGACCGTGGCCCTTAGGATCCGCGAGCACAGCTGCAATGCGGCGGCCGTCGCCGCATTCCTGCAAAAGTACGAGAATGTCACGAAAGTAATCTACCCGGGCCTGATGCAGGGCTACGCCAAGGAGCGCGCCGACAAATATCTGGGGGGCTACTATGGAGGCCTTTTGGGTTTCGAGCTTGCCGGCGGCAAAGAGGCGGGCCAGCGCTTCATCGATTCCCTGAAGCTCTTCTATCACGTCGCCAATATCGGCGATGCCCGCTCGCTCGCGATCCATCCGGCAACGACCACGCACAGCCAGCTCTCGACCGAGGAGCGCCTCGCCACCGGCGTTACGGACGGCTATATCCGGCTATCGGTGGGGATAGAGCACATCGACGACATCATCGCCGACCTCGATCAGGCGCTGCTGGCGGCGTCGACGGCTACACCCTTGGCGGCGGAATAAGGGGCGCCCTTCGTCCCATATGGACCACCTTGTCCATTTCGGCATTGGTCGATGAATGGCGGATCACACAGCAGCAGTGGACTTGACGACGGATGCGCCGTTGCTCCAGGACGTGCCCAACTGGGGCTACCTTTTGCAGGAATTCGCGGAACTTTACCGCCGCGGCAAGGCGGGCGGTTCGGCGCGAATCCGCAGCCACCAGCGGGCGGTGCGCGAGAGTATCGGTCGCACGCTCGCAGCAAACCCCCGGGTGCTGCATCGCCAATCCGAAGAGAAGCCGGTAACGGCCCATCTCCAGCGCGCCTTCGACCAGGGCCGGCGCGAGGCCACCCAATCGATCATCCGTGCCATCGAGGCGATCGCTTCGGAGCTCACCTGGCAATATGGCTACGAGAAGGTTCCGCCGGGCCTTGGCAAGAAGTTCGCCTATGCCGAGTTCGCCGGCCCGCACGGACCCGTTCTCACGGCAGAGCTCATCCTTGGGGTCGTTCTCTTCGGCCCGAAATGTACTTATCCGGCGCATACCCACGAGGGTCTGACCGAAAGCTATTACACCCTCTCCGGTGCGGTAAGCGAGAACGACGAGGGCGTCTATGCGCCGGGCTCGCTGATCTTCAACCCGCCGGGCCGGATGCATCGCATCACCGTCGGTGACAACGAGCCGTCACTTCTGGCCTATGCCTGGCATGGGCCGATCGACAAGCTGGCCGACCAGAAACTGGTCTTCAAGCGGGCGACAAGGAAAGCCTGAACGGCAAGGAAAAAAGGGACCCCTTACTTTTTCACTATTTGTCGGACTGTGACGCTGTCGTGTTTGTCGGTAGGTACGGAATGGTTGGTCGCTTAGAGGACTGCCGGTGGCGACGTGGTCTCGTAGAAACTATTGCTCATTCGTGGTCACGCTATCGTCGAGGAAGGCGCGCCAGAACAGGGCATGCAATGGGTGTGTTGACGGCGCGACGGAATCTGCGACGGCGGTGAGATTATGTGCCCTCGGTCCCGGGCGATCCTCAAACCCTCAGCCGCGTCACAAGGGTCCAGGAGCGCAGATCGACCAAGACCTTTATGATTGCCGCGAGGGCCAACGCACAGAGTGCTGCCTTCGACGTCGTCCCCATCGTCCCCTCGATCAGCATCGCGTGGACCACGCTGCCCACGACGACCACCGCTGCGAGTGCTGTGTGACCGAGGCGCCAAAGCTGTGGCCGGATACGCAGCCGCCAACGGAGTGCGGCCAGTAACGCTGCGGCGAACAGTGCCCACATGGCGACAACGCCCCAGACGGAGAACGGCGTCGGCGAAACGAAGAGAAGCGCGTCGATCACGTCGGGCGGGCTGGTCAGCCACAGCCCAGCGACATGGACCACGACCGCCACGACCAGCGCACCCCCGATCCAACGATGGACGCGCCGTCCGTGCCGCCCGGGCAGACCTGGCAGATATCCCCCTGCCAGCAAGGGCTGAATGAGGACCAGCGCCATTGCGACGACCCCGGCGAAACCGGCTGCGATGTAGACCGGATCGCGCCACGCGAGCAGCGGGCTTGTCGCGGCGACGGCGATCGGCACGGCGATGGCGGTCCCAAGCGCGACCCAGATCAGGATCGCGCGGACCGGAACCACTCCGATCAGACCGGCTGGAGCACGAAGTGTGCGTTGAGGCTGGTGTCGCGCGCGCTCGGCATCACGGGGCGTAGGAAGACGGTCTCGAAGGCGTCTCCGTCATAGGCCAGATGGCTGTGCGGCTGGCCGAAGGCGGGGACGATCTGCGGCATCTCCAGCCGGAACGCACCGTCCGCGTTCGTCAGTGTGGCGCCGTGGCTGTGTGGGTCACGCTCGTGCCCTTCGGTCGTGTGCGCCCAGATTTGGATGCGTACGCCTTCGAGCGGGGCGCCGTCACCGGCGCGGCGCACGCTGCCCGCCATCCAAAAGCCGCCACCGCCGATACGCTCGACGATCGGAGCACCCGGAAGATAGTTGTTGGACCCGCCGCGCATCGAAGGCGTCGGCGCGAGGCCTTGCGCGCGGGCCGGCAAGAGAACGCCAAAGCTGCCGGTCGCTAGCGCTGCCCCGGCGGTGGCGGCGCCGGCGACAAGAAAGGCGCGGCGGGTCGGCTCTACTTGGGTCATTTCGGTCTCTCCTATCTGGCCTGACGGTTGGATGTGGCGGCTCGACTGCTGGAGTTGGGTCGAAAGTGGCTATGGGCGGGAAGTTTGTGCGCACGAAGCAAAAGAAAAGGGGGTTCGCGATGGAACTGCCCCCACGGCTTCGTGAGGGTGTTCTTCCCGCCGATGGGCCTGTCGCGGGATTGAACGCCCGGGCGGAAGAACGGACCACTATGGGAAAGCCAGCTTTACCCTGTCAAGCGAGCACAACAGCAAGTATTGAGCAAGAATACCAAGACGACATCTACTCTAACCGACGACAGCAATATTGGTGCCGGCAGATTGCGCCGAGCTATCAACAGCGCCAGCGTCAATTCTGGCGCCAATGAAACAGCGCTTAGAGATCGCGACCGGCTTCACCAACGGCAAAACCCGACTTTCGGTCGGGATCGAGCATATCAACGACATCATCGCCGATTTCGATCAGGCACTCAAGGCCGGCGACAGCGCCGCGTCCCGCGCCCAAGGGGCAGGAGTCGCCGCGCGTTTCATGAAAATCCAAAAGCCGCTGAGGTCATGCGCTTAGTGCGCGAGGGAACCGCTCCGGTGGGTCGGCCTTTTCGGCCGTTAATCTCACCGGCGGCTTGGGTGCCGCTGCGAGGAGTTCTCTGGTGTAGTCGTGGTCGGGGCGGGACATGACCTTGTCGGTCGGCCCTTGCTCGACGATCGCGCCTTCGCGCATGACGATGACGTGGTCGCAGAGGAGGCGGACGACGCGGAGGTCGTGGCTGACGAAGAGGTAGGTCATGCCGAGCCGCTGGCGGAGATCGGCCAGGAGATTGAGGATCAAGGCCTGGATCGAGACATCGAGGGCGGCGGTCGGCTCGTCGAGGATGAGCAGCTTGGGCTCGACCGCGATGGCGCGGCCGATGCCGACCCGCGCCTTCTGGCCGCCTGAAAGCTGGTGTGGAAAGCGGTCGAGCAGCGGGCGCGGCAGGCCGACCAGATCGGCGATCTCGTCGATGCGCGCGTTCGCATCGCGGCCGCCTAGGCCGGTGAGGCGATAGAGCGGATCGCCGATGCTCTGGCGGGCGGTATGGCGCGGATTCAAGGCATCGGTGGCGTCCTGAAACACCATCTGGATCCGCGCCCGCCTGGGATCCCGGGCGAATCCCCGCGACGGGGTTTCGGCGAGATCGGTGCCCTCGAAGATCAAGGCACCGCTGGTCGGATCGAGCAGCCGGACGATCATCGAGGAGGTCGTGGACTTGCCGCAACCCGATTCGCCCACGAGGCCGACGCTCTGGCCCTGGTTGACGGTGAAGGAGATATCCTTGACGGCATGGACCGGCCCGCTCTTGCCGGCGAAGGTCTTGACCAGGTTGCGAACCTCGAGCAGGGGCCAGTTGCCGGGACTATGATCCTCGAGCGGCGTTCGCAGCTCCGCCGGCAGCAGGCTTCGAATTGAGGCTCCCTCGCGCGGCGTCGCGTCGACCAGCTTTCGGGTGTAGGGGTGGCCGGGCGCTGAAAACAGCCGCGCCGAAGCGCCGGTCTCGACGATCTCGCCATCCTTCATCACCATGATCCGATCGCAATATTGAGCGGCGAGGCCGAGATCGTGCGAGATCAGGATGGCGCTCATCGCCCGTTCCCGGATCAGCTCCAGCACCAGGTCCATGACCGCCTTTTGCGTCGTGATATCGAGCCCGGTGGTGGGTTCGTCCGCGATCAGAAGCTTCGGATCGCAGGCGAGCGCCATGGCGATGACGACCCTCTGGCACATGCCGCCCGAGAGCTCGAACGGATAGGCTTGATAGCGCGCCTCGGCGTCCCGGATGCGGACCGCTTCGAGCGCCTTGACGGCCTCGCGCTTGGCTGTGCTGCGCGTGGCCCTCGCATGACGGCAGAGCACATCCTCGAGCTGACGGCCGACCTTGCGGATCGGATTGAGCGCCGCCCTCGAGTTCTGGAAGATCATCGAAATCTCCCTGCCCCTGATATCCCGCATGTCGTTTTCGCTGGCGGCTCGAAGATCGACGCCGCCATAGACGATGTCGCCCGCCTTGATCCTGCCGCCAGCATCGAGAATGCGCATCAAGGCATATGAGGTGACGGATTTGCCGGAGCCGGATTCGCCGACGATGCCCAGGGTCTCGCCTTTGGCGACCTCGAAGCTGATGCCGCGCACCGCGTCGACCTCGCCGCGGCGGGTCCGAAAGCCGATTTCGAGCCCCTTGATCGAGAGCATGTCAGGTGCGCTTCCGGGGATCGACGATATCTCGCAGGCCGTCGCCCAGTAGATTGAAGGTGAAGACGGCAAGCATCAGGGTGGCACCGGGGAAGACCGCCAGCCACCATTCGCCGGAGACGATGAAGTTGGCGCCCTCGGCGACCATGATGCCCCATTCCGGCGTCGGCGGCCGCACGCCGAGGCCGATGAAGCTCAGGCCCGCCGCGTTGAGAATGGCCCAGCCGAGATTGAGCGACACCTGCACCATCATCGGCGGCAGCGCATTGGGGAAGATGTGGAACGCCAGGACCCGAAAGTCCGAATTGCCCGAGAGCCTGGCGGCGAGCGCGAACCCGGCATCGCGGCGGATATTGACTTCGGCGCGCACCAGCCTCGCATAGAACGGCACATTGATGATGGCGGTCGCATAGACGATGTTCTCGATGGTGTTGCCGAGGGCTGCGACGATCCCCATCGCCAGGACGAACAGCGGAAACGCCATGATGGTGTCGAGCACGCGGTTCAGCACCATGTCGAGCCAGCCGCCCCAGTAGCCGGCAGCGGCGCCGAGAACGGAGCCGACGACAAAAGAGAGGGCGACGGCCGCGACCGAAATCATCAGATCGAGGCGTGTCGCCACCACCACCCGGCTGAAGACGTCGCGCCCGAGATTGTCCGTGCCGAACCAGTGCGCCCATGAAGGCGGTTCAAGAGCGATGGCGGCATTGGAGGCCAGCGGATCGTAGGGCACGAGGCTGGGCCCGAAGATCGCCGCCACGCACAGAAGCGCGAACATGGCGAACGCGATCAGCGTCACCGGATTCTCGCGCAGCACATAGAGCGTGTGATCCAGGGCACCCTGCCGCCCTATCTGCGGGCTCGCGATGACGCTGCTCATCGCGCTTCGAAGCCGATCCGGGGATCGATCATCATATAGGCCAGATCGATGATCAGATTGAGGGTAACGAACAGCAGCGCCATTGCGAGGACGAAGCCCTGGACGGCGGCATAGTCCGAGACCACCAGCGCCTCGACAGCGTAGGAGCCTACTCCGGGCCAGGCGAAGACCTTTTCGACCAGGACGTTGGCGCCGAGCGAGAAGGAGAAGACCATGCCGAGCGTGGTGATCACCGGCAGCAGGGCATTGCGGAAGGCGTAGGTGATGAGGATGGTGCCGCTGCCGAGACCCGACGCCCTGGCGGTCCGCACGAAGTCGGACGACAGGGCTCCCAGCATCGCTGCCCGGGTCATGCGGGCGACGGGGGCGAGGGTGAAGAGTGCTAAAGTCGTTGCCGGCAGGACGAGTTGCTTCGCCGCTCCGATCCAGGTTTCCCAGTCCCCCGCCAGTGCTGCGTCGATGAGGTAGAACCCGGTGACATGATCGGGCTCGATATAGATGAAATCGAGCCTGCCGAGCGGCGACGGGGCAAGCCCGAGCAGGTAGTAGAAAACGTAGATGAGGACGATGCCGGTGAAAAATGTCGGCAGGGACACGCCCGCTGTCACCAGCACACGGCAGAGATGATCGATCCAGGAGCCCGGCCGGGTTGCGGCCAGGACGCCGAGCGGGATGGCGATACCGCAGGACATGAGAAGGGCGGTGAGCGTCAGCTCGAGGGAAGCCGGCAGCCGGTTGGCAAGGTCGCTGAACACGGACTGACCGGTCGAGATCGACTGGCCGAGATCGCCCCTGACGAGATCGCCGAGATAGATCAGGAATTGCTGCGGCAGGGACTTGTCGAGGCCGAGCGCCTCCCGGACCTCTTCGATCGAGGCCGCATCGGCGGCGGGCCCGGCGAAGTAGACGGCGGGATCTCCAGGCAGCGCCCTAGTCAGCACGAAGCTGATCACAACCACCCCAAAGACCACGGGAACGGCCTGAAGAACCCGCCAGAGAACCGTCCGAGGACGCCCCGCCAAATCCGGCGGCCCCTTAGCCGGTGCTCAACGTCCGCATATCGGGCTGGCGGTGGAACCAGTATTCGTAGCCCTCGGCCCGGTTGATCGCGACGTTCAGTGCCGGCTGCCAGAGCGGAATGCGGGGCAGGTCCTCGAAGGCGATCTCGAACAGCCGCTTGATCTTGGGCGCATAATCCGGGTCGTCGATCGGCAGATACAGGGTTTCCTCGACCAGCGTCTCGACTTCCTCGTTCCGGTAATTGGACGAGTTGAAGAGGTGGCCGTCCTGGTAGGCCCAGAAGAAATAATAGCAGGGGTAGTTGAGCCAGCCGCCGAAATTTTCGAGATGAAGCGGCAGGCGCTTGTCGACCAGCGATGCGGTACGCCAGTTGGCCCCGGGGATCTTTTCGATCTCTGTCGAAATGCCGAGCTTCGTCAGATTCTCCTGGATCAGGAGTGCGGTCGGCTCCATCCAGTCCGCGAGATCGAGGCTGATCGAGAAGGGCACCTCGAAGCCCGAGGCGAAGGCCGAGCGCTCGAGATGTTCGCGCGCCTTGTCGAGATCCGTGAAGTAGGGCGAAGGCCTTGGCCACTCGATCGAATCGAGTTCGCCCGAGCCGCCCCACATCGGCTTGCCGCGGCCATAGGCGGCCGTCTGGAAGATCTCTTCGTAGGGGATGGCGTAGGCCACAGCCTTGCGCACATCGGGGTCCTGGAAAGGCTCGAAAATATAGTTCAGACCGACGACATTGATGCAGTTCTCGACCGGGGTCGAAAAGACCTGGAGCTTGCCGTCGAGTTCCTTGGCGTCCTTGTCCGGGATCTCGAAGGAGAGGTGCACGCTGCCCCGCTCGATCAGGGCGCGGCGGGTGGCCGGGCTCGGCACCTCGCGAACGACGACACGTTGCACCGCTGGCAGCGGGCCGCCGACCCAGGCATCGTTCCGCTCATAGATGAGTTGTTCGCCGGGTGTCCATTTCGCAACCTTGAAAGCGCCGGAGCCGGCGGGGTTCATGTGCAGATATTCCATCGCCCAGGGATCGTCGGCCGTGGCATGGGCCTTGGCGACCTCGGAATTGATGATGAAGGGCACGGGCACCGCAAGATCGGGCAGAGACAGCTTCGAGGGCCGGTCGAGCCGGACGACGAACGTGCTGTCGTCGACCGCCTCGAACTGATCGGGCCGCACCAGGCCGCCGGCCTTCATCTGCACCGTGGGAAAACCGCCGACAGTGACGGCACGGTCGAACGACCATTTGACATCATGGGCGGTGACCTTCGCGCCATCCCAGAAGGTGGCGTCCGGCTTGAGCTTGAAGGTAATGGTCAGGCCGTCATCGGACGTGGACCAGGATTCGGCGAGTTCGGGCTCGATGGTTGCATAATCGTAGGAGAGCCCGCCGTCTTCGGTCGCCTTGCTGCCGAAGGTGACGAGCCGGTCATAGGCATTGACGGCGACCTGATAGCTGGCACGGTTGGTCCCGGTCCGATGCAGATCGAGCGAGTTGATCGACTGGCCGGTGACGACGACCAGGACATCGCCTTCGGCGGCGGCGGCCGGCAGGCTCTTCAGGAACGGCAGGGCGGCCGCACCGATCGCGCCACCGCTCAGCCCGAAGAAGTCTCGGCGGGAAGTCCTGAACTCCATCACACACCCTTTTCTCTTGAAGTGGCACCGGCGCTCGAGGCGCAATCGGCAGCTGCCTTGGACGATGCTGTGGAATGGTGCGTACCGCTAATGCTAATTTTGCACTATTATGCTGCAGGTTTTGCAGCGCTCGAACGA
Source organism: Geminicoccaceae bacterium (assembly GCA_041750975.1). GTDB lineage: Bacteria > Pseudomonadota > Alphaproteobacteria > Geminicoccales > Geminicoccaceae > JBGSYN01. The sequence goes on along the minus strand of JBGSYN010000096.1, from coordinate 23,940 downwards.
AGTGATTGAGAAGTGAGACATTTGCAGACATTGCGCCTGATCGAGGTGGTCGCCCGCGCGGGATCGATCCGCAAGGCCGCCGAGGACGCCAACCTCACCTCATCCGCCCTCAACCGCCGCATTCAGCAGTTCGAGCGCGAGTTCGGCTGTCAGGTCTTCGAGCGGCTGCCGCGCGGCGTTCGCCTCAATCCCGCGAGCGAACTGTTGATCCAGCATATCCGCACGCAAAGCTCCGATCTGGCCAGGGTCCAGTCGCACGTCGCCGATCTCTCCGGCGAGCGCCGCGGCCATGTGACGATCGCCTGTTCGCAGGCGCTCATGCCCTATTTCCTGCCGCAGCAGATCGCCCATTACCGCAAGGATCATCCCGGCGTCACCTTCTCCGTCTTTGTGCGCGACCGGGTCGAGGCCGAACGGGATCTCGGCATGTTCAGCAGCGATCTCGCCTTGGTCTTCGAACCGATCTACCTCGTCGACTTCGAAGTGTTGCGGTCGGTTCCCCAGCCCGTCTATGCCGTGATGGCGATCGACCATCCGCTTGCCGCCAAAGCCTCGCTGCGCCTGCGCGACTGCCTGCAATACGCCCATATCGTGCCGACCGACCCCTACGGCGTAAGGCACCTGCTCGAACTCGCCGTGCGTAGAAGTTCGCAGACCCTGAACCCGATCGTCCAGTCGGATTCGTTCGAATTCATGCGCCATTACGTGCTCCGCGAACGCGCCATCGGCTTCCAGATACCGATCGGCCTCAACCTCGACTCCGATCACCGGCTCGCCCTTCGCGAGGTCTCGCACCGGGACGTGCCGGCCGGCCATTTGCTGCTCGGCCAACTCAAGGGCCGGACCCTGCCCGTCGCCTCGGCCAGATTTGCCGTCCAGCTGACAGCGGCGTTGGCTTGATGTGAAACCTTAACCGGCGATGGTGAAGCAGGCGCCGAGCACGATGCCGTAGATTGCCTGGGCCGCAATCGCCATGAACGGTGTTCGATGGCCATAGTTCAAGCCGAGAAAACCCGGCGGCTCGAGACGACGCTGCAACGTCGGTCCTTCATATTCGGACGCCATCCGCGGATGAAAATCGGGCAGCACGACAGTCATCAGGAACAGGCCATGGATGAGCCCAGGGCTTTCTCGGTAACCGATCTCGAGCTCGACCTCGCCTTCGGGAACCTCCACTGTTCTTGGAATCTCGCGCTGCGGCTCGAGCTCATCCTCCACTCGTCCGGCCAGGTGAATCGGCATGCAATCCGTGAGGCGCATCGTTCAGGCCGCCGTCCGAAAGATGGTCTCCAGAACATTGGTGTTGCCGACATAGCGGCGGCTCGCCTCAAACGGTGGTTTCGGCGCAACGGCGAAATATCCGCCTCGCTGGCGATCCAAGAGTGCCGCAAAGACGGCCGGCGACGAGAAATCGGGGAGGCACAGCCAATCGATCGATCCGTCGAGCGAAATGAGCGCCGCGGTTCGACAATCGCCGATCATGGCGTAGTCCTTGATTGGCGGAAAGGACTGCGCCTTGGTTTCACTCATCAGCTATCGACGCATATTTGTCGGCGATATCCGTTGTCGCGAAATCTCGAACCTGGAAAAGCCACTGAAGGTCCTTTTTGTGAAACCACTGGACGATGGTCTGTCGGATCGCCGAGCCGGCCAATGCTTGCGAAACCAAATCAACGACGTCTACGTTTGGTAAGTCAAAACGTATGAATTCACGTCTGCGCCTTCTGAAAGCTGGTTTCGCCTCGATCCCGCGGGCCGATCTCGGTCGGACCGGACGAGCGCCGGCACCGGTTATCCCGCACTCTCAAGAATCACTTCCCGGAATGTTATCATGGCAATGAAAACCTCGGATCTCTTCGTCAAGGCCTTGGAGAACGAGGGCGTGGAGTGCGTGTTCGGCGTGCCGGGCGAGGAAAATCTCGATCTCGTCGATTCCTTGCGCCGATCGTCGATCCGCCTGATCGTCACCCGGCACGAGCAAGGTGCGGGGTTCATGGCGGCGACCTATGGCCGGTTGACAGGCAAGGCCGGGGTCTGCCTCGCCACGCTCGGCCCGGGTGCGACCAATCTGGTAACGCCCGCGGCCTATGCCCAACTCGGCGGCTTTCCGACGGTCATCATCACCGGTCAAAAGCCGATCAAGACGAGCAAGCAGGGTGAATTTCAGATCGTCGACATCGTCAACATCTTCAAACCGGTCACCAAGCTCGCCAGGCAAATCGTCGATGGCGACACAGTCCCGGCCTGGATTCGCGAGGCCTTCCGCCGGGCACTGGAGGAACGGCCCGGAGCCGTCCTTCTGGAACTACCCGAGGACATCGCCAACGAGCAGGCCGAAACGGATCGCGTCATCCCCGCGTCGCGGCCCGATCGGCCCCATTGCGCCGACCGCGCGATCGATCAGGCGGTGACGATGATCCGTGATGCGAAGCGCCCGCTCTTGATGGTCGGTGCTGGGGCCAATCGCCAACGCGTCGTCAACGAGCTCAGCGGCTTCGTCAGAAAAACCGGCATCCCCTTCTTCAACACCCAGATGGGCAAGGGAGTGATCGAAGGCTGCCCGGACAAATATCTCGGCACCGCGGCGCTGAGCGAGCGGGACTATCTCCACTGCGCCATCGACCGCGCCGATATCATCATCAATGTCGGCCACGATGTGGTCGAAAAGCCGCCCTTCCTGATGGCGCCCGGCGGGCCTGACGTCATCCATGTCAACTTCAGCAGGGCGCACGTCCAGGAGGTTTACTTCCCGCAATTGGAACTCGTCGGCGACATCGCCTCGTCGATCAGGCGGCTCACCGAGCGTCTCGAGCCGATGGCGAGCCACGATTTCGGCTATTTCGAGAAAGTGCGCCGGGAGGTGATGGCGCATATCGGCGAAGGCGCCGACGATCCGCGCTTTCCGATGATCCCGCAACGGATCGTCGCCGATGTGCGCAAGGTGATGCCGGACAAGGGCATCATCGCTCTCGACAACGGCATGTACAAGATCTGGTTCGCGCGCAACTATCGAACCCACGTTGCCAACACCGTCCTACTCGACAACGCGCTCGCCACCATGGGCGCCGGACTGCCCTCGGCCATGGCGGCGGCGATGCTCTATCCGGAAGAGCGCGTCATGGCTGTCTGCGGCGATGGCGGCTTCATGATGAATTCGCAAGAGCTGGAAACCGCCGTCCGCCTCGGCCTTAACCTCGTCGTCTTGATCATTCGCGACGATGCCTATGGCATGATCCGTTGGAAGCAGGCGGTCGACGGCTTCGAGGATTGGGGCCTTACCTTCGGCAACCCCGATTTCGTGGCGTATGCCAACGCCTATGGCGCCCATGGCCACCGGGTCGATGCGACGGCGGATTTCGTGCCGATCATGGAACGATGTTTCAGGGCAGGCGGTGTTCATCTGATCGATGCACCTGTCGATTATTCGGAGAACAAGCGTGTGCTCATCGACGAATTGGCGGCACGCGTTTGCATGGTTTGACGCTGGCGATTGGGCGCGGAAGGTTTGGTCCACTGGATCGCTGACGCGGATAGTGTCACACTCGACGTCCCTCGGAAAACGTAGCCAGCAGGTTATCAATGACCGCATTATTGGACCACCTTCGATCCGAACTCGAGGCGATCAGGGAGGCGCATCTTTATAAGACGGAGCGGCCGCTGGCCTCGGCCCAGGGTGGCGTGGTCAAGGTCGGCACGGATGGCCGTGAGGTCATCAATCTCTGCGCCAATAATTATCTGGGTCTCGCCAACGATCCGCGGCTGATCGAGGCGGCCAAGCGAGGGCTCGACGCGCATGGCTTCGGCATGGCGAGCGTGCGCTTCATCTGCGGCACCCAGGATCTGCATCGCGAGCTCGAACGGGCGCTCGCCCGCTACCTCAAGAAGGACGATTCGATCCTGTTCGCTGCCTGTTTCGATGCCAATGGCGGGCTGTTCGAGCCATTGCTCGGGGCGGAGGACGCGATCGTCTCGGACAGTCTCAACCACGCCTCGATCATCGACGGCATCCGATTGTGCAAAGCCAAGCGCTATCGCTACGCCAACAGCGATATGGGGGACCTCGAAGCCAAGCTCGAGGAGGCGCGGGCGAACGGCGCCAGGCACATCATGATCGCCACCGACGGTGTCTTTTCCATGGACGGCTATTTCGCGAACCTCCCCGCGATCTGCGCGCTCGCCGAGCGGTTCGAGGCGGTCGTCATGGTCGATGATTGCCACGCCACGGGCTTCATCGGCGAAGCGGGCGCGGGCACCCATGTTCATCATGGCGTCGCGAACCAGGTCCACATTCTCAGCGGCACGCTCGGCAAGGCCTTGGGCGGTGCGATCGGCGGCTATGTGGCGGGGCCGCAGCCCGTTATCGACATGCTGCGGCAGCGCGCCCGGCCCTATCTCTTCTCGAACGCGCTGCCGCCGATGGTGGTCCAGGCCGGGCTCAAGGCGCTCGAAATAGTGGCGGCGGGCGACGATCTACGAGCACAACTTTTCGACAATGCCGGCTATTGGCGGCACGGCCTGACCGAGCTCGGCTTCGAGCTGTTGCCGGGCGAGCATCCGATCATCCCGGTCATGCTCGGCGATGCCGGCCTCGCCCAGAAGATGGCGTCAGGGCTCTATGACAGAGGCGTCTACGTCACCGGATTCTTCTATCCCGTGGTGCCGCACGGCAAGGCCAGAATCCGCACCCAGATGAATGCTGCCCTGACGCGGGATCAGCTCGACTGGGCGCTCGAAGCTTTTGCCCAAACCGGTCGCGAACTTGGTGTGATCCATTGAAGAACGACACGATGAAGGTGCTCAGGAAATCCGGGCCGGGCGAAGGTCTCGATCTCGTCGACGTGCCCGTCCCCCACCTCGAGCCCGATGATGTCCTGGTGCGGATCTCGAAGACCGGCATCTGCGGCACCGACATGCATATCTGGAACTGGGACGAGTGGGCGGCGCGGACGATCCCGACGCCCATGGTCGTGGGCCACGAATATGCGGGCGAAATCGTCGAGACCGGGGCTGCGGTGAAGGGTCTGGCGGTCGGCCAGCGCGTCTCCGGCGAGGGCCATGTCATCGGCGGCAAAAGCCGCGCCGCCCGGGCCGGACGCTATCACCTCGATCCCGAAACCCGCGGCATCGGTGTGCATATTCCGGGTGCTTTTGCCGAATATCTGGCGCTGCCTGCCTTCAACGTCGTGCCGCTGCCGGACGATATCGATGATGAGCTCGGCGCCATCCTCGATCCCTTGGGCAATGCCGTCCACACCGCCCTCTCCTTCGATCTCGCCGGCGAGGACGTGCTGATCACGGGTGCAGGGCCGATCGGCATCATGGCGGGATGCGTCGCCCGTCATTGCGGCGCCCGCCACGTCGTCATCACGGACATCAATCCCATGCGCCTCGAGCTTGCCGGCCGCGCCGCGGACATCACCCCGGTCAATGTCGAGAAAGAAAGCCTCAAGGACGTCATGGCCCGCCTCAAGATGCGCGAGGGCTTCGATATCGGCCTCGAAATGTCCGGCATGCAGGCCGCGTTCGAGCAACTCGTCGATAACCTCCTGATGGGCGGCCATATCGCCTTTCTAGGCCTGCCCGCGAAGAAGATGCCGGTCGACTGGAGCCAGATCGTCCTCAAGGGCCTCACCATCAAGGGCGTCTATGGCCGGGAGATGTTCGAGACCTGGCACAAGATGATCGCGATGCTGCAATCCGGCCTCGACGTCCGCCACGTCATCACCCACCGTTTGCCCATTGCCGACTTCAAGAACGGCTTCGGCGCGATCAAGTCCGGCGAGGCCGCGAAGGTCGTCCTCGACTGGCGCAGTTAGGCGTCAATAGTTTCTCAAGGTTTTTCCACGATTGTAGGCAGGCCCTTTCAGCTTCAATGGGCCGGAATGCCTTGTGGTCTCAGCGGCGGCGACCGCCTCTTCGCCTTGTCATCTCGGACACGTGGCGGCGCTATGCCCGCCATCGTCGCCGATACCGGCGGACCCACCGGATCGGCCTCGTGATGGGTGTCGCGACGCTCTCCGCCATCGCCATGGTCCGCTTCGAACTCAAGGAGCCCGGCCATGATTTCTTTCAGATGCCCGGCAACTGGCCCCTGCATCTTCCCTCCGGCACAGGCAGGATCTCCGGCAACACCTATGTGCGGGACGGCGACACGATCATCGTCAACCGTGTTCCTGTGCGACTCCAGAACTTGAACTGCCCCGAACTCGACGAGCCCGGAGGCCAGGCGGCAAAGCACACCATGAGCCTGTTGGTCGCCAACGAAATCGTCACCTGTTCGTTCGCCGGCAGGCATAGCTACGATCGCATCATCGGCCGCTGCCACGTCAATGACGAGAGCCTCGCCGATCTCATGCGCCAACACGGCCACTGCCGCAGCCGATGGTTTTGACCGCGCTCCTCTAGCTCCGGCCGATCAGGCCTTTGCCGGCGGAGAGGCCAGACAACGGCAAATCGCCTTCGCCCTCGAGGTCGAGCTTTATCGAGAGGAATTTGAGCATGTCCTTGATGGTGACGACGCCGACCAGGCGCTCGTTCTCGGTCACCAGCAAACGGCCATTGCCGGAAGCGTTCATCATCTTGATTGCGTCGAGCGCGTCCGTGTCGGGCGAGACCGTGTTGTCGCCGGCGCAGGGCCGCATGATGTCGGCGACGCGCCTTTCCGGCCATTCCTCACGCGGCAGATCGCGGATGTCGCGGACACTGATGCAGCCGACCGGCCGCTCGCCCTCGACCACCGGCAACATCTTGTGCTGATGCCGATAGATATAGTTGTCGACCAGTTCCTGGACCGTGATCGAGGCCGGTGCGGTGTGGGGATCGCGGGACATCAGCCGGCGTACGGGCACGCCGCGCAGGCCCTCGCGCAGGACCACCTGCTGATAGGAGCCCTTGGCGGCACTGCGGACGAAGAGGCCGATCAGGAACCACCACATGCCGCCGACCAGGTTGCCGGTCAGCACGCTGTAGACCCCGAGTGCGATCAACAGCAGACCGAAACCGGCGCCGATGCTCGAGGTGACGCTGGTGGCCCAGCGCAGGGAGCCGCGTCGGTGCCAAAGTGCTGCCCGCAGAATGCGGCCGCCGTCCAGCGGAAATGCCGGCACCAGATTAAAGATTGCGACGATCGCGTTGATCGAGGCGAGATAGCTCAGCACCGCGAGGATGGGCGTCGGCAAAAGTGTTGAGCTCAGCGCCGCCAGGATCGCAAAGCCCAAGGCCAGGGCGAAGCTGACGACGGGCCCGCCGATCGCCACCAGGAATTCAACCTTGGGGCTTTGCGGCTCGTCCCCCATCTCGGCGACACCGCCGAAGACGAAGAGCGTGATGCCCTTGATCGGCAGCCCATGGCGGCGCGCCACGACGGAATGGCCGACCTCGTGCAGGACGATCGAGGCGAAAAGCCCGATGGCCGCAAGCACACCCATAGACCAATAGGTGCTCGTATCGAGGCCAGGGTAGTAGCTAGGGAAAACACCGCTTGCGAGGGTCCAGGTGATCAGGATGGCGACGATGAACCAGGACCAGTCGAGGCGCACGTCGAAGCCGGCGATTCGCATGAGCGGCAGAGCGTTGGGGAACATTAGACCTCCGAGGGGTGCCTGTATCTCTTGTTGACTATCTGGGGCTGACGCGACCACCTCCAAGGTTGCTGCTGCCAACCGCCACCCCCGGGAGGTCAGGGGGGAACTGTGTCAAGGCGCGAAATCATCGCCGGCTAAGGAAACTATGGTAGGCGAGCGCGGCCAAGTCATGTGGGCGAAGCAACGATGTTGAAACGAACCGATGCCGGGCCGCCGGGCCTCAATCGCATCATCAAGGCGATGGAGGTCTATCGCGTGCGTTACAGCGTCAACCATACGACGACGGGGATCGTCACCATCGACAAGACAGAGCAGGGTTTCGACTGTCATGCGATCCTCCCCGCCGCCGATCCGATGCTCAGGATCGACCATAATCCCGCTCGAGATAGGAGAGATGGCCGCCACCGGTGGCGAAGAGATTGGCGCCGGTGATGAAGCGCGCCGCTTCCGAGCAGAGCAGCAGCGCGGCGCCGGCATAATCGTCGGGACCGGAGATGATCTGGAGCGGGTTGACCGTCCGGTTCTGCTCCCACCAGGCCTCGTTATCGTCCCAGAGCCGCCGGTTCCGCTCGGTGGCGATCAGGCCCGGCGACAGCGTGTTGAACAGGACATGGCTGCCGCCATACTCGACGGCGAACTGCCGCATCAGCGTTTCCTGCGCCGCCTTGAGTCCCGCATAGGTCGCATTGGCGCGCCGCGGCCGCATTTGCTGGATGCTGCCGATCGAGAGCACACGGCCCCAGTCCCGCTCAGCCATGGCCGGAACGAAGTTCTGCAGGAGTTGGACGGTCGCCTTGAAGTTGATGACGTATTCGCGGTCCATGTCCTCGGCCGTAATCTCGGCCAGCGTCTTGTCGCATTGCACGGAAGCGTTGACGACGAGGATATCGACGGTGGCGAAAGCCCGGCTCGCCTCGACGATCTTCGCGACGGCATCGGGCTCGCCCAGATCCTGATCGATCAGCGCGCAACGCCGGCCCAGGCCCTCGATCAACGCCTGCTGCTCGGCAGCGGTGCCGGCCTTCTCGATCTTGTCATCATAAGCACTGGCGTAGTGGACGACGATATCGGCACCTGCCAGCGCCAGAACGCGGGCGATCGTGCCGCCGAGGCCATTCGAGCCGCCCGTGACAAGAGCGGTGCGGCCTTCCAGATCGAAAAGCTTCGCAACCGAAGATGCCGCTGCCATGATGCTACTCCCAAACGCCTTGCTCAATCCTGATCCGATCTCTAGCAGCCGGTTACGGCCGGCGCGAGATGCGTAACATGACAAACGCTCTCGAAACCGGTCAATTCCTCACAAAGGCGGAACGAACCCGGCGCCTAATGCTTTACGATTGGCTGAGTTTCGTCGATACCGACACCGCCTCGAGACCGTTTGGATGCCATCTCGCCCGCAATGAACGCCCGTATCGGATATGCGATCGTCTTGACGGCCGGGGTGACGGCGTGCGCCGGGCAGCAATCCGTTCTCGATACGGCGGGGCGGGAGGCGGAGCAACTTGCCGGGCTGTTCTGGGTCCTGCTCGCGGGAGCCGTCCTCTTATGGTTGCTGCTCAACGGCCTCTTCTTCTATACGACACGTCTCAATCCTCGCCCCCTGTCGCGTCGGCTCGCCGAAGGGCTGATCTTCGGCGGCGGCGTCGCGTTTCCGACCGTGGTGCTGGCTGCCGTGCTCGGCTATGGCCTCTCGATCATGCCGGAGCAGCGTGCCCCCGGCACCGGGCTGACGGTGCGGGTGACCGCGGAGCAATGGTGGTGGCGGGTCGAATACCTGCCTGAGGACGGCAGTGCGGCGATCACCTCCGCCAACGAGATCCGCCTGCCGCTGGATGCCCGAACCGAGATCGAGCTGGGTGCGGACCGGGTTATCCATTCCTTCTGGATCCCGGCACTTGCCGGCAAGACCGACATGTTTCCGGGCCGGCAGACGCGCATGGCGCTGGAGCCGACCGAGGCCGGCACCTTCCGCGGCCAGTGTGCCGAATTCTGTGGCGCCAGCCATGCTTTGATGGCCTTTCAAGCCGTGGTCATGCCGCCGGATGATTTCGCCGCCTGGTTGGCGCATGAGCGCGGGCCGGCGGTCGAGCCGGTGGACGCCAGGGCGGAGCGAGGCCGCGAGGTCTTCATGGCCGAAGGCTGCGGTGCCTGTCACGCCATTCGAGGCACGGTCGCCTCAGGCAAGCTCGGTCCCGACCTCACCCATGTCGGCAGCCGCCAATCGCTCGGCGCCGGCATCCTGCCGCCGACAACCGAAGCTTTTGCCCGGTGGATCGGTCACACCGAGGCGATCAAGCCCGAGGTCGCAATGCCCTCCTACGCCACGCTGGGCGACGACGATCTGAGCGATCTCGCTCATTACCTGAAGGGACTGAACTGATTAGCGAGCACGGGCAAAACGTCGGCGAGGCCGTGCTCGACGAGCGCACGAACAGTCCCGACAAGAGCAATTATCCGCCGACCGAGGCGATGCTGGCTGCACCGCTGGATCCGGACTGGCAGGATGCCTCGGCCGACCGCTTGCGGGCGACGTGGAAAACACCGGAAAGCTGGCGCTATTGGTCGGCGGTCAACAATTCCGAGGTGGGCGCGTGGTATTCGCTCACCGCGTTCTTCTTCATGCTGTGCGCCGGTGTCCTGGCGCTCTTGATGAGGCTGCAGCTGGCGGTTCCGGACAACGATTTCCTCTCGGCGGAGCGCTACAATCAGTTCTTCACCATGCACGGCTCGGCGATGATGTTTCTGTTCGCCGTGCCGATGTTCGAAGCGATTTCGATCCTCATCCTGCCGGCATTTCTCGGCGCGCGCGACATGCCGTTCCCGCGCCTCTCCGCTTATGGCTTCTGGTGCTTCCTGATCGGCGGCGTGTTCGTCCTGGGTTCGGTCCTGTTCGGTGTCGCGCCGAATGCCGGCTGGTTCATGTATCCCCCACTCGCGACCCAGAGCGAGGGGATCGGCTCCGACATTTGGCTCCTGGGCCTGTCCTTTATCGAAGTCGCCTCGATCGCGGCGGCCGTCGAGTTGATCGTCGGCGTTCTGAAATGCCGCCCGCCGGGGATGCGGATCAATCTGATGCCGCTCTACGCCTGGTATGTGTTGGTGGTCGGCGGCATGATCCTCTTCGCCTTTCCGCCCTTGATCGCCGGCGATTTCCTGTTCGAGATGGAGCGCAGCTTCGACTGGCCGTTCTTCGATCCGGAGCGCGGCGGCAACCCCATGCTGTGGCAGCACCTGTTCTGGATTTTCGGCCATCCGGAGGTGTACATCATCTTCCTGCCGTCGATCGCCATTGCCGCCATGGTGATCCCGACCGCGGCGCAAACTCCGATCGTCGGCTATTCCTGGATCGTCCTGTCTGCGGTCGGCACCGGCTTCCTGTCGTTCGGCCTCTGGGTCCACCACATGTTTACGACAGGGTTGCCGAACCTGTCCCTGGGCTTCTTCTCGGCGGCATCCGAGGCGGTCGTCATTCCGACCGGCGTCCAGCTCTTCGCATTCCTCGCGACGTTGATGGTCGGCCGGGTCACGCGAAGTGTGCCCCTGCTCTATATCGCCGGCGCCCTTGCGATATTCACGGCGGGTGGCCTGACCGGGGTGATGCTGGCCCTCGCCCCCTTCAACTGGCAGGTCCACGACAGCTATTTCATCGTCGCCCATCTGCACTACACGATCTTCGGCGGCATGGTCTTTCCGGTGTTGGCCGGCGTCTATTATTTCTATCCGTTCTTCGCGAAGAAACTGATGTCGCCCCGGCTCGGACAATGGGCGTTCTGGCTGCTCTTCGTGGGCTTCAACCTAACGTTCCTGCCAATGCATCTGACCGGGCTCTTGGGCATGCCGCGCCGGGTCTACACCTACCCGACCTATCTGGGCTGGGACTGGCTCAATCTTCTCTCCACCCTGGGCGCCTTCGTCATCGCCTTGGGCTTTGCCGTTTTTGCGTGGGACCTGATCCGCCCGAAAAGCCGGCAAGAAGACCCGCCACGCAATCCCTGGCGGGCCGGCACCCTCGAATGGGCTCACGATATCCCCGACCAGGCCTGGGGCGTGCGCTCGATCCCCTATATCACGAGCCGCTATCCGCTCTGGGATCAAAAGCATGTGGTCGAGCGGATGGATGCGGGGCGCTACTATCTTCCCGACGCCGAGGAAGGTCTTCGCGAGACATTGGTGACGACGGTGATGGACGCCAAGCCGGTGCAATGCCTGCGCGTACCGGGGCCGACCTGGAAGACGCACCTTGCCGCCGGGTTTACCGGAGGTGCGTTCATCTTCCCGACCTTCAGCATGTATCTGCCGGCGATCGTCTGCACGGTCCTGGCCATTGCCTGCGTCATCTGGTGGCTCTGGACCGGCACCGGGCGCATCCCCGAAAAGCCCGAAAAGCACGTCGGCCTGGGCCTGGAACTGCCGATCTACGTGTCCGGTCCCAAGGCCGTCGGCTGGTGGGGAATGTGGATCACCATGCTCGGGGACGCGACGGCGTTTGCCAGCCTCATCTTCGGGTTCTTTTTCTATTGGACGGCGCAACCGGACTTCCCGCCGCCGGGCAGTGCGGATGCCAATCTTGTCTGGCTTGCATTTGGCAGCGCTGCGCTCGTCACTGCCTGGGCGTTGACTCTGTTCAGCCGGCGCACCAATCAAATGGGACGGGTCGCCACGGTACGCGCGGCCCTGATTGCGGCACCCCTCCTGGCTGTCGCCGGCGCCTTCGCGCTGGTGATGGCGGCCCATACCGAGGGCCTGGAGCCGACCACCCATGTCTACCCTGCGATGGTCTGGGGGCTGATCGTCTGGACGGTGGTCCATGTCGCCGCCGGCGTGATCATGCAACTCTACTGCCTGGCCGGCAGCCTCTGCGGCAGGCTTACGCGACACCATGATGCCGATATCTGGAACGTGGCCCTATTTTGGCACTTCCTCTGCCTGACGGTACTGGTCGCGGCCGCAACCATCGGCATCTTTCCGAGGCTGCTCTGAGATGGCGACTGAGTCCGGCGGCTCCGAGGCTGGAGCGGAAGATCCCAAGGAATTCGCCGAAGAAGCGGAGAGCCTCTGGCGGATCGCCTTCGGACCGCTCTTCTGGGTGGCGCATTTCGTGATCTGCTACGCCGCCACAACACTCGTCTGCACCAAGCTGACGGATATCGAAGGTGCCATGGCGTGGTTGCGTTTGGGCATCGCCGGCCTGACGATCCTCACCCTTGCCGGGATCGCACTGATCGGTTGGCGGGCCTGGCAGCAATGGGATTACCTGAACGATTACGACTACGTCCATGACCTGGCAATCGAGGAGCATCGCCATGAATTCCTCGGACACGCCTCATTTCTCTTGGCGTTGATCTCGTTTGTCGGTGTCGTTTACGTCGCGCTGCCCGCCCTATTCATCGGTTCGTGCCTATGAGCAAAAGGGTTTGGTCGCTTTTGAGTGTGGCGGCGGGCGTCGCCCTCTGCGTTGGCGCTTGGCTGACTCCTCAATGGTCTCAGCTATGGCCCTTTTCCGACCATATGGTGCGGCACATGGCGGTCGTGGCGGCAGGGACGCCGCTGATCGCCCTCGGCCTTGGAGCCTCGATGCCTCGATGGCGCCTCTCGCCGCTGCCGGCCACGGTGTTCGAGTTCGTCGTCGTCTGGGGCTGGCATCTGCCCGTCGCGCACACCGCGGCTCAGACCTCGATCCTGTGGGCGATTATTGAGCAACTCTCGTTCTTCATCGCCGGCATGGCGATCTGGACGGCGGTGCTCGATCCGGCGCGGCGGCTGGCGGGTGCCGGCGGACTGCTCCTGACCTCGATGCACATGACCCTGCTCGGGGCGCTCTTGATCCTGGCTCAGCGGCAGCTTTATCCGGCGGCAGTGTGCGGCAGCCTCGCCGACCAGCAGCTCGGCGGCATGCTGATGCTCGGGATCGGTACCCCGATCTACCTGATCGTGGGTCTGGTGCTGGTGGCGAGAGAACTGGCCGACCGTACCCACGAAAATGCCGAGCCCGCATGAAGCGCTTTGCCCTGCACATGATGATCCTCGCCGCCATGGCAGCGGTCGGAGGCGCTGCGGTGGTCGGCTTCGGCCTTTTCAACGTTTCAGCGCGCCAAGGACATTGGCCCGGTGTCTCCTGGGTGTTGCACACCACCTACCGCAACTCCGTAGCACTCCGTGCACCGCCCGCGGACACAGTGCCGGATCTTGCTTCGGAAGACCTGATCGCTCTGGGCGCGCGGCATTACGACAATGCCTGCCGCATGTGTCACGGGACACCGCAAGGCCCGCAATCGGCCACGGTCGAGGCGATGGTGCCCCGCCCGCTGCCGATTGCCCAAGCCGTGTCGCAATGGGAACCGCGGCACCTTTTCTGGATCGTCGAGAACGGCGTCAAGATGAGCGGGATGCCGGCCTGGCCCGCCGAGCGCCGGGACGACGATGTCTGGTCGGTCGTCGCTTTTTTGAACGCGGTTCCCCAAATCGATCCCGAGAACTATGCAGCCCTTGTCGCCCCGCCGGAAGGCGCGGATGACGATATCGCCTATTGTGCGGTTTGCCATGGCCGCGACGGCACGGGCCGGGCGAACGCTCAAGTCCCCCGGATCGACATCCTGAGCGAGACCTATCTCGCCGCGTCGCTGGAGGCCTATCGCAGCGGCGCCAGATCGAGCGGTATCATGCAGCAGGCGGCCTCCGAGCTTAGCGATGCCGATATCGCCAGGCTTGCCCGCCATTACGCCAAACGGACGGCTGGACCGACACTCGAGCTTGTCGCCGAGGTCAGTTCGGCAGACCTCGTCGAGACGGGCCGCAAACTGGCCATGGGCGAAGCGGGCAGTATGGATGTTCCCGCCTGCCGCGCCTGTCACGGCCCCTGGCCGAGCCGCCGCTCACCCTTATTTCCGAATCTTGAGGGTCAGCACGCGAACTATCTGGCGACGCAGCTCCATTTGTGGCGCGACGGCGAACGCGGCGGCTCGCCTCGCGCCAACCTGATGCATCAGGCGGCAACCGACCTCACCGACGACGAGATCCAAGCCTTGGCGGCGTACTATGCATCGTTGCAGGCTACTAAAAATTAGCTGTTAAATCTAAAGGTTAACCAAGAGTAAGTCTTGGCAATAAAATAGCCTCGCTCGGCTCCAAATAGAATACTATTGTACACCTCTGCTTATAGACAATCATCAGTGCCCGGTTATTATTCTGCGTGGATAGTGACAATATGATTGTTGGGCCGGTTGCCATTGTCGGTATTGCTGCGTTTAGTTGATAATATTCACAGTGCCGGTGTTTCGGATCCCATGTGGTCAACACTGCCGCAGACCCTGGCTGATATCTTCAACGCTCGGGTATGCATGCTGTCAAACTTCGATTTTGAAACGCAGCACGGGTCGATCGAACTCTCCTGCGGCATCGAACCTACGAAACTCGAGGAATATTCCAATCAGGTGCGGTTTGACCGTTGGTTCCATGATGAACGGCATTATGCCAGACCCGGGACCGTTCATGTCGGCGAGGACATCCTCCCGGTCCAACTTCTGCTCGCGACCGATTTCTATCAGTCCTGGCTCAAGCCGCAAAATTTGTTTCACCGGCTCTGTGTCGTCCTAGGTCGCTCAGGCCGTTCGGTCCGGATCCTCTCCTTCCTCCGTCCAGCCGGCGACGGCGCCTTCGATCGCAAAGCGGTCCAGGATCTCGAGCAGATCTGCCCTCATCTGAATCAGGCAATCGAAGTGCGGGATCGGCTGTGAACACTGCAGCATGAGCGTGACGCCATGCTCGAAGCGCTCGATCATCTCGGTCGGCATCTTGATCCCGAACCACCAGGGGCAAACGATGCTCGCCAATCGTATCGCCGGCACGCTTTTGGAGGATTCCCGAGACAACATTCATGTCGGCTCGCTCGATCAGGCCGGCGCCTTCTATGGCTGGAATTTCTACGAAGGCGTCAACAACGTTCCAGTGTCGAACGCAAATACCGTCTTCAATCCGGCGGATTTCCCGTAACCCGATATAGAACTCGCCGATCCTGCCAGTGGTGACTACTATTCGGCACCAATCTACGACATTCCGCATTCGTCCCTGACCGGCGGTTTCGTCTACCGCGGCTCGATGTTCCCGAACGAATTCGACGGCGTTTATTTCTTCGGCAACTACGAGACCAACTACATCAAATTCCTTGATCTCCATTCGACCGGCACGACTGTCGAGGGTGTCTATGACTTCAAACCCAGCCCCGAGATCCCTGGGAACACCAACAATATCGTCTTTCTCGAAGAGGGAATCGACTGTGCGCTCTACTACATTAATTATAGGCTACTCCCGCTGGGGACACTGCCGACATATTCCTGCTGCAGCGCTTCCCATTCAGGGCTGTCGAGATAGGCCAGGAGGCATTGGTTGATCGGCTCGCGATAGGCGCTTTGTGTCGGGAGGGCGATGGCGTCATCCTGTCGCCCGAACGTGTGGGGCAGGAGTTCGGCATTGGCCTGATCGGTGTTTACGAGATTGTAGGCCAACACCGGTGTATCGTGGAACACGGCATCGATGTCGCCTTGGCTCAACGCATCGATTGCCGCCTCGAGCGTGTCGAAGGGAACGGAAGCGATCCCGTGCTCGCGCGGATGGCTCTGCCCCGACCCATCTGCGATGACCCCGGTGCGGGTACGGCCGAGATCGGCCAATGCCGACACCCGGTTATCCAGACGGCTTACGGTAAGCGATGAGGCGATGGCGGCGGTAAAGCCCGAAATGACGATCGAGGCAACCACCGGATCGTGCGCTGTGTCATATTGGCTTGGAAGATCCCCGGTTTCGGCCCAATACTTGCTCCCGCGCATAGGCAGACCGACCGCGGATCTGCAAAAAACCGCGGCAGCCTCGCGGCGCCGCGTTGAAATGGGAACGAGCATGGCAAACGAGACAGCGCTTCAGGGTGATCTCGCGGCGGCACCACCGCGTCGCTCCGAGGCCGATATTCTTGCCGCATCCGAGACCGGAGCCCGCGCCGCAGCCGGGCTCGCCGGCAAGATCATCCTCGCCGTCTGCTTCATCTGGTCGTTGTTCCAGCTCTACATCGCCTCCAACCTGCCCTTCACGCTGACCGAGGCCACGGGCTTCAACGTCGTCTTCAACAACACGGAATCGCGCTCGATCCATCTGGCGTTTGCCCTGGTCCTGGCGATGCTGGCCTACCCGCTCCTGAAATCGAGCCCGCGTGATCGTGTGCCCTGGTATGACTGGGTGTTGGCCGCCATCGGTGCCGCGTCCTGCCTCTATCTCCTGGTCTTCAAGAACGAGATCGCGAGCCGTGCCGGCCTGCCAACCACCGGCGATCTGGTCATTTCGACCCTCGGCATGCTGTCGCTCGCCATCGCCGTTTATCGCGCCCTTGGGCTGCCGCTCGTCATCGTCGCCAGCGTCTTCGTCTTCTACGTCTTTTTCGGCGACGCCTCGTTCATGCCGGATGCGATCCAGTGGAAGGGTGCATCCTACGGCAAGGCGATGTGGCATTTCTGGATGCAGGGTGAGGGCGTGTTCGGCGTTGCGCTGGGTGTCTCGGCCTCGATGATATTTCTGTTCGTGCTGTTCGGCTCGCTCCTGGAGCGGGCCGGCGCCGGCAATTACTTCATCAAGCTCGCCTTTGCCCTCTTGGGCCATTTGCGCGGCGGACCGGCCAAGGCCGCCGTCATGGCCTCGGCCCTCTCCGGCCTCTATTCAGGCTCCTCGATCGCCAATGTCGTCACCACCGGCACCTTCACCATCCCCTTGATGAAACGTACCGGATTTACGCCGGAAAAAGCCGGTGCCGTCGAGGTCGCGTCCTCGACCAACGGTCAGCTCACACCGCCGGTGATGGGTGCCGCCGCCTTCCTGATCTCGGAATTCACCGGCGTCCCCTATCCGGAATTGATCAAGCACGCCCTGCTGCCGGCGCTGATTTCTTATATAGCGCTCGTCTACATCGTCCATCTCGAAGCGCTGAAACTCGATCTCAAGGGGATGAAGCGCCCGACCGCGACCCAGACGATTGCGCGACGCCTTTCTGGCGTGCTGCTCGGCTTCCTGCTCATGGCCGGCCTCGCGGCCTTCGTCTATTACGGCCTCGGCTGGATCAAAATCGCGTTTCCGGGCACCACCTTCTATACCGCCATCGGCCTTTTCCTGATCGCCTATGTCGCGCTGCTGGCGATAGCCTCCAAACGGCCCGATCTCGAGATGGACGATCCGAACGCGCCGATCGAGACCCTGCCCAAGCCCGCCGAGGTCGCCGTCACCGGCCTCTACTTCATCCTGCCGATCGTCATCCTCATTTGGTGCATTCTGGTGGAGCGGCTGTCGCCGACGCTTTCCGCCTATTACGCGACGCTCTCGATGATCACGATCGTCATCACCCAATGGCCGCTGAAGCAGCTGTTCCGTGGCCAAGGGCAGCTGGTCCAGGCCCTCGGCCGCGGCTGGGACGATTTCTTCGCCGGCATGATCGGCGGGGCCCGGAACATGATCGCCATCGGTGTCGCCACCGGTGCCGCCGGCATCATCGTCGGCACCGTCTCGCTCACCGGCGCCCATCAGGTGGTCGGCGAATTCGTCGAATTCCTTTCGGGCGGCAATCTCATGGCGATGCTGATCCTGGTCGCCGTGATGAGCCTCATCCTCGGCATGGGCCTGCCGACGACCGCCAATTATATCGTCGTCTCCTCGCTGATGGCACCCGTCATCGTCTCGGTCGGTGCCACCGCCGGCCTCATCGTGCCGCTCGTCGCCGTCCACCTCTTCGTCTTCTATTTCGGCATTCTCGCCGACGACACGCCACCGGTGGGCCTTGCCGCCTTCGCCGCCGCCGCAATCTCGGGCGGCGATCCGATTCGTACCGGCATCCAAGGCTTCGCCTACGACATCCGAACGGCCCTCCTGCCCTTCCTCTTCATCTTCAATACGGAGCTCCTGCTGATCGATGTCTCGGCGTTCAAGGCCATCTTGATCTTCGTCGTCGCCACCATCGCCATGATGCTGTTTGCGGCCGCAACCCAGGGCTATTTCATCGCCAAGAGCCGCTTCTACGAGTCGATCGCCCTCCTGCTCGTCGCCTTCACCCTGTTCAGACCGGGCTTCTGGCTGGACCAGGTCGATCCGCCCTATGACAACGTGCCCGGCGGCGATGTCGTCGCCTTGGCCGCAGCAGCACCGGAAAACAGCACCCTGCGCATGATCGTGCGGGGGCCCGACTACGACAATCCCGACCAGGTGGTCGAACGCACCATCGTCGCTAACCTCGGCCCTGCGGGCGACGGCTTGGCTCGCCTGGACCAGGCCGGCCTGCTGGTCCTTGAGGAAGGCGATCGGGCTGTCCTCGAGGAGCCCTTTGCCGGCACGCCGTTCTTCCAGGAATTCCAGATGTTCGATTTCTACGGAGACCCGCAGGTCGAGATCACCACGGTGCAAACCGAGGCCAGCCGGATGCCGAAGGAGCTCTTCTACCTCCCTGCCCTCTTGCTGCTGGCCCTCGTCATCGTCCTGCAGCGCCGGCGCCAGATCGTTCCCGCCTTCTGAACAGCGAGGTCCAGATCATGTTCAAGCGCATCCTCGCCTGCATCGATCTCAATGACGAGGCGACGACGACGACGATCCTGCCGGCGGGCGAGGAGCTCGCCGACAAACACGGGGCGGAGCTGCACGTGCTGACCGTGCTGCCGAGCTATTCGATGGCCGTCGTCGGCTCCTTCTTCCCCAAGTCGTACGAGCATGACTCCCTCGAGGCGGCGCGCCAGGCCCTCACCAAACTCCTGCACGAGAGGCCGGACCGGACGCCCGAAACCAAGGGCCACGTCAGCTCGGGCACGATCTACGACGAGATCATGCGCGTCGCCGACCGTCTCGATTGCGATCTCATCATCATGGCCGCCCATCGGCCCGAACTCAGCGACTACCTCCTCGGCCCCAACGCCGCCCGCGTCGTCCGCCACGCCAAGCAATCGGTCTTCGTGATCAGGACGGATGACTGACGAACCTACGAGGAAGGACAAGAATCCTTGGGGATGCCCCGCATCCCCAAACCCCTGGGATCGATTCTAGAGGGGATTTCGGCCGTTCGACTTGAAACTGGGGCCGAATTGGCATATGTTGGCTGCATATGCTAGTTCCGTTTGTGGAAGACATTCGTGGAAACAGTGCGCCGCGTCAGGCTCTTCCGTAACCGGCGCAACCAGGCGGTGTGCATTCCCCGTGATCTGGAACTGCCCGGCGAGGACGCCATTCTGCGTAAGGAAGGCGACCGACTGATCATTGAGCCGGTGAAGCCGTCTTCGCTCGTCCGGCTCCTGAAAACGCTCTCCCCGATCGAGGAACCATTCCCGGACATCGAAGACCGGGCCCCGGATGATATCGATTTGTGATGGCGCAATATCTTCTCGATACGGACACGCTGTCCGATCTGGTGCGGCATCCCCAAGGTGTCATCGCAAGACGGATTGAGGCGGTAGCTCCGGAAGCCATCGCCACCAGCGTCATCGCTGCCGCCGAACTCCGCTACGGTGCCGCAAAAAAAGGCTCGCGGCGTCTCGCCAACCAGGTTTCGGCGATACTGAGCCATCTGACGATCCTGCCCTTCGAAACGCCGGTGGAAACTGCCTACGGCAGGATCAGACGTGACTTGGAGGCAGCCGGGACCCCCATCGGCGGCAACGACCTCCTGATCGCCGCCCAGGCCCAAACGCTCGGCTGCTGCGTCGTCACCGGCAATGTCAGAGAATTCGGCAGGGTTTCCGGCCTGAAAGTCGAAAACTGGCTCGAGATTAGCCAGACAACGATCGATTGAATCGATCGATGTCTATCGACGTGTCATAATCGTCGGGGACGCACCGCATCCCCAAACCCCTGGGATCAGAGCAGGGTGGAATCATTGGCGATAGCGGGCGACGAAGCGGCGTAGGAACTCCTGCGGATAGGGCGTTTCCTCGCCGCGCAAGGTCTCGACCAGCCGCGCCGCATCCTCAGGCGCAAAATAGCCGCCATGCTTGTAGACATTGATCCTGAGGGCAAAGCCCTCGAAATCGCCCTCGGGGTGAAACTGCGTTGCGTAGGCGTTCGCACCGACGCGAAACATCTGCACCGGACACATCGGGCTTGAGGCCAACAGCACCGCCCCCGGTGGCGTGTCGTCACAGGCTTCCTTGTGGCCGACCAGACCGCGAAACGTCCGAGGAAAACCAGCCAATAACGGGTCCCGCAAGCCCGCGTCGGTGAGCGTCAGATCGACCGCACCAACCGGTTCGCCATACTTTCGGGAAATCACCGCTCCGCAATAATGCCCAAGCAACCCGTTACCCGAACAAGCACCGAGAAACGGGAAGTCCCGAGAAACCACTTGATCGAACAACGAACGAAAGTCGTTTTCGATTTTCTTCTGTAGTTCACTCTTGATGGTCGCAGGCGCGCTCACATCGAAAGGACTGCCGCCAACGATAGTCGCCGCGAACTCATCGAGATCCAGCTCGGGAATTCCGCTCGTCTCGATCCGCAGACGCCGCGTCTCATCGACATCCAGGCCGCCATATCTGAGAATGGCTCGATATTCGCTATCCGAAGTCTCGTCCTCGGGCCGCAGCTGCACGATCAAGAATGGGCGCCGTCTGCCCGCCGAACTATTCAAAGGGTCTTGTCCTGCTGGATTTTGGCGGGCGCCTCGATGCGCTGCTTGAGCACAAACTAACAGGGTAAGATCGCTTGCCAACACCTTGGAGATCTAAGCCCACACCGTTATTCCGATCCTGTCGAAAACGACAAAGTACCTTCGGGAAGCCCCGCATCCCCAACCCCCTGGAATAAGTTTGGACTGCAAAGAGTTCGGAGGACACAGCATGAAAAAAAGACGCCGTGTCAGACTTTTCCGCACAAGGCGCAACCGAACGGCACGCCTTTCCCGCGATCAAGAGTTCCCTGCTAAAGGCGCTATTCTCCGCGAGGAAGGCGGCCGATTCATTATCGAGCTGGCAAATTCGTCTTCGCTCGTAGCACTATTGAAAACGCTTTCGCCCATGGAGGAGACATTCCCAGATATCGTAGATCGGGCGCCGGATGACATTTATTTGTGATGCAGCGGTATCTGTTGGATACGGACACCCTGTCCGATCTGGCGCGACGCCCGCAAGGCGTTGTCGCCGAACGCATCGAGGCTGCAGCACCCAATGCGATAGCCACCATCATCTTCGTCGCCGCAGAACGCCACTATGGCGCTGCGTAGTCACCGGAAACATCAAGGAATTCAACGGTGTCCCCAGCCTCCAGATCGAGAGCTGACTAGGGAATGCCTGAGGTGAAATTCTAGGGCGAAACAATCAGGTGGCGCTCTTAGGCCGATTTTGTCGGGTAGCTTGAAGGATTAATTGGAAATGTACGACCTGATACGGAAAATTTTTTTTCAAGCCACTTTCACTGCTTACATTTTCTCACCTGATGTAGCCCAATCAGCGTACGTAAAGATTTCGTGCTTATTCCAAGAGAATGTTAGTGCGGAGGTGCAATTAGATAAAGAGGACGGTTTCCATCTGAAGTTGGGTGGAGATGATACGATGAGCTTTGAATTCATTGTTGAAGAGGGAGAAAGTGTTGGACTTATGTCGGGGAACATTGGCGCGAATGATGTGCTTGTTATAAATGGGGAAGATAAAGTAAGCTTTGTCGAAATCACTGGATCTGGCACAGTGAACGTAACTGCGGTATATGGCAACTCAATCGGAGAATCGTGGGCGGTACATTCGCGGAGCACAAGCGCGTTCGGTTGGGGACAACCATCGCAGTGGTATGGAACCTGTCAAATAATGTGACCAATGTTGCGAGGATGGTAATCGGCTGACGGTTGCTGCTTTGGGCGGTATAAGGAGGCCTGTGTGTGACTTGCCGGCCTGCTGGTTGTGGTGTCTACTTTCTTGGCGGTTTTTTGGGAGGCTTTTGTTCCGTCGAAAATCGGGTCCGCGAGACTCAAAGCGATTTCCATCTCGGCCTGGCTTCGGGCCATAGGCCCGTTTCCGTTAGCGGCCGCACCAAGGCTGCCACATCGTGTGAAGCGGAATGGCAATCGGCGTCAGTCAGTGTCTTTCTGAATTAAGTCTTAGGGACCCTTAATGCGGACCCTTAATGCGGCGAGTATGCGCGCATCACGTCAATTCGAGCTTGAGGCTACGGCCCAGGGCGGATGCCGCTCTGTATAAGGTGTCCAGCTGCACTTTGTCGTTGTTTGGATCGAGCAGGCGGTCGAGCTGGCTGCGGCTCGTGACCATACGCCGGGCCATTTCCGCCTTGGTGACCGATTGCGCCTTCATTGCCGTTTCGAGCTCGCGGGCGATACTTCGTTTGATCGCGGTCGCAGTGACCTCCTCATAAATTCCGTCCTCTCTCAAAAAATCATCGAAAGAGGAACCGATGCGCGGATTGTCTCTATCTTTCATGATCCAACACCTCTCTCATGCGTCTCTCGGCGAGTCCCAAATCTTTTGGCGTGGTTTCCTGGGTCTTCTTGATAAAGCCGTGCAGCAGAATCATTCGCGTCCCAAGATTGAAGAACAGAACCCGGCCTATTCGATTTCCTTCCAAGTTACTTCGCACCTCGAAAAGCCCGCCTTTCATCGGCCGACAGAGTGGCATGCCGATCGGCCAGGAATACTCAACGGTAGCGATGTCTTTCCCAATCGTCTTGCGGTCGCTGTCGGGTAGCCGTCTCAACCACTGTCGCACAGGCTCGTTTCCCGAAGGCGCCCGATAAAATTCGGCCGCTATCTTCTTCAAGTTCAATGACAACTGACCATATATTCTGGATAAACGTATCTCACATGGTACACCTTGTCAAGGGGAAGCTGATGACATCTACGCTCTTGATGTTTCTGTTAGTTCGCTGACGTGCAGCTTCGCCCAGCGGCCCAGACGAGGGATAGATAGGAGCCACCATGAAGGATATCGCACCCAAGGAACGAGCGACTTATGGCATCGCGACTTTCATCGTCTATGACTATCTTCCTTGCTCTGCGTATGCCAATTGTGTTAGTCTTGCTGAAGATGTTTGCCATGTGAATTGGTTATCTCAATGAGCGATATTGGGTCAAATCGGCAGGACGACAAATCAGTTGCCAGGAAACTTGCACTTAGGAAACACAGGGGCTGAAGCGCACGGCGCGGTCTTCGATGAACGCGCTGAAGCATGGGCTTCGGGCGGAGAAGTTCCGGCTGTTGCCGGAGGAGACGGTCGAGGAGTTCGTGGCGTTCGCGGCGGAGATCAGGAAGGACTTAAAGCCCAGGTGTGCGATGGAACGGCAGTTTGTCGAGGCCATCGTCATCGCCTTCTGGCGAGAGGTGCGGGCGGATCGGATGGAGGCGGACGTGA
>JBGSYN010000095.1:0-6357 GCA_041750975.1 Geminicoccaceae bacterium | reverse complement strand
AAGCGACGCCAGCGCCGGCTGCGGCTCGAGAGCGACGACACGCGCACCGATCTTGCGCAGCACGGCGCTCCGATCGCCGAGATGCGCCCCGATATCGAAGACGAGATCGCCCGCTTTGACCAAGGGCCGATAGAAGCGCTCGAGCGAGGCGAGGTGACGCTGGTCCAGGCGATAGACCGACCGGGAACGCTCGATCCCCGCCGAGCTAGAAGGCGCCTTCATAGGCCTTACGACCGATGGCGCAGGCGAGGATCGTGAAGGTCTCTCGCGTCAGTGCCGCTTGCGCTTCGAGGGCCAGATCTTCCGGATCGGCAATGGTCACGCCATGGCCGCCCAGGGCATTCGCCACGGCCACGAAATCGGTGCGTCCGAAATCAACGCCGGTATTGCCATAGCCCATCGCCCGCTGTTTGCGCTCGATCAGCGCCAGCGATTCGTCGACCAGGACGCAGATCAGTATCGGCGCATGGAGGTCGCGCAGTGTCGCCAGCTCGCCGAGCACCATCTCGAGCCCGGCATCGCCGACAAAGGCGATGACCGGAGCATCCGGCCTCGCGAGCTTGTAGCCACCGGCAATCGGCACGGCACAGCCCATCGTGCAAAAGCCGGTCGATTGCAGCAGGGTCCGCGGGCTGAAGCAGGGCCAGATCTGGCTCAACAGGATACGATGCGCGCCGCTATCGGCGGTGGCGACCGTCTCGCGCGGCACGGCTTCGCGCAGCGTTCGGAACACCGCATGAGGCCCCCATCTCCCTGGCCCCTTGAATGCATCGTCCAGAGCCGCGCGAACCGCCTGAGGCTCGCCGCCGGTCCAGACTGGCCTCGGCTCGATATCCCGCCCGAGGGCCTCGAGACCCGCCGCGACATCACAGAGAAAGGTGTAGCGGGCGTGATGCACGAAATGATCGTTGGCAACCGCTCGAAATTCGATGACCTTGGCGGGATCCCAGGGATTGCACCAGCCATCGCGCATCTCGATCGGGTCGTAGCCGGCGCCGATGATGAGATCCGCCTGCTCCAGCATCGGCAACATATGACGGTCGGATAGCGGCGAAAGCCCATGGCCGCCAAGCGCCAGCGCATCGTCCTCCGGTAAGATCCCTTTGGCCTTGTACGTCGTCAGAAGCGGAATGCCGCGGCTCTTGCAAAAGCGGGCAGCGGCCGCCTCGCGCCCGTGGACCAAGGCTTCGAGTCCGGCCATGACGAGCGGTCGTTCCGCGGCAGCCAACATCGTCCGTGCCGATTCGAGCGCCGGACCTGCTGCCGGCTGCGTCAGTGCATTGGGGGCGCGACGGGGATAGTGTCGCGGCGCCTGATGCGAAGCAGCGACGGCAATCGGCAGATCGATATGGACCGGGCCGGGCGGATCGTCGGTGGCCACGGCAACAGCCTTCTCGATCATGGCTTCGATGGCGCCGTCAACGGCCGTGAAACCGGCCTTGACCACAGGCGCCATGATGGCGCGATGATCGCAAACCTGGTGGGTAAAGGTCATGGCGTTCGCGGGATCGACACAGCCCGAAATGATGATCAGCGGGACGCGGTCCTGGAGCGCGTTGGCCGCGACATTGACGGTGTTGGCGATGCCCGGACCGATCGTGGCGAGCAGGACGCCCGGAGCGCCCGTGGCGTGATAGGTCCCCTCCGCCATGAAGCCGCCGGCGTTCTCGTGCTTGACCAGCGTGAAACGAATACCCGCCTCGGCCAGCGCATCGAGGATGGTCAGGACTTCTCCGCCCGGAATGCCGAAGGCATGCCGGCAGCCCGCCTTGGCGAGCCGCTTCGCAATGACATCCGCAGCCCTAGGCATGCAGGCGCAAGGGCGGTGCGCTTCCCTCGTTCGCACGCAGATAGCCGTCGCGCGTCTGCGGCAATTTCATGTTCAGGGACTTCGCGGCAATGAGGTTGCGCAGCATCTGCGCGGTGCCTCCGGCAATGGTGAACATGCGGGCGTCGCGCACGAAGCGCTCTACCGAGCAATCCCGGCCATAGCCTACCGCACCGTGAATTTGAAGCGCCTCGTTGGTGACCTTGATCGCCATCTCGGCGGCAAAGAGCTTGGCCTGGGCGGTCAGCATCGGATCGGGAAAGCCGTCACCGGCGGTTGCCGCAGCCTTGTAGATCAGGGCCCGTGCGGCTTCGATCTGCGTCGCCATGTCCGCGAACATCCATTGCAGGCCCTGGAACTCGGCAATCGGTCGACCGAACTGCTCACGCTCTTGTGCATAATCGACGGCCAATCCGAACGCACCTTCGGCAAGTCCGAGGGCCACGGTGGCAGCACCGACCCGCTGCGTATTGTAGGCGTTCATGAGCGCTGCAAAACCGCGTCGCAGGCCTTCGGGTGGCCGCAACAGCAGCGTTTCCGGCAGGACCAGATCCTCGAAGATCACTTCCGTTTCGGGGATGCCACGAATGCCCATGGCGTGGCTTCGGGTGCCGATTTTAAGGCCATGATGCTCGCCCCGCACGGCGATGAAGGCGCCGATGCCCTGCTCGATGCCATGCTCGAACACGCGGGCGAAGATCAAATGAAGCTTCGAGACACCGCCGCCGGTGATCCAATGCTTGACGCCATTGATGACATAAGTGTTGCCGTGTCGATCGGCGCGGGTGGTCATCTCGCAGGCAGCACTGCCAGCCTCGGGCTCGGTGATGCAAATGGCCGGCTTGTCGCCGCTCAGCACCAATTCCGCAGCCAGGCGTTGCTGCAAGGGCGAGCCATAGGCCATGATGGCGGCAATCGCTCCCATATTGGCTTCGACCGTGATCCGGGCGCTGGCGCCGCAAGCCTGGGCGATCTCTTCGATCACCAGCACGGCATCGAAATAGCTCAGACCTCGGCCGCCGAGTGCTTCGGGAATCGTCATGCCGAAGAATCCGGCCCGCCGCAGATCCCTGACATTGTCCCACGGATAGGCTTCGCTGCGATCGATCTCGGCGGCTCGGTCAGTCAAGGTCGAGCGCGCCAAATCGCGCGCTTGCAAGCGCAATGCCTCCTGGTGCGGTTTCAACGCTCCGTTCACTAGCGACCCCCAGACTTGCCGGCAGGCAGACAATGCGGCCAGCATCACGCCGATGTTATCGACCGTGTACGTAAACGAAAAATTGCTTGAGCAAAAATGAATAATAATCGTGCTTAGCATGAAATTTCATGCATTAGAGTCTCTCTGAACGGCCAGACGCAAATGGTCGACCACTCGTCGGATCAAATGGCGCTTCGCATAGTCGCTTCGGTGCATCAGACCGACCATGCGCACCACCGGGGTGTCGCCAAAGGGCAGGACCCGGACAGTCGCGGGAAATGGCTCGGCGATGCTCCGCCGCGGCACGACGGAAACGCCAAGCCCGGCGCCGACGAGCGCTGCAACCGCTTCCAGGCTGTCGATCTCCATCAAGGGCCTGATCTCGATCTGCCGGGTCTTGAGCTGCGCCTCGATCGCCTCACCGGCCCAAGCAAACCTGCGTAACCTGATGTAAGGCAAGGCTTCGAGAATATCGCGATCGCGCTCGCCGATGGTGGCGGCGGGGGCGATCACCATCAGGGGTTCGGCATCGATATCGTACCAGGCGATCCCGCCCGGCAGCGTCTGCGGTTTGGTCACCAGTGCGGCATCGATCTCGCCGGAGACAACTTTGCGCTCGAGCTCGTGCGACAGGCCGCTGGTGATTCTGACACGCAATTGCGGCTGGCTCGATCGGAGCGACACCAGCGCCTGCGGCAGGATCCCGGTAAGTGTTGTCGGCACGGCGCCGAGCTCGATAGCTTCGAGCTCGGCCTCAGAGCCGAGGGAAGCACTCAGATCGTCATAGAGACGCACGATATCACGCACCCGGTCGACGACGATCCTCCCTTCGGCCGTGAGTACGGGCGGGCGGCGGGACCGGTCGAAAAGAGAGGTGCCGATTTCCTGCTCGAGCGTCTGGATATGCAGGCTGATTGCCGATTGCGTCAGGCCCACCCGCTGGCCGCCCTTGACGAAGCTGCCCTCATCTGCGACCGCGAGCAGGGTTCGGAGCACCCGAAGATCCATCGGCTTTATCCCGATTTTCGCTGTGAGGGCGACAACGCGGCAACTCGCTTCCCCCAGAAAAACTCATGCATGCGGCAGGTTTAGGCGATACCCGTCACAGGGTCGAGCCGCGATGGTGCAGGCCTGTGGCTGGACCGTGTCGGGCCTGGCACCTCGTCAGCAGGACTTGGCGAACGCAACATCGCCGCCATCTGGATGAAGACAGCCGGAAGGTGCCATCATCAAACCCATGGGGAGCCCATGAAGCCGATTGTCACCCTCACTCTTAATCCCGCCGTCGACAGCTCCTGCGAGACGGAAGAGGTCTATCCCGTGCGCAAAATCCGGACCAGCAATGAGCGGCTCGACCCGGGCGGCGGCGGCGTCAACGCCGCGCGGGTGATCAACGAACTCGGCGGACGCGCCTTCGCCGTCTATCTCGGAGGCGGGACCGCAGGCGACGTGCTGGACGATCTCGTCACGGCTGCAGGGGTCGAGTTTCACCGCATCAAGACAAAAGAGTCGACGCGGATCAGTCAGGTCGTCTTCGAGCGGAAATCTCACAAGGAGTTTCGCTTCACACCGGAGGGGCCGGCTGTCAGCGACGCCGAGTGGCAGGCGGCGCTGGATTTTCTCGACATGCTGGATTTCGATTATCTCATTGCCAGTGGCAGCCTCCCCCGCGGCGCGCCCATCGACCTTTACGGCCGCCTCGCCGAAACCGTCAGCGCCAAGGGTGCGCGTCTCGTGCTCGATACCTCAGGCCGTCCGCTCGCCGCAGCATTGGGCCGAGGCGTGTTCCTCAGCAAACCCAGCCTTGGTGAGTTTCGCACGCTGATCGGCGTTCCATCCAATGACACCGATGGTTTCGAGCAAGCGGCCCTCGACGCGGTGGACAAAGGGTTGGCCGAGATCATCGCCGTGACCATGGGCGGCGACGGCGCCTTGCTTGCCTCGAAGGAGGGCTGCTTCCACCTACCGTCACTCGACGTCGATGTTCGAAGTGCGGTTGGCGCGGGTGACAGCTTTATTGCCGGCATGACCTTCGGCCTCGCTCAGGGAATGGCAGTGGAAGAGGCTTTTGCACTCGGTGCTGCCTCCGGCACCGCCACGGTCCTAACACCTGGCACCGAACTCTGTCATCGAGCCGACGTCCTTGATTTCTGGGAAAAACTCAAAACCGAGATGAAGCGGTAGAGTCAAACATCGATCGAGATCACCGGAACGGATGACCCGAAGGCCGTTTATAGATATGTCGACTATTAAGGCCCCAAAAACTACTTTCTCCGAAACCTTATTGCTCGCTCCAATTATTTCCCGAGATCGCCCGAATTCCATGTCCAAGTCGAAACCGTCACCCGGGACCAAACCAGCCGTCGAGATGGCGGGCTGGATCGACACTGTGGGCGGACTCGTCGCCAAAACACCGGGCTTCTGGCAGTGGCTGGCCAAGGTCGAATCGAGTTCTCATCGCGACGCGCTTGACGGCATTGCGATCGACCGGCCGATCTACGTGACGGGCCTGGCCCGCTGCGGCAGCACGATCCTGCTGGAGCTTCTCGAAAGCCATGCCGATACCGGCTCGCACCGCTACCGGGACTTTCCGCTGGTGATGGCGCCGGTCTTCTGGAACCGCGCCTTCGCCAATATCTACAAGGATTCGACCCCGGTCGAGCGGTCCCACAAGGACCGTATCTTGGTCACGCCCGACAGCCCCGAAGCGCTCGAGGAGATCCTCTGGATGAGGTTCTTCGAAGGTCGCCACCAGACGGGCCGGAACCAGATACTGAATGGCGAGTCGGCGAACGCGGCCTTCGAGAACTTCTACCGGGATCATATCAGGAAAATCCTGATGATCCGCGGCGCCAAACGTTATCTGGCGAAGGGCAACTACAACATCACGCGGCTTGCCTATCTCACCAGGCTTTTTCCCGACGCCCGCATCATCGTCCCGGTCCGCAATCCCGAGGCCCACATCGCCTCCCTGCAAAAGCAGCATCGCCTGTTCTGCAAGGAGGAAAAGGAAGATCCGCGCATCCTCCGCCATATGCAGCGCGTCGGCCATTTCGAATTCGGCCTCGACCGACGGCCGCTCAATTTGGGCGACACCGCCAAGGCCAGCAAAATCGAGGGACTTTGGCGGGACGGCCAGGATATCGAGGGCCTCGCCCATCACTGGGCCTCGATCTATGGCTTCGTTCGAGATCAGCTCGACGCCGATCCCTCGCTCGCCGCCAATGTGATGCTGGTCCGCTATGAGGATCTTTGTCGGAACGGTGAAACCACCCTGAAACAAATCCTCGATCACGCCCAACTCGAAATCGCCGACGAGCAAATCCGACAA
>JBGSYN010000094.1:0-12354 GCA_041750975.1 Geminicoccaceae bacterium | reverse complement strand
GGGAGGGATGCTCGAGATCGACATGAACACCGGTCAGGTCGAACTGACGCTTCAGCGAGCGCGACCCGGTTGCGTAGAGGAAATTGGCGCCGAATGCGCCGAGGAACACGGCGTAGCAGGGATCGTCGATGATCCGCTTGTTGAACTGCTCGACCGCCGCGAAGAACTCGCTGACATAGCCCGCCTGCTCATAGAACGGATCGTCGTCGTCGGCCTGCTCCTCGAAAAGGTGCTCGATAACCCGGGTGACGACCGCAAGCGAGCTGTTCGCCGCACAGAAGTGGAGATAGCCGTCGCCGCCCTGGTAGCTGCTCTCCTCGATCAGATGGATGCCGGCCTTGCGGAAGACGCGCCGACTCTCGATCGTGTCGTAGTAAGCGAGACGGTCGGTGAGGCTGCCCGGGTGGGCGCCGCGGCCGATGCTCTCGCCATGGGTATCGAAAATCAGGAGATCGACGCCGTCCAGATCGTGCTTGCGCAGGAGTGCGGCAAGGCCCAGACGGATTCGCTCGATGATGACGCAGGCGGCCACCTGGCCCATATAACGGCCTGCATCCGAATAGCCCGTTTGAATGCACAAGCGGCCACGATTGAGCACATAGTCCCGATAGGCAGGCACGGCCAAGGCATCGTCGAGGATCGCAAGGCCGGTCTCGAGCGCCGGCCGTGTTTCGAACAGGGGCGAGATGTCGATCTGCCGCTCGATGCCAAAGAGCTTGGCGAAGTAGAGTGCGGTCAGCAGCGTGAAGGCGCTTTCGGTCTCGGCGATCAGGAACCTGATCGGCTCATCGCCATCCAGAAACTTGAGCATCTGCGCCATCGTCATGAACACCCGGCGCGCGGTGGCGCGCTCGCGTTCGAGGACGCCGAAATTGACCGAGACCGGCTCGACCTTATCGATCAGGTCGCTGATGGCATCGCGATAGGTGATCCGGAATGTCGGGTCTTCGGGCGGCCGATCCATCGCGATGACTTTGCGGATCGCGTTGTGCAGCTGGGTGGCGTTGATCCGAACGTGAGTCCGGGCCGCAATCAGGCCCTGCACGGCGATCTCGGAGCGCATCACCCAAAGATCGCCGGCGATGTCGTCATCGGCGGCGGCGAGGGCGCGATCGATCAGGCCGCGCAACTCCTTCTTCGCGGCAAGGCGTGTGCCTTGCCCTGCAACCAGCGCTTTCGAGGCTTCGGCCAGCGTCTCGAGCCATTCGGCACTGTCGCTGCGGTGGTTCTCGAAAACCCTGACCTGCCCCTCGAGCGTCTGCATCATCAAGGCGAGCCTGGCATCGATCAGCTCGAGCAGGGCCAGGACCGGCCCATCGCCGCCGAGCTTGTCCCGCATCCGCTGAATCATCCGGCGATAGCGCTGGGCCTGGAAGACCTGGACCCGGATGCGCATGGCAAACGTCTTGGCCCAAGTGATGTCGGACCGACCGTCCGTGTCGTAACCGACCCAGGTGGCGATGCTGACCAGCGCCGGACAGATGCTGCGCCAATCGTCCGAATAGAGTTCTCGCGCGACCTCGAGCACGGCGCCGTGCAATTCGGTGACGGCGCCGAGCAACCGGTCGATCGCAGCCAGTGACTGGCGGTGTTCCTCCTCGAGATCGAGCTTCTGCTCCGGGCGATGCGGCAGACTTGCGACATGCTCCAGGAGTGCCTGAAGGTCGCTCGTGGTGCCGTCGCTGGTCGCCAGCTGCGCCAGATCCTGCTGCAATGCATTGGCGAGGCTGAAGGTCGGGTGCGCCGTGATGACAAAACCGTAGTGGATTTTCTCGACCCGCTCCCGAAAGGTCTCGATGGATCGAAGCTGGCCGTCCGAATCATGCGCCAGGCCGCGGATCAATTCGCGCAATCGTCGGCGGTTGGCCGCAGCATCGGTTTCACCCCAATATTGCCGGAGCCGGGCTGCCCGCTCGACGAAGGCCTCGACGGTAAGGGTCTGGATCAGTTCCTCGAACAGCTTGAACTGCCCCGGCCCCTCCCGGATCCGCCCGAGGCAGGAAAGCGAAAGCAACAGGATCGGATTGGCAAGAAGGTCGTGGTCGGTGAGATCCCGCAGTTTCTCGAGACGATCACGCAGTGCAGCCTCCAGCTCGGCCGCCTGGCGTGGCGGCTGCCACGGGTTCAGAACCGGCGAAACCGTGCCTTCCCTTTCATCAGGAGCGAGCGCGTCATCCATGCTAACCGTTCCTTGTGCGCTGCAGCATATCTTTGTCTAGCGTAGGTCGCCCTTCGCGTCGACGACCGATCTGTTTAGCAGCAAGTTTGGTGCCATCGTCCAAAGTGGCGAGCGCCGCCGACCTAGGTGATGACGGTAGGAGCCTCTCGGCCGGTGCGGGCGGTGATCCCGGCAATGTCATCGGCAATACCGATAAGTTTGGCGAGCGCTGTTTGGGTCGGGATGTCGTGCTTGGCCGGATCGGGCTCGAAGCGCTCGATATAAACCCGCAACGTCGCACCTTCGGTGCCGGTACCAGAAAGGCGGAAGACAATCCGCGAGCCGCTTTCGAACAGCAGGCGAATTCCCTGATGCTCGGCGACCGATCCGTCGACCGGATCATGATAGGCGAAATCATCGGCCCGATCGATTCGGTCATGATCGTAGCCGCGGCCGACGAGAGCGCCGAGCGAGGCCCGGAGATCATTCATCAATGCGTCCGCCGTCGCCTGATCGATCGCCTCGTAATCGTGCCTCGAATAATAGTTGCGGCCATAGGTTTGCCAGTGATCGGCCATAATTTCGGCCACCGACTGGCGGCGTTTGGCAAGAATGTTGAGCCACAGCAAAACCGCCCAGATCCCATCCTTCTCACGGACATGACTCGAGCCGGTGCCGGCGCTCTCCTCGCCGCAGATCGTGGCCCTGCCGGCATCGAGCAGATTGCCGAAGAATTTCCAGCCGGTCGGGGTTTCGAAAATTGCGATGCCGAGCTTGTCGGCGACCCGGTCGGCAGCACCGCTGGTCGGCATCGAGCGGGCGATCCCTTCGAGGCCATCCGCATAGCCGGGCGCCAGATGCGCATTGGCGGCGAGCACGGCAAGGCTGTCCGAGGGTGTGACGAAGCAGTTCTTGCCGATGATGAGGTTGCGGTCGCCGTCGCCATCGGAAGCAGCGCCGAAATCCGGTCCGTCCGCACTCATCATCAGGTCATAGAGTTCCTTGGCGTGAACCAGATTTGGGTCGGGATGATGGCCGCCGAAATCGGGCAGCGGCTCGCCATTGACGACGGTGCCCGAGTCCGCACCCAGCTCTTCCTCGAAGATCGCCTTGGCATAAGGTCCCGTCACCGCATGCATCGCATCGAAGCGCATGGTGAAGCCGCCGGCAAAGAGTTCGCGGATGGCCTCGAAGTCGAACAAGGCGGCCATCAATGCCTTATAGTCGGCAACCGGATCGATGACCTCGACCACCGTGTCTTCGAGATCGCTTCGGCCGAGCTTGCCCAGATCGATATGACCTTCCTTGAGAATGGAATAATCCGTTATCGCCTGGGTCTGGGCGTAGATGGCGTCGGTGATCGATTGCGGCGCCGGGCCGCCATTGCCGGTGTTGTACTTGATGCCGAAATCGCCGTTAGGGCCGCCGGGATTGTGGCTGGCAGAGAGAATGATCCCCCCGAAAGCCTGATTGCGTCGGATCACACAGGAGGCGGCCGGCGTCGACAAGAGACCGTTGCGGCCGACCAGAACCTTGCCGAAGCCGTTCGCCGCTGCCATCCGCACAATGATCTGGATCGCTTCGTCGTTGTAATAACGGCCATCGCCGCCGACGACGAGGGTCTTGCCTCGATAACCCTTGAGCCCATCGAAAATCGACTGAACGAAATTGGCGACGTAATGCGTCTGCTGAAAGACGCGGACCTTTTTGCGAAGACCCGAAGTTCCAGGCTTCTGGTCGGCGAAAGGTTTGGTCGCGACTGTTTTGATGGGCACCTGACGGACTCCTAGATGTCGCCGCGGATAAGACGATGGTAGAGCGCTGCATAAAGACCCGCCGCCTGTTCCCAGCCGATGCTGGATGCCATGCCCTGCCGCTGCAGGGTCCGCCAGCTATCCGGCTGCTGGTAGAGGCGGATCGTGCGGTCGATCGCCAGCACGAGCCCGTGTTGATCGACGGGTGCGAACTGCACGCCCGTCGCGACGCCGGCCCGCAAGGCTGCATCATTGGCGTCGATCACCGTGTCCGCAAGCCCCCCAAGGCGCGACACCACGGGTATCGTACCATAGCGGAGGGCGCAGAGCTGCGTCAGCCCGCAAGGTTCGAATCGCGACGGCACCAGGATCGCATCGGCGCCACCCTGAAGCAAATGGGCCAATGGTTCATCATAGCCGAAAACGCAGCCGATGGAACCTGGATCGGTAGCTTCGATCGCCAGAAGGCCTTCCTGAATGGCAGGTTCGCCAGCTCCGAGCAACGCCAGTTGACCGCCGCGAGCAATCAATTCTGGGATCGCCTCGAGCAATAGGTCCATGCCTTTTTGCCAGGTCAATCGGGTGATGACGGCGAACACCGGGCGCGTCGGACTGACCTCGAGGCCGAGCCGTTGTTGCAGTGCCGCCTTGTTCGCGGCCTTTAGATCGAGGCTGTGGGCGGAATAAGTCGCGGCCAGATGGGGATCGCTCGAAGGATCCCAGGTTTGGGTGTCGATGCCGTTCAAAATGCCCGAAAGGCGGCCCTCGGCGGCACGGGTCGCGAGCAGGCCGTCAAGACCCATGCCGGCGCCGGGCAGCTGGATTTCCGAAGCATAAGTCGGACTGACGGTGGTCACGTGATCGGCGTAGAAAATACCGGCCTTGAGAAAGCCGACAGCGCCATAATATTCCACACCGTCGACCGCATAGGCTTCCAGCGGCAATCCGAGGGCGCCAAGAAGCTCCGCCCCGCATTGCCCCTGAAACGCCAGATTATGAATCGTCATGACGGTGCGCGGCCGGGGTTCGCCAGCAAGCGCCAGGTAGGCCGGCGTCAACCCCGCCTGCCAGTCATGGGCATGGACGACGTCAGGAACCCAATCGGAGATAAGCCCACGCGCCACCCGCTCGGCAGCTCTTGAGAGGGCTGCGAAGCGGATAGCGTTGTCGGACCAGTCCTGGCCCGCCGGATCGACGTAAGGGCCGCCGTCGCGGTTGAAGAGATGAGGAGCCTCGAGCACCAGGATCTCCTCGCCACCCTCGGCACGCCACTCCAGCAGCTCCGCCCGCTCGCCGAAGAGATCACCCAATTGGTGGCGGACATCTACCCTGCCGATCTTGCTCAGAACGTCGCGGTAGCCCGGGATTATCGTCCTGACGCTCACGTAATGACCGCCCAAGGCTGCCGGCAGCGCACCCGCGACATCGGCGAGGCCGCCAGTCTTGATCAGAGGATAGAGTTCCGAAGCGACCGCCAGAACCTGCATCGCCATCAGGCGCTCAGCGCGTCCATCATTTTCTGCGTGATCAGACAAACACCCTTATCCGTGCGCCTGAAACGCTTGGCATCTTCCTCGGGCACCTTGCCCGCGACGAAGCCCGGCGGAATCCTTACGCCCCGATCGACCACGACCTTGTTCAACTCGGCACCACGGCCGACATCGACACCCGGCAATAGCACGGCATCGACGAGCTTGCTGTAGGAGTGCACGTGCACGCCGGTGAAGAGCAAGGTTCGTCTCAGGCTGGCGCCGGAAATGATGCAGCCCCCGGCGACCAGCGAACTGACCGCCTCACCTCGGCGAGTCGCCTCGTCATGGACGAATTTGGCGGGCGGCGTGATCTCGGAATAGGTCCAGATCGGCCATGTGTTGTCATAAAGATCCAGGGCCGGGATGACGTTGGTCAGATCGATATTGGCCTCCCAATAGGCGTCGATCGTGCCGACGTCGCGCCAATAGGCCTCCTCCTCGCCGGGGCTCTTCACGCATGAATGGCTGAAGCTGTGCGCCACCGCTTTGCCGTGCTCGACGATATGCGGAATGATGTCCTTGCCGAAATCGTGGTTGGACTGCGGATCTGCCGCATCGCGCTGCAAGGCATCGAACAGCAACTTGGTATCGAATACATAGATGCCCATGCTGGCAAGCGCGATATCGGGCTTGCCGGGCATCGGCGGGGGGTCGGCCGGTTTTTCGAGAAACGAGACGATCTTCCAGTTGTCGTCGACATGCATCACGCCGAACGCCGAGGCGTCGAGCCGCGGCACCTCGATACAGCCTACCGTGACATCGGCGCCCGTCTCGGCATGCTGGCGTAGCATGACGCCATAGTCCATTTTATAGATGTGATCGCCGGCCAGAATGATGATGTAATCGACACCATAGGTCTCGATAATGTCGATGTTCTGAAAAACCGCATCGGCCGTGCCGACATACCATTGGTGCTCGGAAACGCGCTGCGATGCCGGCAGGATGTCGAAGCTTTCGTTGCGTTCCGGCCGAAAGAAGTTCCAGCCACGCTGCAAGTGACGGATCAGACTGTGCGCTTTATATTGTGTGGCGACGCCGATCCGCCGGATGCCGGAATTCACGGCGTTCGAGAGGGCAAAATCGATAATGCGCGTCTTGCCGCCGAAATAAACGGCAGGCTTGGCACGGCTGTCAGTCAGCTCACGCAATCTCGAGCCCCGGCCGCCTGCCAGCACATAAGCCATGGAATTGCGCACCAACGTCGCGGTGTCGATATCAGCCGCCATCCTCAGCCCTCTGTCTCGAGCCGGCCTGAAGGAGCATCAGCTCACCGGCGCTATTTTTCTATGGGCAGAGCTTGCCAGATCTCCCGGGCATAGTCACGGATCGTTCGATCCGATGAGAACCATCCGACATTCGCGGTGTTCAACACGGCCTTTTCGAACCAGGCTGTACGATCGGTGAAGCCGGCGAGCGCGCGCGCCTGGGCGGCGCTGTAGGCGGCGAAATCGGCCGTCACCATGAAGTGGTCATTGTCGTAGAGGCCGTGCACGAGGTCGCGATAGCGGTTCGGATCGTCATGCGAGAAAACGCCCATCTCAACCGCGCGCAGCACATCCTTGAGCGCCGGGGTGGCCTCGATCACGGCGCGCGCATCGTAGCCGCTCGCACGTCGCTCGGCGACCTCGTCCGCCGTCATCCCGAAGATGAAGATATTGTCGTCGCCGACCCGCTCCTTGATCTCGACATTGGCCCCATCGAGGGTGCCGATGGTGAGGGCTCCGTTGAGCGCGAACTTCATGTTGCCGGTACCCGAGGCTTCCATGCCGGCTGTCGAGATCTGCACGGAAAGATCCGCCGCCGGAATGATACGCTCGGCGAGGCTGACATTGTAGTTAGGCAGGAACACGATCTTGAGCTTGCCACGCACCGCGGGATCCTGATTGATCACGTCCGCCACATCGTTGATCAGCTTGATGATCGTCTTGGCCTGATGGTAGGAGGCCGCCGCCTTGCCGGCGAAGACCTTGACCCTCGGATGCCAGTTGGCGGTCGGCTGCGCCCGGATCTCGTCGTAGAGGGCGATCGCTTCCAGAATATTCAAAAGCTGGCGCTTATATTCGTGGATGCGCTTGATCTGGATGTCGAACATCGCCTCGGGGTCGGTGCGGATGCCGAGCCGCTCCCCGATGATGGTGGCCAGCCTTATCTTATTCTGGCGCTTGGCCTCGGCGAATCGATCGCGGAACGAGGCATCCTCGGCCAAGGGAGCCAGGGCTTCCAGCTTTTCCAGATCGTCGACCCAGCCCTCGCCGATGGCCGCCGTGATCAGCCCGGAAAGCGGCCTATTGCATTGATAGAGCCAGCGCCTCGGCGTGATGCCGTTGGTTTTGTTGGTGATGCGGTCCGGATAATAGTGATGCAGGTCCTTGAATACCGTCCGCTTCATCAGCTCGGTGTGCAAGGCCGAGACGCCGTTGACCTTGTGCGCGCCGAGAAAAGCCAGGTTGCCCATGCGGACGCGGCGGCCACTCTGCTCGTCGATCAGCGACACCGCTGAAAGAAACGGATCGGAGGTGTCCGGCAGCGCGCGGAGCTCCTCCAGAATGTCCCCGTTGATCTGGTAGATGATCTGCATGTGCCGCGGCAGCAATCGCTCGATCAGCGGCACCGACCAGCTTTCCAGGGCCTCGGGGAGAAGCGTGTGGTTGGTGTAGGAGATGGTCCGGCGCGTGATCTCCCAGGCATCCTTCCAGGGGAACTGCTCATGGTCGACCAGCAGCCGCATCAGCTCGGTGACCGCCAGTGCTGGATGAGTGTCGTTGAGCTGGATGGCGACCTTGTCCGGCAGCGAACGGAAATCGCCATATTGCAGCCGGTGGCGGCGCATCAGATCCTGCAGCGACGCCGAGGTGAAGAAATATTCTTGCTTCAGCCGCAATTCCTGGCCGGCCAGGGTCGTGTCGTTCGGATAGAGAACCCGTGAGATCGCCTCGCTCAGTGCCTGTTCGGCCACGGCGCCGAGATAGTCGCCACGGTTGAACTCCTCGAGCCTGAGGACATTGGGCGAGCGCGCCGACCAGAGGCGCAGCGTGTTGACGTTGCGGCCCTGCCAGCCGACGATCGGCGTGTCATAGGCAAGGGCCATGACTTGCTGTGCCGGCGTCCAGATCTGATGTTCGACTGTATTGCTCTTGGTTTCGACCCGCCCGCCGAAGCCGATGACATAGGCGACTTCCGGCCGTTCGAACTCCCAGGGATTGCCGAAACTGAGCCAGTCCTCGGGCCGCTCGACCTGCCAGCCTTCCTGGATCAGCTGGCGGAACAGCCCGTGCTGATAGCGGATCCCGTAGCCGAAACCGGCGACGCCGACCGTGGCCATGCTTTCCATGAAGCAGGCGGCGAGCCGGCCAAGGCCGCCATTGCCGAGGGCAGCGTCGGGCTCGAGTTCGACCACCTTGTCGAAGTCGACCCCCAATTCGCTCAGCGCCGCCCGGCATTCGTCGAGAATGCCGAGGTTGGCGAGGGCGTCGGTCAACAACCGCCCGATCAGGAACTCGAGCGAGAGGTAATAGACGCGCTTTTGCTTGTGCTCGTAGACATTCTGGGTCGTCGTGATCCAGTGATCGACGATCCGATCGCGGGCGGCCAATGCGGCTGCCGCGAACCAGTCATGCTCGCGCGCGTGCTCGGGATTCTTACCGACCGAATATTTAAGCTTTTCGACGATATCGCGCTTGAGATCGCCGTTCTTGGTCATCGTCATGTTCCATGACGCTTCGTTCATGCACTGCGTTCCCGGAATGAGGTGTTGGTCTGAGTTCGAGGGTGCGGCGATGTGTACGGAAGAAATCCGATTAGCGACGTATGGCCTTAAATTCGTTGATCAGGCCGTTGGTCGAAGGATCATGGCTCGTGATCGCCTCGTCGCCCCTTAATTCCGGCAGAATTCGGCTCGCCAGCTGTTTGCCAAGCTCCACACCCCATTGGTCGAAGCTATTGATGTTCCAGACGATGCCCTGTGTGAAAATCTTGTGCTCGTAGAGGGCAATCATCGAACCGAGCCTATGCGGCGTGAGTTCCTTGTAAAGCAACGAATTGGTCGGACGATTACCTTCGAACACCTTGTGTGGCAGTAATGCCGCAATCGAATCTTGGGAAAGCCCCTGCTGCTCTAGTTCGGCGCATGCCTCGGCTTCGGTCTTGCCGAAAGCCAGCGCCTCGGTCTGGGCGAAATAGTTGGCCAAAAGTTTTTCGTGATGATCGCCTAGGGGCGCTAAGCTCCGGGCCGCGGCAAGGAAGTCGCAGGGGATCAGCTTGGTGCCCTGATGGATCAGCTGGTAGAACGCGTGCTGGCCGTTGGTGCCCGGCTCGCCCCAGATGATCGGGCCGGTTTGATAGTCGACGGGGTTGCCGTCGCGGTCGACGTATTTGCCGTTGCTCTCCATGTCGCCCTGCTGGAAGTAGGCGGCGAAATATTTGAGATGCTGGTCGTACGCCAGGATGGCCTGGCTTTGGGCGCCAAGGAAATTATTGTACCAGATGCCGAGCAATGCCAGCGTGATCGGCAGATTGGCTTCGATCGGCGCCTCGACGAAATGGCGGTCCAAGGCATGGGCGCCGGCCAGAAGCTCCTCGAATCGGTCGAAGCCGACATAGAGGGCGATCGACAGACCGATCGCCGACCAGAGCGAATAGCGGCCGCCGACCCAGTCCCAAAAGCCGAACATGTTGGCCGTGTCGATGCCGAATTCCGAAACTTTGTCGGCACTGGTCGAGGTCGCGACGAAATGCCTGGCCACCGCCGTCTCGTCACCCAGGAGGCCCACCAGCCAGTCTCTCGCCGAATGGGCGTTGGTCATGGTTTCCTGGGTCGTGAAGGTCTTCGACGCGACGATGAAGAGGGTCGAGGCGGGATCGAGCCGCTGCAGCGTATGGGTCAGATGAGCCCCGTCGATGTTCGAGACGAAATGCACCTTGAGATCGGGCCGTGCGAACGGCTCCAGCGCTGTCGTCACCATCAGCGGGCCGAGATCCGAGCCGCCGATGCCGATATTGACGATGTCCGTGATGGGCATGCCGGTATGACCGAGCCAGCGACGGTCACGCACCGCCTCGACGAAGGTCTTCATGCGCGCAAGCACCGCCCGGACTTCCGGCATGACGTCCTGGCCGTCGACCATGACCGGCGTCCCGGACCGGTTGCGCAAGGCCACATGCAGCACGGCGCGATCCTCGGTCACATTGATCCGCTTACCCGCGAACATGCGCTCCCGCCAGCCCTCAACATCGGCCTCGCGTGCGAGCTGCCGCAGCAGGCTCAGGACACGGCCATCGACGCGGTTCTTGGAAAAATCGAGAAGCAGGTCCTCGAACCGCAGATGCATCGTCTCGAACCGCGCCGGATCCTCCTCGAAAAGCTGGCGGAGATGCACGGCTTTGATCCGGCCGACCTCGCTCTCGAGGGCCTGCCAGGCCGGCAACTTCCGGGGGCTCGTCATCGTGTCTGGGGATTAGTCATGAGGGGCGTCTCCGGGAATTGCCGTCAGCGCAGGCTCGAGGCCTCTCGCGCAAGTTCGGTCAGTCGGCCCCAGTTACCGTCGCGCACGGCATCCTTGGGCACGAGCCAACTACCCCCGACACAGACGACGTTCGGCAACGCCAGATAATCCCCGGCATTGCTGATCGAAACCCCGCCGGTGGGGCAGAAGCGGGCCTCCGGAAGGGGCGAGCTCAAAGCCTTCAGATAGGCGATGCCGCCCGCGGGTTCGGCCGGAAAGAATTTCATGAAGTGGATGCCGTGCTCGAGCATCCGGACAACCTCGCTCGCCGTTGCACAACCGGGCAGCAACGGCACGTTGTGCTTGACCGCGGCATCGATGAGCCGCTCGGTCGTCCCAGGCGTCACGACGAACCGGGCGCCACGCTGCGCCACCTCGTGAAACTGGCCGGGCGAGAGCACGGTCCCGGCACCGACGACGGCTGCGGGGACGTTCGTTGCAATTGCCGCCAGGGCATCGAGCGCTGCCGGTGTCCTGAGCGTGATCTCGATGACCTTGACGCCGCCCTCAACCAGGGCCTCGGCCATCGGCACCGCGGTCGCGGCATCGTCGATGACAACCACCGGAATGACCGGCCCCAGCGCAATTATATCCGCGATCGTCAGCGCCATGGTAACTGCCCTGCTTTCTAGAATTGACCTGCTCCCAATTCCGGGACCGGCCGACTCTTTTCTTCGCGCTAATGTTGCATATCGCAAGTCCGATAAACAGCTACCACACCTACTTGCAGGTCAAGGCGCTGTAAGTGGCGGACAAGGCTTGCTCGAAATGGCATGACCTTCTCTATTGGCACCCCATTTGTCGATCTGGAAGTCGATGCTGACCCGCAACCGAGGCGCGGTGGACGCCGGTACGATCCAAAACGTCGAGCAGGAACTCGACCGCCTGCGTTTTCTTGCGCACCTGACGAGCACACTGCGCGAATATCATACGTCCAGGGACATCATCGCCCGGGCGAGCGAATTGTTGGCCCACCAACTCGGTTTGCAGGGTGCCGGATATGCGACCGCCGATGCCGCTCTGGCTTTCGTCACGGTCCAGGGCGACTGGGTCGAGCCGGACCGCAAGGGCTTGGCCGGCAGATATCGTCTCGAGGATTTTGGCGAGGGCTTCGCCGCAGAAATCCGTGCCGGTCGGATTGTCGCGATCGATGATGTGACGACAAATGCCCTTACCGTCGGCCGCGACGAAGCCTTCGCCGCCATCGGTGTCCGCAGCTTCATCGACTTCCCGCTGCTTCGCAAGGGACGTTTGGCGGGCCTCCTCTACGCGTTCTGCGACAAACCTCGGGTCTGGCGACCGGACGAGATTTCACTTGTCATGGAGGTGGCCGAGCGCGTTTGGACCGTTCTCCGACGAGTCCAGGCGGACGAAGCGCTGCATCGCAGCGAGGAGCGCCTGCGCATTGC
>JBGSYN010000093.1:0-2724 GCA_041750975.1 Geminicoccaceae bacterium | reverse complement strand
TTTCAGAAGCTACGGCAGCAAGCGCCACTCACGCCCGCCCTGTTTTCATGTTCCGCAACTTCCACCTTAGCGCTCCTCACCGCCAAGCCGCGCGACGGCCCCAAAGTCTAAGGGGTCCCAGGGGCAAAAAGCCCCTGGCCTGCCTGTTCCTTTGGGGGGGCAAACAGCCCCTGGCCTTGCCTTCCAAACCTCAAAAAGCGTCCTGGCCGCCATTAACCGGAATTTCAGCGCCAGTGATATAGGACGATTGCGGCGTGCAGAGATAATAGATGCATTGCGCCACCTCGACGGGCGAGCCGAGGCGACGCATCGGGATGCGTTCGACCAGCTGATCGGTGCCGGGCGAGAGGATGGCGGTATTGATTTCGCCTGGACAGACGGCGTTCACGCGAATGCCGAGATGGGCGAGGTCGGCCGCGAGCTCGCGGGTGAGGGCGGTGAGGGCGGCTTTCGAGGTGCTGTAGGCGGAGCCGGCGAAGGGGTGCACGCGATGGCCGGCGATCGAGGTGATATTGACGATCGCCCCGCCGCCTTCCTGGAGATGCGGCGCCAGCGCCCGGCTGAAGAAGACCGGGGCGATGAAGTTGATGGCAAAAGTGCGTTGCCAGGTCTTGAGATCGCCGTCGAGACAGCCAAGCCGCTTGCCAGCGTCGCTTTTGGGCGAGTAGCCGGCATTGTTGACGAGCGCGTGCAGGGGCGCTCCTTCGAGAAATCCCTCGAGTTCGGCGATGGCCTCGGGCAGTCGGTCGACATCGGTGAAATCGGCCGAAATATGCGCATGCCGCTCATCGCGCGGGCAATCGGCCGGAACGGTTTCCCTCGAACAGGTAATGGCCCGCCAGCCCTGTTCGACGAAGTATTTGGCCGCGGCATGGCCGATACCGCGGCTGGCACCCGTAATGAAGACAGTTTTGCGCTCGCTCATCTCGATCTCCTAAGGAGCCAGGCGAACCATGCGCCAACCTTCACCGCCAAGCCGATAGCAGAGGCGGTCGTGGAGGCGGCTGCGTCGTCCTTGCCAGAACTCTAGCATATCCGGGACGATGCGATAGCCACTCCAATGCGGTGGCCGGGGCACATTATCGGGATAGGCATCTTCGAAATGTCGGGTGCGAGCCTCGAGGACCGACCGCGAAACGATCTCGCTGCTCTGCTCCGAAGCCCATGCACCGATACGGCTGCCATGCGGCCTCGAGGCGAAATACGCGTCGGCCTCGGCCGGATCGACCGGTTCGGCGATGCCTTCGATCCGGACCTGCCGGTGCAGCTTGTCCCACCAGAAAAGCAGGGCGGCGCGCCGATTTCGAGCCAGTTCCCGGCCCTTGCGGCTCAGCGTGTTGGTGTAGAAGACGAACCCGTCCGCATCGAAGCCCTTGAGCAATACGGTTCGGGCGGCTGGACGGCCGGTCTCGTCGACCGTTGCAAGCGTCATCGCGTTGGGCTCGGCGATATCCCCGCCACCCGCGTCCTCGAACCATTGCCCGAACTGGCGGATCGGATCAGGGTCGGCCTCCGCCTC
Organism: Geminicoccaceae bacterium; assembly: GCA_041750975.1. Taxonomy (GTDB): domain Bacteria; phylum Pseudomonadota; class Alphaproteobacteria; order Geminicoccales; family Geminicoccaceae; genus JBGSYN01. Next base: position 1,205 of record JBGSYN010000093.1, on the reverse strand, counting down.
CACGAGCTTATCGCGGTCATATTCGACACGCATGTCGGCCGGGTCCTGGGTCATTGTCACCTTTCGGCGCTTTAGAGGCTGGGCGATCATTTCCTCACTAGCTAGATATGCGCTCCGATCCCTTCAGCAAGCGAAGTTTTCGCGCAGCGGTAACTCAGAAAGCGCATCGTGACCGACGGTATCCTTTCCATTCAATCCCATGTCGCCTACGGCCATGTCGGCAACTCGGCGGCGGCGTTCCCGTTGCAACGGCTCGGCTTCGAGGTCTGGCCGGTGCCGACCGTGATCTTCAGCAATCACACGGGTTACGGCGCCTGGCGCGGGCACCTGCTCAAGATCGACGAGATCCGAGAGATCATCGAAGGGATCGACGAGCGGGGAGCCCTGAACCGCTGCACCGCATTGCTGAGCGGCTATCTCGGCGACGCCGCTCTGGGTACGGCCGTGCTGGAAACCCTGAGCCGCATCCGCGCGCAGCGTCCCGGCGTCCTCTATGCCTGCGATCCGGTGATGGGCGACCGGAACGGCGGTCTGTTCGTGAACCCCGAACTGCCGGGCTTCTTCATCCGCCACGCGGTGCCTGCGGCCGACATCATCACGCCCAACCATTTCGAGCTCGATCTTCTGGCGGATACTGCGGTTGCAACCATGAACGAGGCGCTCGAGGCCGCAGCGAAAGTGCGGGCCAAGGGACCGCGATTGGTTGTGGCGACGAGTCTGCTTCTGGCCGAAACGAAGCCCGAACTCTCGGTCCTGGCGGATACGGCGGAGGGCAGTTGGCTCGTCACCACGCCCGATCTGCCGATCGAGCTCAACGGCACGGGCGATGCATTCACGGCCTTGTTCCTGGGTTTCTATCTGCTTGAGCAGGGCGATGTCGCACGTGCGCTCGGTCGTGCCGTGTCGGCGATGTATGCGATCGTGGCGCAAACGGTGGCCGAAGGTTCGAGGGAGTTGGCGTTGGTTGCCGCCCAGGAAAGCTACCTGGCACCAGCGCATGAATTCGAGGTGCGCCAGTTGCGCTAGTGCACTGATGCATTCACTTCGTTCAGTTTGTTGATGATTGATTTTGGTGTCGCGGTCCAGGTGAAGGGTTTGGGATTGGCGTTGTTGTCGTCCAGATAGCGGTTGATGGCGGCTTGGAGGTCGGTCAGCGAGTGGAACACGCCGCGTCGGATGCGTTGGCGGGTGAGTTTCGAGAAGAA
>JBGSYN010000092.1:0-81363 GCA_041750975.1 Geminicoccaceae bacterium | reverse complement strand
GTTCCAAGAGCGATCGTACGACACTTGTAGTGCGGCGATCGAAGCGTCTTGACGAGCAATTCTGCGGCGTCCCGCTTGACGAAGATCTTGGTCTCGAAGTCGAGACCCGAAGACAGACCCAAAAAATTGTGCGTCGGTCTCGCATAGCAATAAATACAACCATGCTCGCACCCCCGATACATGTTGATCGATTGATCGAAGGGTATGTCGGGCGATTGATTGAGTGCGATGACGCTTCTGCTGGTGTCGGGGAAAGTCTCGGTTTTCTGCGGTCGCTGCTCGTCGAATGCTTCGAAGGAACTATCGTCGTCTTCTGTCACCTCCAACCTTAGTGTCTCGAAGCGACCGGACGGATTTTCTAGTGCGCCACGCCCTTTCCGATACGTGATGTCCACGTTTTGTTCCTCATTATGCATAGAACATTCTAAGAACATTATCGTCCCACGGACGTATTGTCCAGCGTGGCGCCCAGCCTTGCTATGGGTGCGGGATCATGCCTTTTTATCGGCAGGAATCTGCCTATGTAACAGTGGCCCGTAATGACTGACTGGAGAGAGCACCAATGCGATATCTTCACACGATGGTTCGTATTTCCGATATCGACAAGTCTTTGGATTTCTACTGTAACAAAATGGGCCTTAAAGAGGTTCGGCGCTCACCAAACGAGAAGGGGCGTTACACCAATATTTTCTTGGCACCTGACGACAATCCGGAAGCTCAACTTGAGCTGACCCATAATTGGGATCCCGAAGACTACGAGGGTGGTCGAAACTTCGGCCATCTAGCTTACAGTGTCGAAAATATTTACGACTACTGCAAGAACCTGATGGACAATGGCGTTACAATAAATCGTCCGCCTCGTGATGGGAAAATGGCGTTCGTTCGTTCGCCCGACGGCATTTCCATCGAGGTTCTGCAAGCTGGTGACGCCCTGCCGCCACAGGAGCCCTGGACTTCGATGGAAAATACTGGAAGCTGGTAACCTGACGGCTTCAGCCGCATCTTTTCGGTGCGGCCGAGGCTGCAGCTGGAACAACATGACCAACTCTTGAAGTAACTCCAATGACGGATGCATTACGCCTGACGAAGTGCCCTTAGGGTCAATGGCTAGATAATGTCTTGGTTCTCGTTAAAGGAAATTCCTGCCGGGGCTATGCAACTAGGTTTGGCTGGCGCCATGCCTTTTGCCGCACTTGCAATCCTTACCTTCTTCTTTGGTTGGGCCGCTAATTATTTACTTCTTTATGCAAGCATCATCCTTGCATTCATGGGCGGAATTCATTGGGGTTGCGCGATGAACAAGGAGTTGGCGACGCTAGGGCGCCTGGGCTCCAGCGTCGCGCCGGCGCTCATTGCCTGGGCCGCCGTGTCGCTCGGGGGCTATTCGGCCTTCTTCATCCTCGCCACCGCATTCGCCTTACTGCTGGCTTATGATTTGTATGCCACGCGAATCGGACTGGTGCCGGGATGGTATCCGAGTCTTAGAATACCGCTCACACTGATCGTTGTCGCAAGCCTTCTTCTAGCCGCGAGCACAACGGATTTCGCCACTGCCACTCTTGCTCCGGACGGGACTTCTTAACCCCGCGACATGCTGCACTGAGACCGAAACTGTGCAAGCGGACTGCATCAGTCTGGGAGAGGCGCAAAAAGACTGGCTATATCATCTTCATCAAACTTGAGCCCCGCTTGAGTGCCTGAGAGCACTCCCTCCACGAGGGCTTTCTTCTTCGCCTGAAGTTCGATGATTTTCTCTTCGACGGTCCCGGTTGTGATCATTTTGTAGACGAACACCGTCTTGTCCTGACCTATCCGATGTGCCCGATCGGTCGCCTGAGCTTCGACAGACGGATTCCACCAGGGATCATAATGAATGACGGTATCGGCACGCGTCAGTGTTAACCCCGTACCGCCGGCTCGCAAGCTGATGAGAAAAATCGGGACTTCGCCATTCTGAAACTGCTGGACCGGCGTTTCTCGGTCACGGGTTCGGCCGGTAAGGACGACATAGGGCAAGCCGATTTCATCAAGGGCCTCCTGTATCAACTCCAGCATTTCGACGAACTGGGAAAAGAGGATAATCTTTCGACCCACCTCCACCATGCTTGGCAGCATCTCCATCAACATTTCAAGTTTGCCGCCGCTCAGGTCCTGGCTTGGCTTGTCTCGCTTCAATAGCCTCGGGTCGCAGCAAACCTGACGCAGCTTGAGGAGAGCGTCCAGAATTGCGATGCTGCTACGTGCCAATCCGTGGGACGCGATTTCATCGCGAACGCGTTTCGACATGGCGACACGCACGCTCTCATAGAGATCGCGTTGTGGGCCCGTGAGTTCAATTTCCCTAATAACCTCGCTCTTCGGTGGGAGCTCCGAGGCCACATCCTCTTTCTTGCGCCGGAGAAGAAAAGGGCGAACGCGGCTCACCAAGAGCGCTTGACGATCGGTGTCCCCCAACTTCTCGATTTGATTGCGGAAGACCCTTCGAAAAGTTTCGCGGTCACCGAGATAGCCCGGCATCAGAAAATGAAAAATCGACCAGAGCTCACCCAGATGATTTTCAATGGGTGTGCCGCTCAAAGCAATTTTGTGATCCGACTGCAACTCACACGCTGTCCGAGCCAGTTTCGTGCTCGGGTTCTTTATTGCCTGCGCTTCATCCAGCACCACCATGTGATATCGATGCTTTGCCAGAGCATCGCGATCCCGCAACATCAGCGCATAGCTCGTGATCACAAGATCGTGGTCGCTGATTTCGTCAAACAATTCCTGGCGTTCGGTACCATGCAAGACCAGAAGGTCCAATGCGGGCGTGAAGCGCCGAGACTCGTTTCGCCAGGTCGGGATTAGGCTCGTCGGCGCGACGACGAGGCATGGCAGAAGGAGACGGCTTTCTTCCTTCTCTTTCAATATGTGCGCCAAGGTTTGTAGGGTCTTACCCAGACCCATATCGTCAGCGAGAACGCCGGAGAGGGAAGCGGAGGAGAGAAACTGAAGCCACCGCAATCCATCCTGCTGATAGTTCCTCAGGGTGGCCTTGAGGCCTTTTGGCGGCGCTACCTGTGGCAGGTCGGTGAGCTGGGCAAGCTGCTGGGCTAGGCTGCGAATACGCTCGCCGCCGGACCACTCCAACGCTCCCTCCGGCATCCTTTGACGCAGGGTCTCGAGACGCGAAATTTCCGCACGGGAAAGACGCAGAGAGCCTGTCTCGTCGATCCCACCTTCGGCGAATAACTCATAAAGTGCGGCCAACATGGCCTTCAGCCGCGAGGCGGCTATGGGGATCAATCTGCCATCGGGCAGAGACCCATAAATCGGCTCGTCGCCAAACGCGTCGAGTGCTGCCGGCGACATTTCGTCAGGCGCTCGCTCGAATAAATCCATGAGCAGCGGGAGCAGTTGGACGCGATCTCCATCGACCTCGATGCCGACGTTAACGTCGAACCAATCCATGCCCGTATCGGTAATTTCGACCCGCCAGGTCGACGCGGATTGGACGACCCGGAACGGATAATCGCTGGCATAAGTTACATGCCATCCCTGGCCTTCCAGCCGAGGAATCTCGTTGTGATTGAACTCTACCCAGCGAAGGCTGACGTCGTCGTCTTCGTCTTCCTCGAACGTAAAATCCTGCCGACAGTGTTCGGGTGCAAACCGCCCGAGGCCGGTTGGTCCAAGTGGCTGCAGCCCGAGCGCATTGAGACGCTCGATGTGCTGAACCTCGGCAAGCGCGTCGCGCGGGATAATTAGCAGTCGATTGTCCGAAACGTGATTGATTTCTGCGCGCCCATCCTGCCAGCCGATCTCGGTGCCCGAGTAGTCAAAACTGACTCGTGCAAGAGGCAGATCGACCGCGATTTCCTGTCGATTCCATCCAGCTCCTTTCACCACATTAACCTTGGGTGAATGAAAATGGATGCAGGGAATTGGCTTGGCTTCCAGCCGCTCTCGTTTTCTTAGTGGCTCCGGCAGCGGAATCGCGGCGCCGTTAATCTGAAGCTTCTGCCGTACAATAGTTGCCGCTGCGGCCGGCACTGCCGGAGCACCAAGCAGCAACTGGGAAACACGTCGGGAAACGCCGGTTTCCACCGGCCCACAGCAAGACATGGTCGGAAACACGTACCAAGGCACCCCAACCCCGATCATGATTGCATCCGGTGCACCTTTTTCGAGCACACAGATCATCCGCTGTTGACCGTCACTATCGAATTGCCAGCAAAACTGACCTTTCTGGGGATCGCTTAGGGAAAGAGGCGCACTTTGGGCAGTACGCCAGTAACAACGGCCGGTTTGCAAAATCAAACGCAGCATCTCTGCATCGGCATCACCTGAGAGACGCCGCACATGGCCCTGGCCTGTCCCCAAAAGGCGGCCAACGACTTGGTCTTCGATTGAGAATACGGAGGAGGCATCTTCACCTCTCAACTGCGAAAATGCGACTGGCGTCAATCGTCCGAAAACGCCTCCACGGAGTATACGCGCCTTGACGACACTCAAATTGACGGGCTGGATTTCACCCATTTCCCGCCACGATCGCTGTGCCGGTTCCAGAACATAGATGAGTTGTTCGCCGCTTTTTTGGGTTTCATCGTCTTCGTTACGAACGATAGTGTTCAGCGTTTGAATCCAAGCGCTCAACTGGCCATCGACAACTACCGAGATGTCCTCGGAGTCGGGTGTCGACGAGCGATCGAGGATATGGATCAGTGTCGCGGCTGCGTGCTCACACTCCGAGTAAACCATGCAGGTGCACGTGCTCGAGAGACGGACGCGGCCGCCACGACCGTTAATGATCTTGATCCGCGTCAGGAATGGTGTTCGGCGATCACCCCGAACTCGCCCGGTTACCGATTTTCCTTCACGTTCGACGTCAAAGTCGATGACTGCGTTCTCGGTGGCGAGGTCGACGCCCCTGACCCACGTCTTGTCAGGAAACAGACGCTCAAGATCGTTTCGGCTGAATGGAAGCATTGTCGAAGTTATCAACCAGTGTTCGTAAGACTATGTGCAGGATCGCTTCGGCGAGAAAAGGCTAAAAAGCCCATTTTATAAACCTCACCGGGGAAACATAAAGCGCCAAATTCAAATGAAGCAGTTGTGAAGCTCCAAAATCGATGCCGTCAATCTAGCCGGAAACGAGACGCAAACCTTGCCTCAACTAATCGAACTATTGATCGCGGACGAGATGGTCTAGGGTTCAATCGGGAGAGCCCTCATATCAGACCACTTCTACCGCTCGAATGCGATTGGTCAAAGCAAAAAAACCACCAGAGTTGTATCGATCGATCATAGAGCACGGTAGACCTCTTCGCGCCCACGGGTTCGCATCGGATATGGCGGATGGTTAGATGTCGCCTGACCTACTCATGCCAGGTTTCGTTGACAGCACTAGCCGAAACTCTAGCTTCCGAGCGGTACGGTGCGTTTGGGATGTAGGTGACAATTCCGAAGCGGTCCCGGCGGCGAATCGATCAAACAATTCAGTCCATAAGGTACGATGAGATGGCGAAAGCACAAAGACCCTTGTCACCACATCTCCAGATCTATGGATGGTATTTTTCGATGGCGCTATCGATTGCGCATCGAGCTTCTGGAGTTGTCCTGTCCCTGGCGCTTGTTCTCCTTACATGGTGGCTCGTCGCCTTGGCTTACGGAGCAGAGAGTTTTGCCATCGTCGACACTGTTGCGGACAGTTGGTTCGGTGGTTTGATCCTGTTTTGTCTGACATTCGTCCTTTTTTATCACATGGCGAACGGCATTCGCCATCTTGCTTGGGACATTGGCTTCGGGTTCGAGAAGCACCAGGCCAAAGCCACCGGCATCGCCGTGCTGGCGGCAGCAGGAGTTCTCACATTCATCACCTGGATCGTCATTCTCACAACGTAACAAACGAATATTGGCAATCGTAGCCGACACATCGGAGTGCCTGAATGTCAATGACCGCCTCACGGATCCGAAGTTTCACTTCCACACGGCAAGGCTCGGGGCATTGGGTGGCGCAGCGCCTGACCGCTTTGGGTAATGCATTGCTGGCGCTTTGGTTCGTCTGGTCCGTCACGGGTCTATCCGGTACCGCCTATGCAAGCAAAATTCAGTGGCTCGCATCGCCGCTCAACGCAACGCTGATGGTGTTGCTCGTCGTGTCAGTGTTTTACCATGCCCGAATCGGCTTGCAGGTTGTGATTGAGGACTACGTTCATGATCACCTTATTAAAGTCGCCTCGCTGATCCTGATCACCTTTGCCGCAATCGCCATGGCGACCGCTTGTATTATCTCAATTGTCAGCGTGCTGATTAGGAGCTGAGATATGGCGGAAGCCTATCCAATAACAGATCATTTCTTCGATTGTGCCGTTGTCGGTGCTGGTGGCTCGGGCCTGAGGGCTGCTGTCGGTATGGTTGAGGCCGGACTGAGAGTTGCGTGCATCACTAAGGTTTATCCGACGCGAAGCCACACCGTTGCAGCCCAGGGAGGCATCAATGCCGCTCTGGGGAATATGAACGACGATAACTGGCGTTATCATATGTATGATACGGTCAAGGGTTCCGATTGGCTGGGCGACCAGGACGCAATCGAATACATGACCAAGAATGCCCCCGCCTCGGTTTATGAACTGGAGCATTACGGCGTTCCCTTTTCGCGGACCGAGCAAGGCCGCATCTATCAGCGCGCATTTGGCGGGCAAACCACAGATTACGGCAAATCTCAGGCCTATCGCACTTGCGCCGCCGCCGACAGAACCGGACATGTAATCCTCCACACCCTTTTCCAACAAGCGCTCAAGCATCACGTCCAGTTTTTCAACGAGTACTTTGCACTCGATCTGCTCCTCGACGACAATGGTGCTTGCTGCGGTGTCATCGCCATGTGCATCGAAGATGGATCGATCCACCGCTTCCATGCCCATCAGACCTGTCTTGCCACTGGCGGCTATGGTCGTGTCTATTTCTCCTGTACCTCGGCGCACACATGTACCGGCGACGGCAATGCGATGGTTCTTCGCGCCGGGCTTCCGCTTCAAGATCTGGAGTTCGTTCAGTTTCACCCCTCTGGTGTTTATGGTGCTGGTTGCCTGATCACTGAGGGGGCCAGGGGCGAGGGTGGATACCTGACCAACAGCGAAGGTGAGCGTTTTATGGAACGGTACGCGCCTTCAGCAAAAGACCTTGCATCGCGTGACGTCGTCAGCCGGGCTATGACCATCGAAATCAATGAAGGTCGAGGCTGCGGCGACGGTAAAGACTTTATCGAGCTTCATTTGGAGCATCTCGATCCATCGGTGCTCAAACAACGCCTACCGGGTATCTCTGAGACCGCGAAAATTTTCGCAGGCGTCGATGTCACAAAGCAACCCATACCTGTGGTTCCAACCTGCCACTACAATATGGGCGGAGTGCCAACGAATTACCGCACCGAAGTCTTGGTTCCCTCTGCTGATGAGCCTGACAAGGTGGTTCCCGGGCTGATGGCCGTGGGTGAAGCGGGCTGTGCGTCAGTTCACGGTGCCAATCGGCTCGGCGGAAATTCGCTGATCGATCTCGTTGTGTTCGGCCGATCTGCGGCACACCACTGTGCCGAGATGGTCAAGTCGGGTTCGGCTCACAGACCACTACCAAAAACCGCGGGCTCGCAGGCCATAGATCGGTTGGACAAGACCTTGCACGCGAAAGGTGAACTGACCTCCGGCATAATTCGCGACAACATGCAGCGCACGATGCAACGGTATGCGAGCGTTTTCCGCACCGGTCCTTCACTTGAAGAAGGGGTTGCAAAGATAGAGGAAGTCGCGTCCAGCCTCGATCAGCTTCAAGTCAATGACACCTCGAAGGTTTGGAACAGCGATCTGGTCGAAGCCCTAGAGTTGCAAAATCTCATGCTTCAGGCGGTGGCCACGATCCATTCCGCGGCCTTTCGAACGGAGAGCCGTGGTGCTCATGCGCGAGAAGATTTTCCAGAGAGAGACGATGTAAACTGGATGAAGCATTCGATCTGCTGGATGACCGATAACAATGTCCGCATGGACAATCGGCCGGTTCATTCCAACCCGCTGACCAACGAAGTGGAGGCCGTGCCTCCCGCCAAACGGGTCTATTAAAGCCATTTCTGGTTCGACTGAAAGGTTACGATGGCCACCTTTACTCTACCGAAGAATTCAAAAATACGGCGAGGCAAGGATCATCCCGTTCCAAATCACGAGGGCGGACGCCGTAGAACCTTCAAGATCTATCGCTATGAACCCGAGACGGACGAAACGCCACGGCTGGATTCATTCGACGTCGGTCTCGATGAATGCGGACCGATGGTTCTGGACGCACTTATCCATATCAAGAGCGAAATCGACACCACGCTAACCTTTCGGCGCTCGTGTCGAGAAGGCATTTGCGGTTCGTGCGCCATGAATATTGACGGTCAAAATACCTTGGCCTGCACGAAGGCCATTGAGGACGTCAAAGGCGAGGTAAGGATCTATCCCTTGCCGCATATGTCCGTGATTAAGGATTTAGTGACCGATTTTGAGGTTTTTTGGTCGCAGTATGAATCGATCCAACCTTGGCTGCGGACTGAGGGCCCAAATCCTGAGAAGGAGCGAACTCAGTCGATTGATGATCGAAATGAACTTGATGGCCTTTATGAATGTATTTTGTGTGCCTGTTGCTCGACAAGCTGCCCGAGCTATTGGTGGAATGGCGAAAAATACCTGGGTCCCGCGGCGTTGCTACAAGCCTACCGCTGGATCGCCGATAGCCGGGATGAGGCGACGGGAGATCGACTGGACGAGTTGGAAGACCCGTTCAAGCTATACCGTTGTCACACGATTATGAATTGCACGAACACGTGCCCGAAAAATCTAAATCCGGCACAATCGATCGGCAGAATAAAACAACTGATCGCCGAACGTCGAATGTGATTCGAGGTTGGTTCGCAAGGTCATTCGGTGGTGAGTCGTACGCAGTGAAACGGCTGGCATCTGTGGTTGCCGGCAAAATTGAAAAGAATAAAGAGCGTCACGCTGCTTCTTTTTTCTTTCGGCGAAGGTATCGCTTTGATAGCGATCTTCTTGGCTTGTCGGTGGACCACCGAATGACCGGTTTGCGAACACGCTGTGCAAGCTCTCGCGATATCTCATCGCGGAGAAGCGACGCAAGGCGCTTCCTGTCGTTGCAGTCCCAGGAATAGATCACGCTGCCGAAGACCACGGTAACCTTGGCACCTTGCATGCCGAGAGCTCGAAAGAGGTGAGGCATGAGTGGCTGTGCACCATACCACGCATAGAGGTCGGCGTTGCTCTCGGCAATCGGCGTACCGTCCTTTAGGCTTTCATAGATGAGTGTGACGGATTGCACCGCTATCGGTTGCGGCAGTTGCCATGCTTCCGCCACGCCAAGCAAACTCGATTTGAACGGCAATACCTGAAGGCCGTTGCTGCTTGTGCCTTCACCGAACAAGACGAAGCTCTCGGCGTTCGACAAGCGTTCGCGCAATGTTTCAAACTGGTACCCGGCCCGGCGCCAGTAGCGCTGCACGAAGACGGTACCGACGGAGCGACCAAGATGGCCAATGAAAGGCCATTTCTCAATTTCGGACTTCGCGATGAAAGTGGCATCCGCAATTGAGCCGAGGAGGATGATGTCGAGGTAGGAGACGTGGTTGGCGACAAATAGTGTCCGGGGATATTGAGCGGCATTGCCACGACACTCCAAATCGAGCCCGAGTATCCAGCACGCAAAACGACACCAGAAGATCCTCAGCCTACCGCCGTTCGGCGGGACGTGCCGGCGAAAGCAAAGAAGCAATATTGACAGCGCCGCCGTGACCAAAACCAGCGCGGCAATACGAATCGCAAACCTAGCCCGACGAACTGCGCTTCGCCGCATCGACAAAGAATTAGGCTGCGTCGGCGACGGAACCTCGATGCTGACGACAATGTCTCTGATAGCGTTCGACCACTGTTTCAGTCGGTAGCACCAGGCAAACGTCGGTTGTGTTGAACTGATGGTCGACTACAGCGCCGTCGCCAATCATTCCGCCCATTCTAAGGTAGGCTTTGAGGAGCGGGGGAAGCGCCTTTAGGGCCTTCTTGCGGTCAACTTCTTCGATCGGCAATAAATCGATGTCGACAAATCTCTCACTGAGAGCTCGTGGACGAAGTTGTGGCGGCGCCAAATGATAATGATAGAGGTAGGAGAGTTCGTTCGCGGCACTTTCCAGCTTGGTTCCAACCAAGCTGGCACAGCCCAGCATCAAGCCAATGCGGTGATCGTCGAGATAGTCAGCAATGCCACGCCATAGAAGCTGCATCACGGTGCCGCTTCGATAGTCCGCATCGACACAAGAACGACCAAGCTCCACGATCTCCCCTTCTGTGGTCTTGATGCCGGCCAGATCGAATTCACGTGCTGTGTACAGACCACCATGCAAATCGGCGATCGATTGGCGAAGCAGTCGATAGCATCCAACGACACATGGATTGCTTGCGTCTCCTCGCTCGAGATCAAGTACGATTATGTGGTCGGCGACATCGTCGAACTCATCAATATCGCGACGGCGATTGAGCATGACCTCATCGGGCTGGGCTCCGAGTTCGTCGTAGAACACCCGATATCTAAGTGCCTGTGCGGCATCGAGTTCGAGGGGACTAGCCCCTAAACGAAGTTCGAGATTGTTCGCCCGAGTAATCGTTCCCATGGCTCCTCCAAGGTGTCGGGATCCCAGGACCGCAACCCCTTCAGTCGGGCTCGGTCACAAAGGAGCCTAATCGCTCGTTGCAGTATCATAGCGTGCGTCGCATGACAAATGAACAAAGCCCGTCATCACCACGATATCACCAAGCGAAATTCTTGGGTTCATAGAATGCTCGCGTCTCAAACTTGATCGTTGCAATGCCATACAAATCGCAGAAGATTGTGGCCATAGGTGAATCAACCGTTCGGTGTTCCAGTGCTATGGTTTTCGGAAACATCTTCGCTCGGTAAAGTCACAATCCGGCGCGGGCGTGCACCCGACGCAGCAGCGATCGCTCGTGTATATGTCGATAGTTGGCGGTCGGCATACAAGGGCCTCATTCCGCAAACCTACCTGAATAGCCTTTCCTATGATGCCTTCGAGCGACATTGGCGGCGGACGTTCGCATCCAGGGCCTGGGCATTTGTCGCGGAATACGACGGCCAGATCGTCGGCATTGCCAGCGGAGGACGTTGTCGGAAGATCGGTATCGCGTCAGGTGAACTGTTCATTCTCTATGTGCTGAACGAATACCATGGAAACGGCATCGGACGCGCCTTGTTTGATGCATGCCAATATGAACTTACCAAGCGCGGTCATCCGGACATACTCGTTTGGGTGCTGGAAGAAAATCCGGCGCGGGGCTTCTACGAACGGCTGGGTGGAGAATTAGTGTACCACAATCAGATCGACATTGGCGGAAAGCCAATGCGTGAGGCCGGATATTTGTGGCGCGATTAAAACCATATTATCGGCCGGCCTAGAAGACCTTCGGCAAACGTCCTTCGATAGGATAAGCGGGATCAACGTAACCATGTGTCGACGCATGGCCGGGCGATACGAGTTCATTCACAATGGCTTCATCCTCGGGCGCAAATGCGTAACGTATACCCTCCAGATATGACTCCATTTGCGTCGTTGTGCGTGGCCCCACGATCGGGCTCGTCACGAGGCGATTGTTTAAGAGCCAAGCGATTGAAAAGCCAATCAGTGTCGTTTTTTGGTTTTCGGCATGGCCGCCTAGTTTCTGTGCTAGGTCAATGCTCTCAGGGCGCCACTCGGTTTCCATCATACGCTTGTCTCCATGGCCGGCGCGGCTGTCGCGATCTGGTTGGGATAAGTCCTTATATTTGCCGGTAAGGACGCCGCGTGCGAGAGGACTGTAGGGAACCACTCCGACTCCATAATGGGCACAGCACGGGAGCACCTCAGCCTCAGCCATACGATTCAAGCAATTGTAAAGAGGTTGAGACGCGACCGGCCCCTCGATTCCAAGCGATTCACAAAGACGAAAGATCTCGGCGATCCGCCAGGCACGGAAATTCGAAATGCCCCAATAGCGGACTTTGCCCGCTCTCAAGAGGTCCCCGATCGCTCGAATCGTTTCATCAAGCGGCGTGCTATGGTCTTCTTTGTGGAGGTAGTACAAATCGATGTGATCGCGGGCTAGCCGCTTTAGGCTTGCCTCGCAGGCTTCGATGACATGATGACGCGACAATCCACGGTCATTGGGATCATTGCCCATGGCATTGTAAACTTTGGTCGCAACAATCCAGTCGGACCCTGTTTCGTCCAGGATTTCACGGACAACCTCCTCGGCGCGCCCCTGATTGTAGACATTGGCCGTATCGAGGAAGTTGATACCCGCGGCCTTAGCAGTAGCCGCGATCCGCATGGCCTCGTCCCGATCGGTGCGACCTCCGAACATCATGGTCCCGAGGCACAGCGGAGAGACCATGAGACCAGCTCTGCCAAGATTTCGATAATTCATTAGATCCTCCCTGAATCGCGTTCGTCTGACGAAGGCGCCTGTCTCAAGGACAACAAGTCGCAAAATGGCCTCTAGCTTGAGCCGAGACCGTCAATCCCTGAACAGTCGTTCGCCTTGTTCGTCAATAATCTGCCGCCCCTTCGCAATGGACAATTGTTTGGCATCATCGGACGACGAATGGCGGTCCGCTCGGATGAACTCTTCTTGCTTGGCGACACCATCGATCGATTTTCTGATGATGCCCGCCGTCATGTACTGACCGCCATCACGGCGCATTAGCGGGGTAATCGTGAAGCCTTTGTACTCAACTGATTCAGCCTCCTCTTTCGAATCCTTGTCGACACTGTCCTTGCCGAACAGACCGCCAAACAGCTTTCCTAGAACCATGCCGATGCCCCTTCGGTATTCGATGTTGGATCTATGGGCTACCAGTTCGGGGCGGACGTCAAGTCATCGAACCTCGCCGTTCCTTCGACACAGGATGACCTCTTCGTGGTGATAATGGCTCCTGAGAGACTTGGACTTGCATTCGAAGGCAAAGCCGATCACGTACTCCCCTGCCGAGCACACTTGTGCTCACTGCAGCAAAAATAACTAAGAGCCCCGGACTGCCGATACCTTGCTGGATTTTGAAAAACCGATTGCCGAGCTCGAAGGAAAAGTCAAAGAGCTCCGCCATCTCGCCAACGGTAGCGACCTCGATCTCGCCGAAGAGATTAATCGATTGGAAAGTCGCGCTTCCAAGCTGCTCCAACAAACTTATAGCAAGTTGTCAGCCTGGCAAAAGACCCTGGTTGCCCGCCATCCCGACAGGCCGCGTTGCCTTGACTACATCAAGCATCTCGTGACTGAGTTCAGTCCCCTCTCTGGCGATCGGCTCTTCGGCGAGGACAAAGCCATAATTGGTGGGATTGGTCGGTTCCGCGGTCGGTCCATTATGGTTATCGGCCAGGAAAAAGGTGCCGACACGGAGGATCGGGTCCGACATAACTTCGGAATGGCCCGCCCTGAGGGCTACCGAAAAGCGGTGCGCCTCATGCGCTTCGCCGAAAGGTTCAATCTGCCTATTGTCGCCATTATCGATACGCCGGGTGCTCATCCGGGAATTGGTGCCGAAGAACGAGGACAAGCCGAAGCTGTCGGTCGATCCATTGAAACCTGTCTCGACGTGAAAACGCCATTTTTGAGTGTCGTCATCGGAGAAGGCGGGTCAGGTGGTGCGATTGCTATCGCCGTCGCCGATCGAGTTCTTATGCTCGAGCACTCGGTCTATTCGGTCATTTCACCGGAGGGATGCGCGGCCATTTTGTGGAGAAGCGCAGAACAAGCCTCCACTGCTGCCGAAGCACTAAAGCTCACATCTCAGGACTTGCTCGATCTGGGACTCATCGACGAAATCATTGGTGAACCCTTGGGCGGCGCGCATCGCGCAGCTGAAACCGCAATCGGTCACGTCGGCGACGCCCTTGAAAGGCATCTCCTTCCTTTGCTTTCCTACAACGGACACGAACTCTGCCAACGCCGGCGAGAAAAAATTCTTTCTCTCGGGAGCCTCGGCCACGACTTATGACGGCCGCACATCCGACTTTGCCGATGCTGCACGAAAGTGTCGATAGACCGTCGGAATCAATGCCAATACGGCAAGAGCGAGAAGAGGCAGAATAATCTGGGGCTCGAAAATGATCGACAAATCAGGCTCCTGGCCCCGATCAAGAATCGCTCCCAAGCCGTTGCCGAAACTCGCGTAAACAACGGCTCCCGGAATGATCCCAAAGAAGGTCGCGGCGGCAAATGAGACAAAACTCATGCCCAGAAATGCTGGCACGAGATTGACGAGCCAGAACGGAAAGACAGGCACAAGTCGCAGGAACAACAAGTAACTCACGCCGTTTTCTTTGAAGCCGCGCTCCATCCGGTCAAGCCACGGACCGGCCCGATCATGCAACGAGTCGCCAAGGGCCGTTCGCGCAATCAGGAATACGATGCATGCACCTATCGTTGCCCCGATAACGATGTACGCGGCACCCGCTAAAAGTCCGAAGAGAAATCCACCACCGACGGACAACACGGCCGCACCTGGCAGGGAAGCGGCAACGATTGTCGCATAAATAACGATGAAGATGATCGGCGCTGCGAGCGGGTATTCGGCCACGAAAGAGACAAGCTGTTGCTGATGCCGATCAAGGGTTTCAAAGCTGAAAAATCTGTCGAGTCCGAATATGAAAAAGAGCGCCATCGCCAAAACCAGAAAGGCGACAGGTGCCATTCTGTAAAGAATTTTTGACTTGCGGTCGCTCATGTTCGAAGGATCTTTCTCTCAGATCGCAACTGTCATCAGGGCAGTTTGGCAAGCAGACGCACAAGTTTCCTTGTTCGATCGCTAAAGAGTTTCGATGCGAAATATCCACTGGCACTGCGTTTGCTAATCTCTGAAAATGTTGGATAGGGCACAATGAGATCTGCCATAGCGCGAATTTTCAGATGCTGCTGGATCGCCAAGACCCAAGGCGTGATCAATTCTCCGGCACCATGACCGACAATGCCGGCGCCAATGACGCGCCCGCGTCGTCCGAGCACAATCTTGATCAGTCCCTCGGGTCGGTGCTCAATTATC
The DNA here is from genome assembly GCA_041750975.1 of Geminicoccaceae bacterium. GTDB lineage: Bacteria > Pseudomonadota > Alphaproteobacteria > Geminicoccales > Geminicoccaceae > JBGSYN01. The sequence goes on along the minus strand of JBGSYN010000092.1, from coordinate 66,258 downwards.
GCGCGATCGATGGTTTCGAATTTCGTTTCTATCGCCTCAACGAAATTCCCCTCTTGTCTTGCCTCTTCCTCCGTCAAACCAACTTGCGCAATCTCGGGATCCGTGTAGGTCACACGCGGTAGTGCCGAATAGCTGGTCTTCGCAGGAAAGCGAAATATGGCGTTGCGAATGACGATCCCTGCCTGATAGCTGCCTGCATGCGTCAGCTGAGGACCCTCAATAGCGTCGCCCAAGGCAAAAATGGCTCTGTTTGTGGTCCTTAAGCGCCGATCGACACGAATTCCCTTCGTTGAATAGGTTACACCGGCCTCGTCAAGGCCCAAACACTCGATCGTCGGCGTCCGGCCAGTGGCTACAAGGATATGGGTGGGACTGATCTTGAGGGTGGTCCCATCGTGGTCGACCTCGATGGATTTGTCGGGCCAAGCTTGTCGGACGAGCGCACCTTGATGGAGCTCAATTCCCTCTGAAATTAACCTGTTGGCCACTATGTTTGCTAGAGACGGGTCTTCCTTCGCGAGGATGCGATCGACGTCTACCAGAGTTACCAGAGAGCCTAATCGGCGAAAGGCTTGACCGAGTTCGCAGCCGATCGGCCCGCCTCCGATAACCAACAAACGGTCGGGCGTAGATTCCAGATCGAACACGGTCTCATTGGTGAGATATTTGATATCAGCGAGACCAGATATCTTCGGAATTGAAGGTCGGCTACCCGACGCGATAACGAATCGTCTTGCTCGAACAATTCGCCCAGAGACCTCGAGACTGCGTTCGTCGAGGAAACGAGCCGTCCCTCGTACGACCTCCGCGCCGAGCCCCTCAAATCGCGCCTGACTGTCGTGTGGCGCAATCGTTGCGATGACGCGCTTGATGTGATCACGTATTAGCGGTTGGCTCGAGGAGGGATGTTCTCCGACAATGCCAAGAAGCGACCAACGGCGAGCCTCATAATTCAAACGGGCTGACGCGATCAGGCTTTTTGAAGGCACGCAGCCGAAATTCAGGCAATCTCCGCCCATCAAGTTTTTCTCGATAAGCATCGTCGAGACGCCCAATTGCGCTGCGCCCGCAGCCACAGACAGCCCGGCAGCACCTGCGCCTATTACACAAAGTTCTGGCGTCTCGATTTGCAACATTTGTGATCCGTTTGACGTTTCGATCCAAAATGCAGTGTTGCACCTAGAGCGATCTGGATAACGCCGCTGCCTCGATTGCCGAAATAAAGAAGGTGTGACGGACGAAGAGAGATAGTGTCATACTCTTCGTTGATCGCTCCCCATCACCGAGTCATCATCCTTGACCCGATTGGGGAACGGTCTACGATTCCTTGCAGCCGTTGATCGCTCGTGGGAGAGACTGTTCAGTTCGCAAAGTGCGAATGGACGGCGCCGAAGGAGCAACATCCCCGGAAACTCTCAGGCAACCGGACCGCGCGCGAGTTGGCTCTCTGGAAAGCGAGTAGATACGCGATCTACTCCACCGAAGGGGACAGGGACGTCATTCCCTGGAATCTCTCAGGTCGATGACAGAGGGGGTTCGAGACGACTTCGTGTCGTTCCTTTTGGATCGGACCCTGAATGCATGGCCTGAACACGACTGCACTGGATAGCCTGCACCGCACACTTGGCGCGCGGATGGTGGACTTCGCCGGATGGGCGATGCCGCTCCAATATCCAGCGGGCATTCTGCTCGAACATCGCCGATGTCGCGAAAAGGCGGCGTTGTTTGACGTATCGCATATGGTGCAGCTCGAAATTTCGGGCGCGAATGCCGCCCGATGTCTCGAAAGGGTCGTTGTCGGCGACATCCAGGGCCTCGCACCTGGTCGCACCCGATATACCCTAATGACCAATGATGCGGGCGGTGTCGTCGATGATTTGATGATCACGAATCTCGGCGATCGTTATTACTTGGTGCTCAACGCCGCGCGACGGGAAGCGGATCTCGCGCATCTGGAAGCTCACCTCGATAAGAACTGCGTCTTAAGTCTGCTCGACGATCACTCGCTCCTGGCCCTTCAAGGTCCGCTCGCAGCTGGCATACTGTCTGATCTGAACCCTGAAGCGTCGCTCCAGACATTCATGGACTGCCGGACCATGAACATCGGAGGGTGTGAGTGCCGCGTGTCCAGGCTTGGCTACACCGGCGAGGATGGATTCGAAATCTCTGTAAAGGCCGACCGAGCGGCATCTTTGGCAAGCCTGCTGCTATCCAAGAATGAAGTCGGCCCGGCCGGTCTGGGTGCTCGCGACACATTGCGCCTCGAAGCAGGGCTCTGCCTTTATGGTCACGAGCTCGACGAGGAAACAACACCTGTCGAAGCGAACCTCAGCTGGGCCATCAGTCGGCGCCGCCGCCAGACGAGGGACTTCCTTGGCGCTTCAAGAATCCTCGATGAAGTAGAGCACGGGCCGGCCCGTTTACTGGTCGGGCTCCGGCTATGCGGGAAGGCTCCGGCGCGCGCCGGTACCGTCATCCTCGATGACGCTGGCCGTGAGGTGGGCCGGGTTACCAGCGGATGCTATGGTCCGACGGTCTCTTCGCCGGTCGCACTCGGCTACGTCGCAACGCCGTTCAACGCAACTGGCACCAAACTTGGTGTGCAGATACGTGGCCGTACTCTGGACTGTGACATTCAAACCCTGCCTTTCGTTCCTCATCGCTACAAACGCTGAATAGGAAAAAATGATGCCGACATATTTCACCAAAGACCATGAATGGGTCGCCGTGGAGGATGATATCGCCAGTGTAGGCATTACCAATCATGCGCAGGAACAACTTGGCGACATCGTTTTTGTCGAGCTCCCAGAGGCTGGGCGGGTCTTCGAAATGGGCCAGGACGCGGCCGTCGTCGAAAGCGTGAAGGCTGCGAGCGATATCTTTGCCCCGATTTCCGGAACGGTGGTCGAGCCCAATCAGGCGCTTGAGACCAATCCGGCTCTGGTCAACGAGGATGCCGAAGGTCAGGCATGGTTCTTCAGGTTGCGTCCGAGCAAACCCCAAGAGCTCGACCAGCTCATGCAACGGCAGGATTACGAAGCGTTCGTCGCCTCGTTGAAATAAGCTCGACGCAATCTTCACCGCAACATTCATGGCAAACTGGAGCGTGGCGATTTGAGTAACGCTAACGATAACCGGGACGAAACGTTGCAATACGACTCCTTTGCAATGCGCCACATCGGGCCATCAGAGAGCGAAATCGATTCGATGCTTGCGGCTCTCGATCTTCGTTCGCTTGAAGAACTCCGCGATTCGGTGGTTCCGCCGCAGATTCGAAGTGGCCGGGGCCTCGATTTACCTGGCCCCCTGAGCGAACCAGCGGCGATCGCACGACTTAGAGAACTCGCCGCAGAGAACCGACCCTGTCGTTCATTTATTGGCATGGGCTATTACGGCACACACATGCCGGAGGTGATCAAGCGCAACCTGTTTGAGAATCCGGGATGGTACACTGCGTATACACCCTATCAGCCTGAAGTGAGTCAGGGACGGCTCGAAGCACTGATCAACTTTCAACAGATGATCGTCGATCTGACGGGACTTGAGGCCGCCAACGCCTCGTTGCTGGATGAAGCTACGGCTGCCGCCGAAGCCATGGCGATGGCGCGGCGGTCCAACAAGACGGAAAGCGCTCGGTTCTTCGTCGAGGCATCCTGCCATCCTCAAACGATCGCCGTGCTTGAAACCCGTGCCGACCATATGGGCATCGAACTCGTGTATGGTGATGATGCCTGTAATCTCGATGATCTGCGCGTGTTTGGCGGTATCATCCAATACCCGGCAACGGATGGCGGCATTTCACGACCGGCCCAGCGCATAAAAGCGATCAAGGAACGCGGAGGTCTTGCCATTGTGGCGACCGATTTGCTGGCACTTTGCGTGTTGATGCCGCCTGGAGAGCTCGACGCCGATATCGCGGTGGGCTCTTCTCAGCGGTTTGGCGTTCCCATGGGATATGGCGGACCTCACGCAGCGTTTTTTGCGACGAGAAACTCGTTCCGAAGGTCCATGCCCGGGCGCTTGATCGGCGTCAGTCTGGATGCTCGAGGCCAGAATGCCTATCGGATGGCCTTGCAGACTCGTGAGCAGCACATCCGCCGTGAAAAGGCCACCAGCAATATATGTACTGCACAGGTTCTGCTCGCCGTGATTGCGGGGATGTACGCCGTCTATCATGGTCCGGATGGACTCCGGTCCCGGGCAGCCGGCGTTCATCGTCTCGCATCAGCGTTTGTCGACGGGCTCCAAACTTCAGGCTTTGATATCAGGCATTCGAGCTTCTTCGATACAGTGACCATTGCGGCACCGGGGAACGCTGAGCGTATAATCGAGCGGGCACGCAGTTTCGATATCGAGCTGCGTTTGCTCGATCGGGACCATTTGTCCGTTTCGATCGACGAGACGACGGGATCGCAGGACATCCGAGATCTTCTCTCGGCTATTGCCGACAAGAATTGGTCCTTGTCAGAGGTCGAAGAGCTCGTCAGGAAATCGAGCACAAGGCTACCGTCGGATATTGTCCGGAAGACCCCTTATCTCGACCATCCGGTTTTTCACACCTATCGAAGTGAAACCGAGATGATGCGCTATCTGCGTCGATTGCAGGCAAAGGACATCGCACTGGATCGTTCAATGATCCCGCTTGGATCTTGCACCATGAAGCTCAACGCAGCCACCGAAATGGCTGCACTCTCATGGCCAGAATTTGCCGATGTTCATCCCTTTGTGCCTGAGGCGCGTGCGGCTGGCTATCGTACCCTGATTGAGGAGTTGCAGCGCTGGCTGGCGGCAATAACAGGCTTCGATGAAGTGTCGATGCAGCCCAATGCAGGAAGCCAGGGCGAATATACAGGCCTCCTGGCAATTCGCGGCTTTCACGAAAAGCATGGCGAGAGACGTCGGGATATTTGCCTGATCCCCTCTTCCGCCCATGGCACCAACCCCGCAAGCGCCATTATGGCCGGTTTGCGTGTCGTCGTTGTTCGTTGTGACAACAAAGGAAACATCGACATCGACGACCTTCGTCGAACAGCCAATGAGCATGCCGACAGACTTGCGGCAATGATGATTACTTATCCATCGACGCATGGTGTGTTTGAGGATCGGATCAAGGAAGCCTGCGACATTATCCACGATCTGGGCGGTCAGGTTTATCTGGATGGTGCCAATCTTAACGCATTGATGGGACTTTGCCGGCCTGGCGAGTTTGGCGCCGATGTCGCCCATATCAATCTGCATAAAACCTTCTGCATTCCCCATGGTGGGGGAGGTCCGGGCATGGGGCCGATCGGAGTGAAGAGCCACCTTGCGCCGTTTCTGCCGGATCATCCTGTCGTCCGGGTTCGCAATCGGGAAGAAACTGCGCGAAATCTTGGCACGGTTGCGGCGGCACCATGGGGCTCACCGTTGATCCTGCCGATCTCCTGGGCATTCGTCGCCATGATGGGAAGTGCCGGGCTCGAGCGCGCATCCCTGGTTGCGATCTTGAATGCCAACTACGTGGCCCACCGGCTGAGAAACCATTTTCCGGTTGTTTTCGAGGGTCGTGGCGGGTTCGTCGCCCACGAATGCATTATCGACTTTCGTCGGATCAAGGAGCGTACGGGTGTATCGGCGGAAGACGTGGCCAAGCGATTGATGGACTATGGGTTTCATGCGCCGACCATGTCATGGCCGGTTCCCGAAACAATGATGATTGAGCCGACCGAGTCCGAGAACAAGCAGGAGCTCGATCGATTCTGTGATGCATTGATAGCAATTCGCGGCGAGATACGGGCCATCGAGGACGGAGACGCGGATCCCCAGGTCAATTTGCTCAAGAATGCACCCCATGTTCACAGCCTGTTGCTAGAAGACTGGGATCTGCCATACCCTCGTCAGGCGGCCTTCTTTCCTTTGGGCGATACACAGGACAAATTTTGGCCACCTGTGGCTCGCGTCGACAATGCCTACGGCGATAGAAATCTGGTCTGCACCTGCCCGCCCGTGGAATCCTACGAACACGCTGCCGAGTGACGTCCTACTACACTCCGTACTTGGAATTACCGGTCGAGAGACGGAACCGCTTCACGACGAGAGCCGGGATCTGTAAGCCCCGTGAGTAGCCATAACGAGCGTCGCTCTAGGAAGTCACGCGATCCGTTTTGCCGATCCTTCGCTTGACAGCCTTTAAGCCATCGTGATGGATGGCGGTGATACCATAAGAAATCGCCGCCAATGGATATTTACCTTCCTGTCGCCGAGATGTCGGTGGACGTAATCCTACTGCTCGGTATCGGCGGAATTATTGGTTTTCTGTCTGGTGTATTCGGTGTCGGTGGCGCTTTTCTAATGACGCCGCTCCTTATATTTATCGGCATACCGCCGGCCGTGGCTGTTGGATCGGCGGCGAGCCAGGTCCTTGCCTCATCCTTTTCCGGCGTCCTGGCGCACATGCGTCGACGCACGGTCGATGTCTGGATGGGTCTGGTGCTCGCTGCCGGCGGATTTGTCGGTTCCGCGGTGGGAGTTGCTCTCTTCGCGATAATCCGGTCGCTTGGCCAAATCGATATTGTCATCTCAATCTGCTACGTGGTCTTTCTTGGCATCATTGGCTTCCTGATGTTTCTGGAAAGCACGCGAGCGCTCCTGAAACAGCGGACGGGAGGCGGGCGACAACTGGGCAAACTTCACCAACATCATTGGGCGCACGGTCTGCCCTTCAAAATGCGGTTTCATCGTTCTCGCCTCTATATCAGTATAATGATGCCACTTCTGGTCGGTGCCTTTGTTGGGATTTTGGCCGCAATCATGGGTGTCGGCGGCGGGTTCATTATGGTTCCCGCGATGATTTATCTCATCGGTATGCCTACTTCTGTCGTTGTCGGCACGTCGCTTTTTCAGATCTGTTTTGTTACGGCCCTCACGACATTCTTGCATGCCTATAACAATTATACGGTCGACATTATCCTTGCATTGCTACTTATCGCAGGCGGAGTGGTCGGGGCGCAAATCGGGGCACGAGCGGGTGCCAACCTCAGAGGAGAACAAATCCGCGTACTATTGGCACTTATTGTCCTCTTGGTTTGCGGCAAGCTTGCCTATGACTTGGTGGCAACCCCGCTTGATCTCTACTCTCTCGGCAGTTGATTTCAATGAGGCGTTCGGAATACCCGAGCGCCATTTATTGTTTCCCGGCCAAGACCATCCCGCCATCACAGCGGCGATCCTGACCACTGCAGCCTCAATCGTTCCGATCCGATTAGGGGGGCCTGACCCTAATAGCCAAGCATCTATGGGAATAAATCCCGACCTTTGGACTGCCATCAACCGCCCTGCTGCACTACGGCAAAAAGTAGTGCATGGAAGTATTTGGCGTGACCGGTTCCGAAACTGGGTTCGCGGGCTCCAGGCCACGAACAAAAATCGGCCAAAGACTATGGAGAACACAGGACTTTGCCATTTTCGGCGTGGACGGGACTGTCTCAGGGTGTGCGTTAATCTTGATTCAAAGTTTCTGTAAATGCGCGTAAATGGCTTGTTCTTTCGCGAGCATATGAGAGCAAATCGTCGACGTTGCTCTCAATAGGGGCTTCGACGTTTAGTGCGTTCAATAGCGCGTGACGTTGCGGCGTACCTAGCTGTGTCGCGTTTGTGGTCAAGTTATCGCTGATCGACTGACCGGCCGCTGCATAGGCAATGATCTCCTGCGGCGAGAAACCGTCGCCCTCATCACCGTCTGGCGCTTTGTTTGCTTCAGAATTGCTGGATCGCCGATCTCGGTTGACAAGCGCCTCCCACTCTTTCTGACGAAACAAGGCGCGTTCACGAAGACGCTGCGATTCAGGTCCCGATAAATGATCCAAAGCTTTCAAAGCATTGGAATAATCATCGCTCTCGAGAAAAGCCTCAGCCATCATCAGCGTATCGCTGTTGATCCGCTCTGCCTCCGGTACCGCACTCAGTTGTTCGATGGCCAAATTAGGGCGTCCTGCCTGAACATGAAAAGCTGCTACCATTCGATGGGCCTCTGGAACAGCGCTACCGTCTTCGCGATAGAGATATTGCCGAGTAAGACGCAGGGCCGCATCTTCAAAACCACTGTCAGCGAGATGTTGAGCGAGTTGCGTGACGATACCTGCCTTATCCTCGAATCCAGATAGAATTCCGCCATAGCTGTTGACTAGCGCCAAGCTTCCGAGCGGATCAGCGCCTACCGATTCCACCAAGCCTGCCCTTAGTATGGCTCGCATCTTTTCTTCCAAAGTCGCAACCCTTGCCGGATCGTCCTTATTTGTCGAAAGATATTCTCTAGCTATCAAGAGGATATTAAGGGCAGCCATGCGGTTCTCGACGAGTCCATAAAGGTCGGCCAATCGCAGGAGCATGTCGATTTCATCGACATGGCCCCGCCACAGACGCTGCTGATCCTCCAATGCCCGTATCGTGTCTGGGATGGCCTCGCCGTTCGCCCTGTCCAGCATCGTTTTCTGAAAGCGCGCGGTTACAAGGTGGTGCCAGGTGAGCGTATCCATGGCGGATGTGAGAGCCTCTGCGGCTGCCCCGTTCCGGTTTTCGGTAAGAAGTAGGTTCGCCCGGAACAGATCGCCTGGGAACGTGCCACTCTCATGGCGATCCACTTCGATCAGTTGATCGAGAATTCGATAGGCATCCTGCAATTGATCAAACCTGACATGCGCCAGCAAGACGTCAGGTCCAAGCCGCATCACCAGTTCATTTGGATAGTCGGCGAGCGTTGCGCTCGCGGATGCGAGGTTCGATGATACGATATCCCACTCGTCAAGGCCCGAAGCGGCGACTAGCCGCCAAAGGGAAAGCTCCTGATCGTCCGTATATTCCTCGTGCTGCAGAGTTTGAAGAGCAGGTTCTGCTCGGCCCATGAGTATGGACGCGGCCGCATCAATGGCGCGGGGAACCAAATTGAGACCCGAAGGCTCCACATCCAATAGGGGTGCAACCGTCGAAGAGGCCTCGGCGCCTAGTCCATAAGCCAGCTCCACTTTGGCAAGTTCTATCCGGGCAGCCAGCTCCTGGGCCGGCACCTCGGTATTCATCGCCTCCAATAGGCCAGCACGCCGATGCCAATAGCCCCGAACGTCTTCCTCCAGATTGACGATACCAAGGAATTCCGGTTCAGATGCGTGACCAGGCTCATCCATAGACTGCCTGATTGCAACACCTTCGGAAACCGACCCCACCGAAACGGTATCGGTTTTGGACTTCGAAGCCCCTTGTTCATGGTCCGTGACCACTGTCCATGGCTCAGTGACAGTCATTGTAGGCGTCTCGAGAATTCCCCGCACATCGCTGGGTGATGCGTCAACCTTCGTGCGATGGTTCGGGGCGCCATCTCCGGGAGATCGAACGGCCATTGTTGCCGCAGCCCGTTGGTCTTCCTTCCTGATAAGAACCGTTGCATTCGTCGATATCCGCGTCGCCAACGGTCCGATCAAAGGTTTCCAGACAAATCCATGAAAGGACGGCAGAAACTCAACATCGTACTGAGCGATGCTCGCCGGCTGCCTGGATGGGTCCAGCGTCAGCAGCGCCTGCAAATGATCTCCAATTACCGGATCAACGAATTCAACGACGCTGCCCTGCGCCGGAAGAACAAATTCGTCGGACGATGCCAGTCCGCTTGCTACCACCTGGTGTGCGGCGATGCCGCCCACATCACGACGCGTCTGCACTAAGATCCCGTGCTCATCCCACGACACATGAGGGAAAATCGTTGGCGCCATCGAAAGCCCGACAAGCGTACCTGCAAGCGACTGCACCTGTACAACCTCAGGCAAAAGAAGATCGGATGCCGAAGGATTTAGAGCCTCGACAGCAATGGACGGATTCTCGCCTTCGATCAGCAACCAGAGCAAGCCTGCTCTTTGGAACGCGGCAAAGCCTTTTGGCTCATTCCAAGCTATCCTGGCGAAATTGCTGCTCTCCTCAAAAGAATCCAGCGCAGTGGCAATCTCGGATGGAACATCATTATTCAGGTTTGCCTGTCCGAAACTCGGATGGTTTCTCTCCTCGGTTTGCGAGGCAGTTTCAATATCGGAACCGTCGTTGAAAGCGCCTTGAGCATGGGCCAAAGCTGATGGCCGCGGTACCGGTCTAACGTTAATCCGATGCGACGGCAGATCTCCAAATCCGGCTTCGGTGCTTGCCCAGACAAGTGGGATGGGCTTCATAACGAAGCCAATCGCCACCACTGCGAAGATTGCGATGTGTGCAATCATGCGGCGGCATCGCGGATTCGTCTGGTCTTCCGAATCCATTGGTCTTCCCCAAAGCTCTGACCACGCGATGCTAATCCGCAATAGTTAACGCGTGGTTTCGAAAGGGTACTTATCGTCTATTGAAGCCGGATCAGAACTCGGGGGCCATCAAACCCGCATTCTCGAGATGATCGCGAATGTCACATTTGAGTTCTTCAAGTTTCTCAGGAGACCGTGCTTCAGCACGCGCTACCAGAACCGCTTGGGTGTTGGAGGCCCGAATTAACCACCAACCTTCATCCCGCTTGACCCGAACACCGTCGATCGTGTCGACAACTGCTCCCTCCCGCTCAAGCGCCGCCGCAATTGTTGCCACAGCGTCGAACTTCGTCTCATCGGGGCACTCGAATCGAACTTCCGGCGTGGAATAGGTCGTGGGCAAGGTGTTGCGCCAATCGGCCAGGGAAATCTCACCTCGAGCTAGTATTTCCAGCAGTCGAACGGCAACATAAAGTGCATCATCATGACCGTAGAAACGGTCCTTATAAAAGATATGACCGGACATTTCTCCCGAGAGTGGGGCGTCTGTTTCGATCATCTTATCCTTGATCAACGAATGCCCGGTTTTCCACATCAGGGGACTGCCGCCAAGAGCTTCGATCGCGGCAAATAGCAATTCGCTGGATTTGACATCGGAAATAATGGTGGCGCCAGGATTTCTGGCGAGGACGTCACCCGCAAGAAATTGCAGGATCTGATCCCCCCAAATGATGCGACCCTGGCCATCGACGACTCCGATACGGTCGCCGTCGCCGTCGAACCCTATTCCGACCTCAAATCCGCCGGACACGACCTTATCGATCAGCGCGGTCATGTTTTCAGGGATGGTCGGATCGGGATGATGATTGGGAAATGACCCGTCGATATCGGCGAATAAACAAGCATGCCGACCCGGTATTCTTGCTGCAACCGCCTCCATGGCCGGCCCTGCCGCACCATTTCCTGCATCCCAGACAACGTCCACGGCGCGCCCGCCGTCGAAATCCCGTGTAATGCGCTCGATATAGTCGTCGAAAACATCGACGGTTTGAACCCCGCCATCCCCGGTACTCAGATCGCCCTCGGCCACCGCTCTTCCTAATTGTTGGATACGGGCACCGAAAAACGCCCGGTGCCCAATCATCATTTTGAAACCGTTATGGGAGGGGGGGTTATGCGAGCCTGTCACCTGGATGCCGCCATCCATGCCTAAATGATGTACCGCGAAATACAGCATCGGGGTCGGACCGCAGCCGATGCGGAAAACGTCCAGACCCGATCCGATGAGCCCGTCGACGAGCGCCCCTTCGAGTTCCGGCGAACTGAGTCGCCCATCGAAGCCCACGGCTACTTTCGTACCACCTTCCCGGCGCAATTGGCTGCCAAATCCGCGGCCGATCGCGAAAGCATCCGCTGCCAAGAGTGTCTCATCGACGATGCCGCGAACATCGTACTCGCGCAGGAGTGTTGGGTGAAATTGATGGGTGAACATCAGGTCTCAGCAATTATTTCCGAACAATACCTTAGCTCGCAACGACCTGAAGAGTTGCATCCGAAAAGCGGTCGTCTTCGGTCGCCGCCATCGCCCATCCTGCAGTCCGACCCCGACCGACTCCTGTATAGGCGAATCCGGCCTTTTCCATCTCCGAAGGGTCAAAGATATTGCGTAGATCGACGATCAATGGCGTGCGCATGGTTTCATATAGCCGTCGTAGTTCGAGACCGCGAAAAATATTCCACTCGGTCAGAACCACCACGGCATCAGCGTTCTCTGCGACTTCATAGGGTCCATCGAGCCACTCCACGCCTGGCAGAAGGGGCTTCGCTTCTTTCATCCCCTCGGGATCGAACGCACAGACGCTCGCTCCCTCGCCCTGCAATGCGGGAATAATGACGAGACTTGGGCTCTCTCGCATATCATCGGTGTTGGGCTTGAAAGTTACACCAAGGACGCCGATCCGTTTGCCTTCGATGTTGCCACCGCAAGCATTGACGATCTTGCGCACCATTCGGCGCTTGCGGCCCTCGTTGACGCTGACCACGGTTTCGACAATTCGCACCGGGCAATCATATTGCTCCGCCGTTCGTGCGAGCGCCAACGTGTCCTTGGGAAAACAAGAGCCACCGAAGCCAGGACCGGCATGTAGAAATTTTTTCCCGATGCGGCCGTCCAGGCCGATGCCCTTGGCGACCTGCTGGACATCGGCGTCCACCTGCTCGCACAAATCGGCAATCTCATTGATGAAAGTGATCTTGGTCGCAAGGAAACTGTTGGTTGCATATTTGATGAGTTCGGCGGTCTCAAGATTCGTGAAAATCAGCGGGACCTCAATAAGATTGAGCGGTCGATAGCAGCTGGACAGTACCTCTTTGACCCACTCGCTCTCGGCACCGCAGACGACACGATCGGGTCGGAGAAAGTCTTCAATAGCCGAACCCTCTCGCAAGAACTCCGGATTTGATGCCACCTCAATGGCGAGATCCGGCCTGACCTCGCGAAACAGTTTTTGCAATCGTCGGCCCGTGCCGACCGGCACGGTCGACTTAGTTACGACGACGGTGGGCCTGGTCAGTTTCGCGGCAATCTCGTTCGCCGCAGCGAAGACATAGGTCAAATCGGCGTGACCATCGCCGCGTCTGCTCGGCGTACCCACAGCGATGAAAACGGCATCGACATCGTGCAGCGCCTCACCGAGATCCTGAGTAAATTGGAGCCGCCCCTGTCGATAGTGTCGCTGCACCAGATCTTCCAGACCCGGCTCGTAGATCGGTACCCGGCCATCCCGCAGCTGTTCGATTTTTGCTGCGTCTTTGTCGACACAAATGACGTCCAACCCGAATTCGGCGAAACATGCACCGGATACCAAGCCGACATAGCCCGTTCCGATCATAGCGATGCGCATGGTATTCCGGTTCCTTCGCGACTAATGACTAGTTCGATTGCCATGGTAATGCGCAATGAGCCGGCGAACATCCGCACTCATGTCCTCATTCGCAATTGCGAGAGCCAGTTGCGCTTCTAGATAGCCGAGCTTATTGCCGCAATCGAACCTTTGGCCTTCAAATCTGAAGCCATGAAACGGAATTGTGCCAATCATCGCTGCCATGGCATCGGTCAACTGAATCTCGCCACCGGCACCAGGCCCGATCTGCTCTAGGATCTTCAGTATTTCCGGCACCAAAACATATCGCCCGACGACGGCAAAATTCGACGGCGCGTTCTCTGGTTTCGGCTTTTCGACCATGCCCTTTATTTCGACGAGGTTTGCGGACTGTTCGCCCGGATCGACAATTCCATAGCGCGATGTCTGTTCCGTCGGCACGTCAATGAGTGCTACGACATTGCCGCCAACGTTGCCATGCGCCCTGATCATCTGCGTAAGGCAGGGTACTTCGCCGTGAATAAGGTCATCGACCAACACCACAGCGAACGGCTCTTCGCCGACCACGTGTCGGGCGCACCATACCGCATGGCCCAGGCCCTTCGGCTCCTGCTGACGGGTGTAGACAATGTCGCCCGCGACACTGAGGGAAGTTTCTAGATCGCGAAGCTGCGCTTCCTTTTCTTTTTGCCGCAGGGTCTCGAAGAGTTCAAATGCGCGGTCGAAGTGATCCTCAATTAGCGACTTGCCGCGCCCCGTCACGAAAACGTATTTTTCCACTCCCGCCGCGGCAGCCTCTTCCACCGCATACTGAACGATGGGCTTATCGACAACCGGAAGCATCTCTTTGGGCAGAACCTTCGTCGCTGGAAGCATTCGTGTGCCAAGTCCAGCTACTGGGAAAACCGCGGTGCGTACACGTGCCATTATCAGTTATCACCTTGCGTGGTATCATCTCATGAAAAGCAAAATCGCCTTTCTGCAACGCCGTATCATGTCAAAAGTTACGGTCGCGGACTCTGAGCGCGCGTAAACCAGCGAGAATTGGATAAGTAGCAGAATTTCGTATCGTCAATTACGACAAAGGGCATTTATGGGCTACGTCTGGATCGAAGCAGATGCGCTTTTGCCTCATTGATCTTCGCAGCCAGGTAATTGCTTCCCCCATGGTCGGGGTGGAGTTTGGATAAAAGCTGGCGGTGGGCGCGTCCAATGTCTTCCGCACTGGCCCCTTCATCAAGTCCGAGGATTTCCAGAGCCGTTCGATCGTCCATCAAGGGCGAGTCGGACGGTGCTCCGGAATTGTCGCCGGCAGTGCCTAGCCCATCGCGCCAATCCGCATCGCGAAAGTCAAGATAGGCTTCGACCAACGAAATCGACTGCGGGTCATCACGCCTGACTTCGTTCCAAAGATCAACCAACGATTCAATACCGAGATCGCTCAGCGTCCTCCCTTTATGGGTGCCCGCCAATATCTCTCCATTCATTTCATGCGTGACCGTATCGAGGCTCATATCCAAGAATGCCGTCCTGACCCGGGACTCACCATTGGAGTGATCGCCATGCAAACCGGCGGACGATGCCCGCAATGATCGAAACGCCATAAAGGCTGCGCCAATAGCGACGGCAGCAAGGCCGACCCTGCCGGCCATAAGGAGCCCGCTTCCCGCCAATGCGCTAAAAACACCGACAAACGTGCGAACTGCATTAGCAAGATTTGACGGAGAAACGGTCGCAAGATGGCGCAACGAAAAAATGAACAGAGCAAAGAGTGCGCAACCAATTAAAAAATACAACATGATCATTACCTGTCATGCTGCCATCAGCGTACCTGCTTTTCGATAAGGCGGGTAATGCCACCGCGTTTTTTGGCGAGTGTCTTTAATGCACCGGTACCACCTCGTGCATAAGTTGCTACGGCAGCAAGCAATTCTCGCAATTGATCCGGAGCGCTCGCGTCAAATTTGCAGTGTGCACCCTTGGTTGCCTGAGCCAAATGGTGGAAGGCGCGGGAAGCTATTGAATTGTCGCCCTCTTGAAACAGAAAAAGCCGTACGCCTCTGAGCGCCAACCTTCCAGCCAACATGCCGAGTTCATCGACATCCTCTTCGACACAATCGCCAACGAAGACAATAGCGTGAACCTGCCGGTTTTCCGCCTCGCGATAGCCGTGACGCAAAATCCGACGGATTTGTGTCTGACCTGCTTTACACCGTACCGCCATCATGAGATTGACCAAGGCGTCCGGATCCTTGACCCATTTGCTCGCGCGACACTCATCGAAACCTCGATAGAATACGAGTTGGACGGCCAGGTCTTCACGTGCCACCGCAGAACCGAACATGTCGCTCTGGACCCGGCACGCCAGTTTCCATGTCGGTTCACGTGAAGCGGTCGCGTCCAGGGCGAAGATTATCCGGGCCGGAGGTGTCGAACGGGCCAATCCTCGAGCCCGTTCGACAAAGCTCTCAATCTCACGGCCGCCGGGTGATGCGATATCCTTACTAGGCATAGAGATTATGTTGGCTTCCCGGATCGAGAATCCACTGCTGACGACAATGATAGGTGCTGGTGCTCTGCACGTAGATCATTTCGTGCCCGACTTTTCTTTTTTCTTGGACTTTTTTGTCTTGTTGAAGCTCGATGCCGTTTCGGGTCCTTTATAATCCGTTCTTCCCGAGGTCAGGGCGAAGCATGCTAGCCTGATATACTTCGGGATCTTGACTTCTTCGCCGTCGCGCTCGCCTTTTTCATAGTACTGAACAATCCGGTTTTTGAGGCCCAGGGCATCGGCGGCGGCTTTTTGCGACAAACCCAAGCTCTTGCGCCACGCCTTGAACTGTTCCGATGTCATCTCGGGCGAACCGATCTTGCCTATTGTTGCACCCGACGCGTGGTGCTCCGGTACTTGGCCATTGGTGCGGTTGGTCGAGCCTTCGGTAAGTGCCATTCTCGAAATCTATCGACCGAGTAGTAGTTGCCTGGCCAAAATTTCTGCGCCCCGAAAGTGGGCAACTAATATGTCGCTCGACCGCCACTGAGATCGAAGGTGGCTCCCGTAGTAAAGGAGTTTTCCTCGGACACAAGCCAAGCCACCATCGACGCTACCTCTTCGACATCGACAAATCGCCCCCGAGGGATTTTGCTCAACATATAATCAATGTGGGTCTGGGAAATTTGCTCGAAGATCCGTGTTCGAGCCGCTGCCGGGGTGATGCAGTTGACAGCGATATCATAGCCGGCAAGCTCTTTACCCAAGGCCTTGGTGAGTGCAATGACCCCGGCTTTCGCAGCACTGTAGGGCGCTGCGGTCGGATTGCCTTCTTTGCCGGCGATCGACGCGGTTGAACAGATGCGCCCGTAATTTTGCGAAATCATCCCGGGAACGACCGCTTTCAGACAATGAAAAACACCGGTGAGGTCGATGTCGATGACCTCGCGCCACGCCTCCAGTGGATAGTCCCAGGTCGTCGCCGAAGGTCCGGCGATACCGGCATTGGATATAAGGATATCGATACCGCCGATTGACCCCATCGTTTCCTCGACGGCTTTTTCAACCTGTTCGTATGACGTTACATCGACCAACACTGTGCCAACGGACCCCAAATCCGAAAGGTCGTTTTGAGCCTGAATCAATTCATTCGCATCGCGATCCCAGATCGCAACTGCGGCTCCTGATGTAAGACAACGTCGGGCGATTGCGTAGCCGAGCCCCCGGGCACCCCCGGTGATGACGGCTCGCCGATCGGCAAGATCTATCTGGTTCATCGAACTCCCAACATCAAAGCTTAAGGCTCGTTCACGTGGCATATCAATCGTCCCGCGTTCGAATAGCACGCGCAAACGTTGGCCGCGAGAACCGCATACAAAGGGCAGCATTGCAGCAGGATACAACTTTAAGTCGCCAAAAAAATCTTTTGATCGGAAACAGACTTGGTTACAGAACAACGCAATGGCAGAAACTGCACAGGTTTCTTCACTCTGACTTTCTAAATCATAGGTTATATTTTTCACTCTCTCTGATGATGAACACCTGCGCATTGCCAAGGCAAGCATGAATGAAAAATATGAACGCGCCGCTTCGAAAAGCTTGGTGTGGCGGGATTTGATTGCGCGCCTCGGCCACGACGGGAACCACGTGAACACCAATCATGACAAGGGTCCCATAGTTTTCCGTAAACATCGAGTTGAAGGAATCTCGGGCATTGCCGGACGACTCGTATCCTGCTCGATAGTTTCCTGGGTATTACTGCTCGGCTTCAGCCTATCGGCACTGATCCTCGCGATGTTGGGCATCATTTATGGGGTCAATAGCATCCTTGCCGGATTGGTGATCGCTGGGTCGCTCGCGAACCTTTGGAACACCATCAAACTCCGCCGTATCGTTCACGTTCTGACATTAAGCCACGAGTACAAGGCGGACAGAGTCGGCAAAAGCAATCTCTCGATGTCTGAGCCAATAGCGCGGGACAGAGACCTTTCCGGCAGCAAACGGGACCAACTGGGTGGTATTGATCCGCTGACCGGATTGCGTAATCGCGATCAATTGGCGCAATTGCTGCAAACCAAGCTTCGAGACACTGCGCGATACGGCGGGCCCATTGCGCTTCTGGTCTTCGACGTGAAGAGGCTCCGTGACGTTAATGGATATTATGGCTATCGCGTTGGTGACGGCGTTCTGCAGCAATTGGCCCGTCGGTTGTCTGCCGTTGCTCAAGCTGGATCGCACGCTTTTCGAATCGGCAACGATAACTTCGCCCTGATTCTCGACGAAGCCGATGATCGCGATCAAATCGAGCGTTTTGCGAGGCTCGCCCAACTCGCCGTCTCCCGCCCATTGCATATCAACGGCTGCGATATCTCACCGCAGATCAGCGTCGGTATTGCCATGGCGCCGCACCATGCACGCAATTTCGAGCAACTGCTTCACTCCGCCGAGTTGGCCCTCGATCTCGCCAAAAAAAGCGAGAACGCCGATGTCAAGATCTTCGAAAAGGATATGGACGCTGTCCTGCGTTCAAGGCGCAGTATTGAGCGCGAGTTAAAGAGAGCGATGAGCGAAAGGCTGCTGACGCTTCACTACCAGCCCCAGTTCGACTTGCGTTCGGGTGCCGTCTGCGGCGTGGAAGCGCTCATGCGCTGGCCCCATCCGACATGGGGGATGGTGCCGCCGATGACCTTCATTGCAGTCGCCGAATCCACCGGCCTCATTCGTTCCATGGGCGTGTGGCTGATCCGACAAGCCTGCCAACAGATTGTCGCATGGCGTGACGCGGGACATGATCTGAGCATGGCGGTGAACATTTCGGCCGCGCAATTGCGACAGCCCGAGATGGCACAAATCGTTCGAGATGCACTTGCCGCTACTGGTTGCGAGCCAGGACGTCTCGAACTGGAGGTGACGGAGAGTTTATTTGTCGATCCATCCGAAACCAAGATGCGTCTCTGTTTGAACCGGCTCGCGGAGATGGGCGTTCGCCTCGCCATCGACGACTTCGGAACCGGCTATTCATCGCTCTCCTATCTGAAGAGACTACCCGTCGATAAGATCAAGATCGACAAGTCTTTTCTTATCGATGTTGGCAAGAATTCGGTCGATGAGGAACTCGTGCGCGCGATAATTGGGCTGGCGAAGACCTTAGGCAAGGATGTCCTGGCCGAGGGCGTCGAGGAATCCGCCCAGCGTCAATTCCTCGTACGTGAGGGCTGCGATCAAGCACAAGGATTCTATTTCGCGAAGCCGATGCCCGAGCAGAATTGTACCATATTCCTCAACAATCGGCGATCTTTAGAATCTGAGCCGATTTGTGCATAAATTGCCGACGCACATCCTCGTCAAGGTTGGTACCGCAAATCGTTCCTAATATTATCCGTGCGCTAATGTCGAAAGACGACTTAGCCAATACCGGAGTTTCAATGTAGTCGCGTAATTATCTCACCTGCTGGCATGGTTCCGCACTCAATTCTCCCCGTCCGTTTCATAGCTCTGGAAGGACCATCCGTGGCCTGAAGCGCCATGCAGCGAATTCCATAGGACACATTTGAATGCAGGCTTGGGCCTTTACGGTTGTTCTGAAAAAGGGAGGGGAAACCGGGGAATCATGGCGAAGACATTCCTCATCCTGTTGAACTCCACGCGTGATCAGGGTGCACGTCGGTCGTAGGTTATTGCCCCCCATGCACTGGCCACTAACCCAAAATCGATCGATATCACCGGCGGTTGGCGCGGACACCGGATGAACCCGAACTCGGCTTTGCACATCGCGACACCCCGCGCGGCGCGCCGTCAGGAGGCGCGAATTGCTGACAATCTCAACGACCTGATCGAAAGACAATCGGCGGCTGCACGGACAAGGCAATGCTTGCCAAAACCTCTATCGATTGGGAAGAAGTAATCCAACCTCTAGAACATCAGAGTGACGCTGACGGTATCGCTATAGTTGCCGCGAGCGACCGATTGACGGCCCGGAATCCTGCCGTAGACTTCAACTGAGCCGCCACCAGCCTTGGTGAGGTTGATCGAGTGGGCACCCGATCCCTGACCCCAAACCTGCGAATAACCGGCATCGCGATAGATCTGATATTTCAGCTTTTTGCCATTGCCATCGAGCATTGCCCGGTCCGCAATCGAGCCCGACTGACCACCGCTCAATTCCAGAACCACGGATCCAATCAGGCAACCTTCGTAGTCGATGGACCCAACGGCCTCGTGATCCTTGCTCTGACCGGTCACATAGGAACCGAAATCGAGGGCGCCACCGACGACCTTGCAATCGGCGATGACTTCGGCACCGACCACCAAAGTCGTTTGAGAAGTGCCGGCATGAACCGGTGTAAAAGATAGTCCGACTACGCCCGCGGTCGCTACCAGCCATAAAAGACGCTTCTTCATCTCGCTTTCCTCGCTTGAAGGTTTTCCGTCGAACCCAAGGTTGCCTTCGGGACCGGAAGGTTTTTTGCTTCAATGCGAGACTACCGAGCCTTCATAAAAATGTGGTTAAGGCCGGCGATTTTTCGGGTACCGGCATTCACCCCGCGGATTGGCTCGAAGCGACCCCGAGAGGCTCAGGCCCGGCCTCCGCAGGAAGTGTCGTATCGATACCGAACAGCCTTCGTCTGGTGATTTCGTAGTAAATTTCCGGATCGTAAGCCTGCACCGGCAAGCCGATATCCGCAACGGTCAGCTGGCCGGTGGCCGCCTTCAATTGATAGCTGGCCAAAATCTCTGCTCGTTGTGCACGAACCAGGTTAACCTGCGATTCGAACAGTTCCTGCTCGGCGTCGAGCACGTCCAGCACGGTCCGCTGGCCGACCAGGGCTTCCTCTTGAACGCCTTCTAACGCAATCTGATTGGCGCGAACCTCGTCCCGGAAGGATTCGATGGCCGCCGAGGCGGCCTGCAAGGTCTCCCAGGTCGACTCCACAGTCTGTTGAACCTCCCTCATGACATCCTCCAGGTCATGTCTGGCCTGATCGGCCGTCTGTTTGTTCTCGCGGACCCGCGCATAGGCGGCACCACCCTGATAGAGAGGTATCGAGAGATTGAGGCCAATGGAAGCGGTTTGCTGATTGTCGATCGAGCTCGAGGGCTCGTCCTGATAGGAGAGTTCGCCCTGCAGGGTTAAGCTCGGCAGCAGGTCGGCGAAAGCCACGTCGATATTGTCTCGGGCCGCGGACAGACTGAAATTCGACGCGATGATATTCGGATTGGTGCTGGCAATTTCCTGGGCCGAGGCCTTATTCGGTGGGAGCGTGCTGAGCACCCGCGGTTCGACCAACTCGCCGGGCACCTCACCGATGACCTGCTCGAATGTAGCGCTGGAATCTGCGAGATCGGCCTTCGCCTGTTCGACATCGGCTCGGGCCCGCGAAAGCCGTGCTTCGGCCTGAGCGACGTCGGTTCGGGCCACCTCGCCGACTTCGAACCTGTCCCGCGTTGCCTGGAGTTGGCGCTCGAGCCTCTCTTCATTGTTCAGAGATAGGTCAAGAACTGACCGGTCCTGCCACGTCGACGTATAGGCTTCGACGGCATCGAAGAGAACATTCTGTTCAAGCGCGATGAGTTGCGCCTGCTGGGATCGTACAAGATTCTCGGAGCGTTCGACGCTCGCGCCGATGCCTCCACCTGCATAGATCGACTGATTCAACGTGAGTGCGATACTCGACGCCAATCTCTCATCGGTGTCTGTGTCGTTAAATGTGTTCGACTCCGTTTCCGTCGCGACCTGCTCAACCTGACCATTGAGAAAGAGCGTCGGCAACCAGCCGGCTCTGGCCTGGGGCACGAGTTCATCCGTTGCCCGCAACTCGGCTCGACCGGAATCGAGACGCGGATTGTTCAAATATGTCTGGACCAGAGCATCGTCGAGCGATTGAGCATACAATGAAGATGTCGAACTCATACCGATAAGTAGTGCAAATCCTGGGACAACGGCTCCCTTCATCCGACCGCACGCCGCAACCAAATCCATCAACAGATCCTCCGTCCCGTCCATCAATTGGGACACAATACACACCATGAGAGCGCCCTCGATGACGGGAGGGGCAGCGCTTTGGTTATTGCCCGTCCCTTGGCGCAGCACACTAGAGCGATCGTCATATCAAGGCAATTGGAGGTCCTCGCCCCGAGTCGGCATGAAGTCGCATTCGCCGCTTGAGTCCATTGAGTTCAGGACAAAGCGATAAACTTATGATTTTGTAATGAAACGAACATTCGGACAGAAACCAACGAGCATCCATATCCACATGCATGCTCTATTCGCAGCGGTCATGCAGCGAGATCATTCCCAATTTGAGGAACACGCTTGTCGCTGCCCAAAGAAACCGAAATGTGGTGACCGCAAAGAACGAGGCTGGACGCACCCTAGGACTGTCTCCGCCACGTATTGTCGTAGGACCGCGTCTCCAAACATATCGTGCCGTGAATTTGGACTTCCTTGAGAGTCCGCGGCGCCATTCTGGGTTCATCGAGCCCTTGCCCAAGGAAGTGGGCGACCTCGGTTCCTGGCAAAGCTCAAATGGCAGTGGCGCTGGCCTGCGACAACGAACCAAGGAACAAGTAGCGGAAATCGGCAGGCAGTTCGGATCCTGCCTCCTTCACACCACGATCCCGTGCCCATCGCTACGGAAAAGTACAAATCTGCACTGTAATGTCGACGAAGCCCTTGCTTTCCGAAGGTTTCGCAAGAAACCGCAATTCGCGGTCGTCAAGAACCATCGCATGTGTTCGTGGCAACATGCCACGCGTCGTTTCGAGTTCACCGGCGATTGTGAGAAACCTCAATTCAACTGCTTTCTCCGGGTCGTACCAAGCCTGGGGCTGGTCCTCCTCGTCTCTCGCAGATGAGCCGCTTCCGGATATCGCAATACGGCCATTGTCGAAACTGACGGCGCTGATTGGCATTGTCGCATTCGGTGTCTGTAGCAAAACACGTCCGTTTTCCGTCCGGGCGTCGCACGACTGGTCTTTCTCCACTTCGCCGAGAACGAACGCTAACCTTTCCTCCGGTATCCCGCTTCGAAGCTTCCGATCGATCTCGTTCAACACGTCCTTGCGGAAGCCTTGCGGGACCGCTTCGCGATAACCGCGTTCCATCGCGGATCGGCGCTCCTCCGCTTGCTCGGCCTGCTGGCGGGCAGCGGCGACACGCTCCCTCAAAAGCCGGCTCATTTCCTGCAATTGCTCGGTCCGCTGCTCGAGCCTATCGACCTCGGTTCTCATCTGCGAATTGCCGACCTCATAGGCTGCGACGATGGCTACAGCCATCACCGCGAGGAACGCGGCGAACCTCAGAATACTAAGCAATGTACGGCGCCGCCTGCGTCGTCCGGCCTCGCCAAAGGTCGAATAGCTATCCATTGACTATCCGTTTATCGCGCTTGCTATTGGTCAGATGCTGACAAATTGGCGATCATGACCAATCGAATTTGCCTGCCTGATTGATTTGGTAGGTTTTAGCGTCGGAAAATAATGCTCATACTCGCGAATCGTCGTTCAGCCCCTTCAATTCCGGGTCTCGTCTTGCCTGTAGATGTTGATAAATGGTGGCGGCCGTCTCCTCTACCGAACGTTTGGTTACGTCGATTTCCGGCCAATCATTTCGCGCAAAAAGACGACGGGCAAAGGTCAGTTCGTCCCTGATTTTCTGAAGATCCGCATAGTCGGCGCCGAAACGTCCATCCGCTGTGGCCTCTACCCCAAGCATCTTCTGACGAGTTTCCCGGATCTGAACCAGCGATTGAGGGTTGATCGTCAGTCCCACCACGAGCGGCCTCTTCAATCTTTCCAGCGCGTCAACGGGTGTCATGTTCGGTACGATCGGGATGTTTGCGGCTTTGATACCACGGTTCGCCAAATAAACGCAGGTTGGGGTTTTCGAGGTTCGGGAAACACCGACCAGGACGACATCCGCCTCCTCCAGTTCGTGATCGAACTGGCCGTCATCGTGCCGCATGGCGAAATCCATGGCGGCGATCCGCGAGAAATAGCCATCATCCATGACATGCTGCTTGCCGATCTTTGGCGGCCCCGCCGAACCGAGAAGTTTGGAAAGCGCCGACATTACGGGATCCAGTACCGCGACACATGGTGTGTTCAGATTCCGGCAGCGTTCCTGAAGACGGTGCCGCAGCTCTGGAGACACGAGCGTGAAGATGACCAAGCCCGGCAGCGCTTCGACGATCGTCAAGACGTGATCGAGCTGCCGTTCGCTCCTGACGAAGAACCACACATGCTCGACAAGCGTGACGTCCTCGAATTGCGAAACCGCCGCTCGTGCCACCGTTGTGACCGTTTCCCCAGTGGAATCAGAGACAAGGTGTACATGCAGTCTCAGCAAGGTGCCTCTGCCCCAAGCTCAGGTGGTTGATACATCAATGTCTCCCCGGAAAACCGGAGGATAAACCCGCCCGGCTCTGTTGGTAGATTGTTGAGGAATTGCCGATCCACCCTTTGTGCCTTTCCATCCTTGTCTAGATCGTTGAGATCTGCACATCCAATCGAAACAACCCACCGGTCTTTGTTCTCAGGCCGTAACACGCCCAGATCTCGCACTGTTTCCACAATTTTGGAGTGATTTAGCCTGATGAAATTAAAGGGAAAGTAGAGATTCTTGGTGAATTGGAAGGGGTGGTTGTCCCCAGGCGGCAAAGAGTGACAACTAGGTGAATAAGGTTACCAAGAACCGAGAATCCCGGGTATCCCCAACTCCAACATACAACAACAACCTTATTATAGAGTCTTTATGTAATGGGTGTCCCTGCAGACCGGAAACAAGCCAGCAACCCGATCGTACTCGACGCACTCAAAGGCCTGCCGGTTTCTCGACCGCCATTTTGGTTCATGCGGCAGGCGGGGCGCTATCTTCCGGAATATCGCGAGATCCGTCAGCGGACCGGTGGGTTTCTGGAAATGTGTTATGATCCGGATCTGGCGGCCGAAGTGACGCTGCAGCCGATCAGAAGGTTCGGGATGGATGCGGCGATCCTGTTCTCGGACATACTGGTGATTCCGCATGCGCTCGGATGCAAAGTCTGGTTCGAGGACAATGAAGGGCCGCGGCTGTTGCGTGTCGGTACCGATATCGAAACGGATCAGCTGGGATTCGATAACTTCGAAACGCACCTCGCACCGGTTTACGCCGCCATCAAGTCGATCCGACGGGAATTGGCATCGGCGACGGCGCTCATCGGCTTCGCCGGGATGCCTTGGACACTAGCCAGCTATATGATCGAGGGTCGAAGCAGTAAGGACTGGCAAGCAGCAAGACTGTTTGCGCGGCGCTTTCCTGACCGGTTTCAAGGGCTGATCGATTTACTGACAGAGGCTGTGATCCTGCATCTGTCGAGACAGATCGCCGCCGGAGCTCAACTGGTGCAGCTGTTCGACAGCTGGGCCGGTGCATTGGGACCGGATGAATTACGACGCTGGTCGATCGAACCCTGTCGACGCATCGTCAACGCACTGAGGGAGCAATATCCTGCCACTCCGATTCTGGCTTTTCCACGCGGCATTGGGATGAGCTATCCGGCTTTTGCCGAGCAAACCGGGGTTGACGGGGTGAGCCTGGATACAACCGTTTCGCCAGGCATCGCCCGGGCGCGGTTCGAAACACAGCCCAGTGTTTGTCTTCAGGGAAATCTTGATCCGGTGGCTCTTGCAATCGGTGGCGATCTCATGATCGACGAGGCTCGCAAGATCGTCGAAGCCTGGCACGGCCGCAGGTTCATCTTCAACCTCGGACACGGAGTCCTGCCGATCACCAACCCCGACGAGATGGAAAGACTCTGCCGGTACTTGCAATCGTCATCCATCTGACCCATAGAAAGCTGTGTCGGGCTTTCATCGCTCAGTCGAGCAGCGATGGCTATAGTGCCTATCCCCCTCTCAATGCTTTTGGTCTTATGTCGGTTCACCGAACCCGAGTATCGAACCGTTACAGAGTAAATCGATGAGTAGCGGCGTGCTTTGGCTCAAGTCTCTGCACATTGTGGCCTTTGCCGCCTGGATGGCGGCCCTTTGGTATCTGCCAAGACTGCTCGTCTATCATCGGGATGCGACCGTCGGCTCGGACAGCTCGGAAACGTTCAAGCTCATGGAGCAACGGCTTTTGCGGACAATCGCGAGGCCGGCCATGCTTATCGCGATCCTGGCTGGGATCGTACTTGCCAGTCTGCAGGGCTTTTGGGTCGCGGGCTGGCTCCACGCCAAGCTTTTGGCGGTCCTCGGTCTCATGGCATGCCACGGTTTGCTCGAGGTCGATGTGAGGCGATTCGCGGAAGACGGTCGGCCGCGAACGTCCAGATGGTATCGAGTATTCAATGAAGCGCCGACCGTGCTGTTTATCATAGCAGTCCTGCTCGTGGTCATGAAACCATTTTGAGCGAGGTCGCTGGAGCTTCTTTTCAAAGGGAAATTCGAAATCCGTGAATGATGTAAACGAAGAGCCCGATACCGTCGTGGAGGATAACCCACAGTCGGCGCGCGACGACGAGCCGAAATCCACGACGGTACGGCGTCGACGGTCGCGCAGCCGGAACAGTCCGAGACGGGAACCGCGGCCGGTTGAAGAGCCTCAGGGCGAGCCCATGCTTGACTTCGATTCGGACAGCAGTGATGAGCCCTCCGAGATTGTGCCTGAACCGGCAGAACCTTTGCCGACCGTCAACCTTACAGAGTTCAAAAGGCGCCCTCCCGCAGAGCTTCTCGAATATGCCGAGGAAATCGGCATAGAGAGCGCGAGCACGCTCAAGAAATCCGACCTGGTATTCACGATTCTCAAGCGCTTGGCATCGACTCAGGTGCCGATCCGCGGCGAGGGCGTTCTTGAGATATTGCAGGATGGCTTCGGCTTCTTGCGCTCGCCCGACGTGAATTACGTGGCCGGGCCCGACGACATTTACGTTTCGCCGAGCCAGATCCGAAGGTTCGGCCTGAGGACGGGCGACGTAGTTCAGGGAACGGTGCGCTCACCCAAGGAAGGTGAGCGCTATTTTGCGCTTCTACGCGCCGATAGTGTCAATTTCGACAGCCCGGACGTAGCGCGTCATCGGATCCATTTCGACAATCTTACGCCCTACTACCCGACGGAAAAACTCAATCTTGAGGTCAAGGGGGTCAAGGACGTAAGCGCCAGAATTATCGAACTTGTCTCGCCTCTCGGCAAGGGACAACGCGGCCTGATCGTAGCACCCCCCAGAACCGGCAAGACCATGCTGATGCAGAATGTTGCCCATTCGATCGCCGCCAATCACGAAGAAGTCTATTTGATCGTGCTGTTGATCGATGAGCGTCCGGAAGAGGTCACGGATATGCAGCGGTCCGTGCGCGGCGAGGTTGTCAGCTCGACGTTTGACGAACCTGCGGCGCGTCACGTCCAAGTGGCGGAGATGGTCATCGAGAAGGCCAAGAGGCTGGTTGAGCATGGCCGCGATGTCGTCATTCTATTGGATTCGATCACGCGTCTTGCTCGCGCTTACAACACCGTCGTGCCGTCCTCGGGCAAGGTTCTGACGGGTGGCGTCGATGCCAACGCGCTGCAGCGGCCCAAACGCTTTTTCGGTGCTGCCAGGAACATCGAGGATGGCGGTAGCCTCACCATCATCGCCACGGCCCTCATCGAAACCGGCTCGCGTATGGATGAGGTGATTTTCGAAGAGTTCAAAGGGACCGGCAATTCCGAGATCGTCCTGGATCGCCGCTTGGCGGACAAACGATCGTTCCCTGCAATCGACATCAATAAGTCGGGCACCCGAAAAGAGGAGCTTTTGGTCGACAAGGGGATGCTGTCTCGCATGTGGGTGTTGCGCCGAATCCTCAATCCGATGGGAACCGTGGACGCGATCGAGTTCCTGCTGGATAAGATGCGCTACGCCAAGACCAACGATGAATTCTGGAACACCATGAATTCCTGAGGCGGCGAATTTTTAGAGCGCGGCCTTTGCAAGGATCATGTGGCAGCCTTTGTTGCCGTCCACTGTCTGTGTCACACGGAGATCGCCCGCAAGCGAGCACAGCATGTAGGCGTGATTCCAACTCAGCCCCGTACGCCGCATAACGATTTCGATCATTTGGCGGACGGCCTGCTTGGCGGCGTCATCCAGATCCTCATCGATGCCCATCGAGATCAATGAGGTTTCATTCTCGGCAAACGGCATATCCTGCATCATGTCTTTGCGCACGGTCAGCCGGAAAGTTCCTCTGAGCGCCGTCTCCAGCGCGCACACGCATACCTCGCCATCGCCCTGAACGCCATGACCGTCACCTGCCATGAACAAGGCGCCGGAATTGAATACCGGCAGGTATAGCGTCGTTCCCTCGGTCAACTCCTTGTTGTCCATATTTCCGCCGTAGGCTCTGGGCTGAACAGTAGAAACCGTGCCGTAATTCGGCGGCGGCGCAACGGCGAGAACTCCGAAAAACGGACGGAGCGAGAGGGCCGTTCCCCAAGGAAGACTGCAGATCTTTGCCTCTCGATCGATTGTTGGATGGATGGTCTCGGCAGTCACTCCCTCCTCGACCAGGGTACCGAGAAGCGGATGGACGGCAACGAATCCCCAGTCCTGCCGGAATTCGATGTCGAGGATGTCGACCTGCAGGACATCACCCGGCTCAGCACCATTCACATGGATTGGCCCGGAGAGCACATGGGATCCCAAATACGGATCACGGCTTTCGACCAGCGCAAGGTGGCTCGGAAGAACCCGGCCCCGATCTGACGGTAAGCGCTCTTTGGGTCCTGCGGGCAAAGCGTCGATTGTGACGGTATCGCCCGAACTGACATTCAATATGGCCGGGATCGAAGCCGCCATGTGGCCCCAAACCAGATGGTCAAGTCGATCATCGAGTTCATGGTGCGCCATGGTGCGTCCGATCCCGGCTTATTAAATTGATAATGTAGTGGAGCGAGCCCCAACAATAATCAGTTGGCTCGCCCTATGGCTCAGTTTGATTGAGTTGCCGTGCCGGCGGCTGGAGCCTCGACCTCAGGTTCGCCTCCAGTGGTGAAGAAATAAATCGCGACCAAAACGACGACGACAACGACGGCGATAATGATATTACGTTGACTCATGGGTACCTCCCACACCCCCCAATTGGGGCTCGCCCCCGTTGTAGATCATCTCCGGTGCGGGATCGAGTTCGAACCGACATTCAGGGTTCAGCCAATTTCAAATCCGGCGGAACGGGCTCCATCGAGGAGTTCCGCATACCCCATCTCGGCCATTTCGAGAGGGTTCGCCTTCTCTGGATCCTGTTCGGCTTCGACGATGATCCAGCCGGCGTAGGAAAGATCGTGCAACTCCTTAAGGAATCTGCGGAAATCGATGCCCCCTTCAGCATCGCCCGGGACGGTGAAAACGCCTTCGATCACGGCGTCCAGAAAGCTTAGTCTTTCCCGCTTCACACGGTCCAACACATCGAGGCGGACATTCTTGCAATGAACATGATTGATGCGTTGGCCATAGGCTTCGACCAGTTCGGAGATATCCCCACCGGCGAAAACCAGATGTCCGGTATCGAGTAGTAGGCCAACACTCGTATCGGTATTATCCATGAGGAGATCGATCTCAGGCCGCTGCTCGATAACTGTCCCCATGTGATAATGGAAGGACATCGGGCAGCCTTCGGACTGCAGCCAGTCGGCAAATTTCGACAGTTTTTCGCCATAACGCCGGATGAGATCGGGCTCAATTGTCGGCCTGTCGCCGACAGGCTTTTGCCGGTCTGCTTGCACCGTTCCGGTGGTCTCGGCATAGACCATCACCGGACATCCTAGCTCCTGGTAGAGCTCGAGCTGGTTCCGGATACGCGTTTTTTCCTGATCGATCGGGGTGTTGAGCAGCAAACCTGAAAACCAGCCGCTGACCAGTTCCAGTCCGTGATCGGCAAGGAGCGGCGCCAATGTGTCGACGTCGTCGGGAAACCGTCCGCTCTTTTCAATCCCGGTGTACCCGGCCTGGCGCGCCTCCTCCAGACATCGTTCAAGCGGTATGTTTCCACCCAGTTCCGGCAGGTCGTCATTGGTCCAGCCGATCGGAGCGATACCGAACTTGATGCTCATCGTGCATTCATCCTCATCTCCTCAGACCCCTTGGCGCTGTCGTGCCTTGCCTTGGCGATGATCCACGAGTGCCGACTTGACTGAGGCCCGAACGCTGACTTCTGGCGTGCCGCATTCCCACCAGGCATTATTGCCCTCCGTCCAGTCGCGGGCCTGAACATCGATATGGATGACCGTCGTCCGATCCGCCGCTTTGGCTTGCCTGAACGCCTCCTCGAGTTCTCCCATGCCCGTCACGCGAATGCCGATCGCTCCCATCGATTCCGCGTGTTTCGAAAAGTCAACTCTGGGCAAGGTGTTGGGCCCAACATCGCTCATGCGGCAATCTTGGAGCAGATTGTTGAAGCTCGGAATGCCCTTTGCCACCTGCAACCGGTCGATGACTGCGAACCCGCCGTTGTCGCAGACCACGACGATCAATTTGTGGCCGGTCAGGACCGAGCTGTAGACGTCGGAATTCAGCATCAGATAGGAACCGTCGCCGACCATGACGATGACGTCGCGGTCAGGCATTGCCATTTTAGCACCCCAACCTCCGGCGATTTCATAGCCCATGCAGGAGAATCCGAACTCGCAATCGAAGGTGTCGATGCTACGGGCGCGCCAGTTCATGCATAGCTCGCCCGGAAGACCGCCGGCCGCTGTCAGGGCGAGGTCACGATCATCCGCAAGGCGGTTCACGGCACCGACGACGTGAGCGTAAGTCGGCACCTCGGCGTTGGTCGGCGCGCTGCGCTGGTCGATGAACTCGTTCCACTGTGCGTATTCACGCCTGGACTGTTTCAGCCACGCATCGGGCGCCTGCCAATTCTCGAGCCTCGCGGTCAGGTCCTCGAGCGATGCGCGGGCGTCCCCGACCACGGCCGTTGCCCGATGTTTGTGCGCATCGAAACGTGCGCTGTTGAGGCTTACAAACTCCGCATTGTCCGCAAAGAGCGACCAGGAGCCGGTCGTAAAATCCTGAAGCCGCGTCCCGACGGCGAGAATGATGTCCGCCTCGGAGGCTAGAGTGTTGGCGCTGCTTGAGCCGAGTATGCCCACAGGCCCCACATTCATCGGATGGTCGTGGACGAGCGAGGAGCGTCCTGCGATCGTTTCCGCCACTGGAATCTTGTGTTTGCTTGCAAACTCTGTGAGCGCCTGTTCGGCAAGGCTGTATCGAACGCCGCCGCCCGCGATGATGAGGGGCCGCTCTGCCAGGCGCAA
This sequence comes from Geminicoccaceae bacterium, assembly GCA_041750975.1. Taxonomy (GTDB): domain Bacteria; phylum Pseudomonadota; class Alphaproteobacteria; order Geminicoccales; family Geminicoccaceae; genus JBGSYN01. The sequence goes on along the minus strand of JBGSYN010000092.1, from coordinate 35,358 downwards.
TTTGTCAGCGGCTGCGTCGAGTTGGTGAAGATCGGCGCGTGGTCGGGCGATTTGGTGAATTGTCGTCTCGAAGAACCGTGTCGGATAGTCGAAGGCCTCGCCTTGGACATCCTGACACAAACCGAGAAATGCGGGCCCGCAATCGCCGGGATCGAGCATTGTCGCAACGGCCTGGGGGAGCGATTGGATAATCTGCTCGGGCCGGGTGATCCGGTCCCAGTAGCGGGTCACCGATTTGAACGCGTCGTTCACGCTGACCGTGGGATTATCGAAATGCTCGACCTGCTGCAGCACCGGGTCCGGGAGCCTGCTGACGAAATAATCCCCGGACAGAATGAGGATCGGCAGTCGATTGGCATGGGCGACCCCGGCCGCGGTGACCATGTTCAAGGCACCTGGTCCGATAGAACTTGACGCCACCATGATCTGCCGGCGTTTTCTCGCCTTGGTAAAGCCGACAGCGGCGAGGGCCATGGATTGCTCGTTCTGGCCGCGCCAGGTCGGGAGATCGTCCCTGACCGCCTCCAGCGCTTCCGATAGGCAGGTGACGTTGCCATGACCGAAGATGGCGAAGACCCCGGGGAAAAGCGGCTCCTGCTTGCCATCGATCACGGTCCGCTGGGCCACCAGGTAACGAACCATTGCCTGCGCCATGGTCAAACGAACGGTAATCATTCCGATGCCTCCTCAATTCGGCAGGCAGCTTAGTCAATGGCATGGACCGCGTGAAGTAGTCCGTCGAGCGGGAAACGTGATGACGCCCGAGTGCCGTAATGCTAGCCCGGGCATGATCCGCTTAGTCGAGGGAGGCTCCCATGGTTCGTTTCGCACTTTTTGGCTGTGGCCGGATCGGCAAGATGCATGCGGAGAACATCGCAGCGAATGCGGCGGCCGATCTCAAGGTCGTCTACGATGTGAACACTGCGGCCGCGGCCGCGGTGGCCGCAACGCTGCGATGCGGCGTTGCGGCTTCCTTGGAGGAGGCGCTCGCTCGAGATGACGTCGATGCCGTTCTGATCGCCTCTTCGACCGACACGCATTGCGACCTGATTGCGGCCAGCGCGAAAGCCGGCAAGGCCATATTGTGCGAGAAGCCCATCGACCTCAGCAGCGAGCGCGTCGACGCATGCTGGGAGGAAATCGCGCCACTCTCACCCCGCATCATGATTGGGTTCAACCGAAGGTTCGATCCGTCCTTTGCCGAAATGCGGCGACGTATCGACGACGGTGAAATCGGCGAGCCTCGACAACTCATCATTACCAGTCGCGATCCCGAGATGCCGCCGGTCGGCTACATGAAGGTCGCGGGCGGCCTGCTGCGGGACATGACCATCCATGATTTTGATCTGGCTCGTTTTTTTCTGGGTGAAGAGCCTTGTCGCGTCAGCTGCTTTGCCGGAGCGCTCATCAGTGACGAGGTAAGGGCACTCGGCGACCACGACACCGCGATGATCCTGCTTGAAACAAGGAGTGGTCGGATGTGCTGCATCAATAATTACCGTCAGGCGGTCTACGGCTATGATCAGCGTGTCGAGGTCATCGGTGAGACCGGCATGTTGCAGGCTGAAAATCACCGTGCGACGACCGTCTTGCGATCCGGGAGGACGACGACATCGGCTAAGGATCCGTTGCTCTATTTCTTCATCGAGCGTTATCGTGAGGCCTATCGTCTGGAACTCGACGAGTTTATCGACGCAATTGCGAAGGACAGGCAGCCCTCCGTCGGCTTCGAGGATGGCAGGAAAGCATTGCGACTGGCGGATGCCGCCTATCGTGCCTTGGCAACGAAGAGCGTGGTCGGTCTCGACTGAAGGAAGGGTCCGGCCATTGAGTTTCGCCGATTGGTCTTCTGGACAGGGCGATCATACAAGCTAATGTGCCCCCGTGTTTTCGTTATCAATAAATGAGGTTGCGGCATGCGTGCCAACGGCATTCGGCAAAAATGGGATCGAGGCGAGGCGGTCATCAATGGCTGGCTTGGGATACCGAGCGCATTCAGTGCGGAACTGATGGCGCATCAGGGGTGGGGATCGCTCACCGTCGATTGCCAGCACGGTCTTATCGACTATGCCATGGCAACGCATATGCTGCAGGCCATCTCGACCACCGACGTGACGCCGATGGTGCGCGTTCCCTGGTGCGAGCCCGGCATTGTCATGAAGATGCTCGATGCCGGCGCCTACGGCATCATTTGTCCGATGATCAATACTAGGGCCGAAGCCGAGGCGCTGGTGTCCTATGCACGCTATGCACCGATGGGACAGCGCAGTTTCGGTCCGATCAGAGCCTCGGTCTACGGCGGCAGCGACTACGGCTCCAAGGCCAATCAGGAAATCCTTATTTTCGCGATGACCGAGACGGCCCAGGCCGTCGCCAATATCGAGGAGATCATGAGCGTTGAGGGCCTCGATGGCGTTTATGTCGGTCCGGCTGATCTGAGCCTTTCGATGGGCTTCACGCCTGGTATGGATCCGACGGAGCCCAAGGTTGTCGGGGCTATCGACACGATTATCGACGCCGGCAAAAAGCACGGCAAACATGTCGGTCAGCATTGCGGCAGTCCAGAATATGCGAAGAGTCTTATCGCCAAGGGCATGGATTGGGTAACGCTCTTGGGAGACGGGCGCCTGTTGACCAGTGCTGCAGCGCAGATCCTGAGTGAAATGGGTACCGTGCCGACCGGGCCGAAAAGCAGCGCCTATTAGCCGCGTCGCAGCCGGCGTCCGGGTGGCCGGTGAAGCGTTGTAACATTGGATTGATCGGCAGCGGCTTCATGGGCCGCTGCCATGCCCAAGCTTTCCGCATGGCGCCGGTCGTTTTCGACCTGGGCTTATCACCCCGTCTTGAATTCTTGGCGGATCGGGACGAGCAGCTTGCTGCCGAAGCGGCACGGACCCTTGGATTTGCCCGCGCCTCCGGCGATTGGCGCGAACTCGTCACCGATCCTCTGGTCGATCTCGTCGACATTACGACGCCGAATTCCTTGCATAAGGACATGGCGCTAGCGGCGATTGGTGCCGGCAAGGCTGTCTATTGCGAGAAACCGCTGGCTCCGAACCTCGAAGAAGCGCGCGAACTCGCCAAAGCCGCCCGTGAAGCCGGCGTTTCCACCTTTGTCGGTTTCAACTATCTGCGGGACCCGGTCGTCGCGCTGGCGCGCGAACTCATCGAGAGTGGTGAACTCGGGGAAATATGGTCGTTCCGCGGGATTCACGCTGAAGACTATATGCGTGATCCGGACACACCTTGGTCGTGGCGGTTGGACCCTCAGAGCGGCGACGGCGTCCTTTCGGATCTTGGCAGCCACATCATCTCGATGGCGCGCTTTCTTATCGGTGACATCGGTGAAGTTTCGGCCGATCTGAAGACAGTCGTTGCCAACCGACCGATCCGCCCTGCGGCCTCGGAGCGGAAATTGGTCGAAGCCTGCGATGAGGCGAGGGCGCTGGTTCGTTTCAAGAATGGTGCCGCTGGCGTGATCGAGGCGAGCTGGGTCGCAAGCGGCCGCAAGCTTCATCTCGCCTTTGAAATCTATGGTAGCGGCGGGGCTCTGCGCATCGATATGGAACGGCTTAACGAGTTACAGCTTTTCACGACCAGGGACCCGGCTGGCCGCGAGGGGTTCAGGCGAATCCTGGCCGGCCCTTCGCACCAGAATTACGCCGCTTTCTGCCCCGCACCTGGGCACCAACTCGGCTTCAACGACATGAAGACGATCGAGGCCAAGGATGTTCTTCAGAGTTTTGCAAGCGGACGCCCGTTTTATCCCGATTTCAACGAAGCGGCGCGGGTCCAGGCGGTCGTTTCGGCGATCGTGCAATCGGCCGAGAGACGTCAGTGGATTTCCGTGGAAGCGCTCGACTGATGCGCGATTACCAGTTGTTCCAACTGGCCGCGCTGGTCTGCATTCTCGCCTATCTGCTCTCTTTTCAGTTTCGCAACCGCCCGCATTTGCAGCGAATGCTGCAGGTGGCGAGCGTCGGCGTGCTCGTTGGCGCGATCGCATTGGCGCTGGCCATGACCTTCCTTTAGGTCATTGGATTGCGGGAACGCCGAACAGCAAGGGGTGGATGACCAAGAGCAGAATATAGATGACCAAAGTGGCTAGCACCCTCTTCCATCCGATCTCCGCGAGCACAAGCGTTTGCCGCTTTTCAGCGATCGCCGCAAACGGCGTCACCGAGGTGCTTTGGACGAAAATGCCCCAACCCGGAGCGTTTTCCTGTGTTTTGCGATGATCGATGGAGATCATGCCCAGCAATCCCAAAACCGCGAAGGCGCCGAACATAAGGACGGATGCCAGATCGCCGCTGACGATGACGTGCGAGCCAGCCCAAAGAATGATCCCCCACATCATCGGATGCCGCGTGATCCGTATGACTCCGGTGGCAGGTTCGCCGGCGTCTGCGTCCAGCTGCTGGCCTAGTGCCGTCGGATTGGAGCCGGTCAGGGCGCCGATCAGCAGGAGCAAGGCGAATGGCATGAGAATGAGCGGGATGAGGTTGAGGGCGCTGTTCGGCGTCCATAACGCAACGAATTCCGCCGACCGGAAGGCGACAATCATCCAGATCATGCCGACCGCAGCGACCAGCGAGTAGAGAAGGCGATAGGGACGCTCGCCGAAATTCTCGATCATCTGTGTCCTGAGGGCGCTGCTAGAGATACCGATATGGGTGCCCACGAAAAAAACGGCGGCGATGAAAAGATTGGTCATGCTGTGCCTATGTGCGCGGTCCTCGGTCGACACCATATCCGCCCGGCCGTGCTCGCGACTTTATTGGTTCATCATAGTTCTGACGGCCGCGCTCATGAGCCGCAAGCCTGCTTTTCGTTACACCCATGTGCGGTACCTTGATCCATTGCGTTGAGATGGGCTACAGAGCCTGTCGTTGGCTTCGGGCAGCATCCTGTCCGTATCGTCTTCAATCGAAAGAAGGGTACGCAATGCGGATCGTCGGTATTCTGGCGCTTATGGTTCTGGCACTCATTCAGACCGCTAACGAAGCCGGTGCGGAAAGTCTGCGTTTTGCCGTCGAGGGCTACTATCCGCCGTTCAGCACGATCAATGCCAAAGGTGAGCTGGAGGGATTCGATGTCGATATCGCCGCAGCCCTCTGCGACGTTCTCGATCGCGACTGCCATCTGGTTCAGCAGGATTGGGACAAGCTGATTACAGGTGAGGGCCTGAAGAACGGGAATTACGATGCGATCGTTGCATCGATGAGCATTTTGCCATCGCGCAGAGAGATTTTCGCCTTCACCAATAAATATTACACCACGCCCGCCCGGTTCGTCAGTGCGTTGGACCAACGGCATGACGTTGCTTTGGTGGATGGGCAGTGGCAGGGACTCGAAGGTCGGAAAATCGGCGTTCAGCAATCGACGACCGAAGATGTCTTCCTGCGCGACAATTCGGTCAAAGCTGCCGATGTTATTCGCTACAGAACGCTTCCCGAGGCGATCGACGATCTTGAGGCTGGATCGCTCGACTTTGTCTTTGCGGATGGCTTTGCGTTGCAGAACGGTTTTCTGTCGCGTTCCGAAGGGCGCAATTACGGGATGGTGGGTCCGAGCTTCGATGATCCGAGGTGGTTCGGAGAGGGCATCGGCATCGCCGTCAGTCGAACGAACTGGGAACTCGTCAATGAGCTCAACCGGGGCATCGAGTTATTGCGTGCAACCGGGGAGTACGATCGAATCTCTGCGAAGTATTTCGATTTCGATATTTTCGGCAGCGAATGAGCGGCGCATTATGCCGGTTCGAGGCGCTGCGCCGTTCGTGTGAAGTCGATTCGTTCTTTGCCATATTGTAACAGTTAAGCCGCATAAAGTTCTCGGACGGTAGCCGCTAGGGCTGTTGTCGACTGGACCAGAGCACCGATACCGGCGCATCGTATCACTTTGATCGCGTCCGAGGTGCACGAACTCGTGGATGTGTGCAGCGGCAAAGACCGGACGGATTGGTCCGGGGCACCTGCACCATCGGGTGATATCGATGCGGCTGATAAGCATATTTCTGGTTTTGCTGGCGTTGTTTCTGGTTAACGCGGATGGCCCGCGGGTCGGCGACGAGGAACGCCGCATTTGGACGCCCTTGGTCCTGGCGCTCCTTGCAGCCGCCATGCTGATTCGCCTGCCCGTCCTGTTGCGCGTGGATACGCGCGTCGTGCTGAGTTATCCGTCCCTGTTGTTTCTAGGCTACCTCATCTGCATCACGGCGGGTCAGTTGTGGTCCGTATCGCCGGCGGATGGCAAAGGCCACGTTTTGATGATCTGGGTCTTCTATCTGACCGCCATTTCGTTGGCGAACGAACCGGTGCATCGAACCGTCAGGCTTTTTCTCTTCGCCAGCGCCTTCGTTTTCACGGTGAGCTGGGCGGTCCTTGCCGGAGGTTTTCGTTGGGCGCTGTCGCGCACCGACATCTGGCGTCTCAAAGGGGTGATGTTGCACGAGCAGATGCTCGGCTTCGTCTGCATCATGGCCATTGTGATGGCATTGGTGTGGCTGCTCAATCGGCATCGATGCGATGCCAAGGATTACAAGGCCCTGGTGGCCGGATTCATCCTTCTTGCCCTGGCGACCCTGATCGCCACCAAGGTCCGTGCGTTCAGCGCCTATTTCATGCTCGTCGTTTTCGTCATCTTCTTCTTCCATATTCGCGGTCCCGCACGGATCTACGTGCTGATTGCTGGTGTCGTCTCCGCCGCCAGCCTTTTTGTGGCAATGGATGTCCTGCTGCCATTGCTGTCCCGCGGTGAGCAGGACGAAACTCTGTCGGGCCGAACCCTGGTTTGGGAAGTGACGTTCGCGCAGATCCAGGATCGTCCGCTCGGCGGATTCGGCTTCGGGACCTATCCGAACTATTTCGAGAAGCTCTGGGGTGCCTGGTCACCGGCACATGCCCACAATCTCTGGCTCCAGATCTGGTTCGAGAACGGCGTCATCGCGATGACTCTCTTTGGCGGAACGTTGATCGGTATTTTGATCAATGGCTATCGGTTCTATCGCCGGACCGGTTTGCTCTCCCACAGCTTCTTCCTGGCTCTATTCTGCCTTCTCGCAAGCATGACCAGTGTCATCGTCGGTGCCAAAATGGGTACATTTTATGGCATGCTGCTCATACTTTTCTTCCAGGAAGAAAGTATTCGCTGCAAGGTTGCCGACGCTACGTCGTCTAACTCTGATTTGGCAAAAGACATTCAGAGCACTGCGAGGATCGAATATGCGTGATCCCAAAACTTGCTGCTTGGCTCCCAAAAACCGACACTTGAAGTAGCTGAAGCCTCGATTCCGCAATTTCAGGTCTTTGCGCCATTCGCCATTGCGACAGCGGATTGCGCTTGGTCAGCATTATGCGAACTCCGATGCAGCCCTCGTGAGCTGATTGACGGGAATTTCCTGATCGAACGGAGGTCAGATCCAAAGGCTCCGTGCCGTGAACGTGACAGGATCCTCGAGGGTCACGATTTCGCGATTCAAGAGTGCCGGACATGCCGCACTCTTGAATCGCGGAACTGCGTTCAAACGTCGGGAAGGAATAGAGCCGTGCCAGTCCGATGAGGTCGTGTCGCGGGGTTTGTCGGGATAGGTATAGTTGCGAACCGCGCCAAACGGCGTCGCCTTATTGGCCTTGCGGAGATAGCTCGGTCGCTAGTTGTGCGGTCACCAGACGCGCTCTATCGGGGTTCATCGCCGCCAGAATATCGGCCAGCTTGGCTTCGCGCATCCGCGTCGCCACGGAGATCACGACGTCCAGTCCCAGCCGGTCGAAGATTTCAGCGGCCTTTTTCGCCTTCATCGATTCGTAGACTTTGACGAGCTGTTGGAGGCGCTTTTCTTCGCCTTCATCGACTTTGGCGACGGCTGCTTCGAGGTCGTCGCGGGCCCGCTCGAGGCGTTCGATGTCCGCCTCAAGTTGACCGCGCATGACGCGCATGGCTTCGGTTTGGAGTTCGACTTCCTCGCTTCTCTCGTCGAGCTGCTTTTTTCGGTTCAGGAGATCCTTCGCTACCTGATCCAACGGCGCATCGAAGGCTTCGCAGGCAACGGGCTCGTCGGGGCCGGCAGCGGGCTCGGGAAACTCCACGAGTGGTGATGTGGCCACGAAAAACTGAGGAATCTGCGGACTCAACCGGGCTTGCCCGTTGTTCTGGTCCATTGGCGCATCCGCCAACGTCGCGGTCGCGTGCCCTTCGACCCGGTGATATTGGAGTGATTCCGATCGGCTGCGCTCCGCAGCCACTTCTCCAGACCCCGCCGGAACAGTATTTGGGTGGTCTGAGGGCGCGGTTGCGCGATGCCTTATCATCGTCATTGCCGCGAGCTTCTCGATTTCGGGTTCCGCCGCTATGGCCGACAAAAGCTCGTTTGCCGTCTCCGGTGCGCCGGCCTCGATGCGCTGCGCGATATTCAGGGTCAAGGCCGCTAGGGCGATCAGACTCGTCGCGACCGGCAAATAGACCAGGCCGCGCCAGGCGTTCGTCCGTTTTTCCAAATATCTCTTCAGGGAGTCGAAGAACGGAGCCATGGCGCTAACGCAATGCCGCGAGCGCACGCAACAGATCTCTACCCTTGGCGGTCTTTGGTATTCCCGCAGGGTCGAGATCGGCGCTTTCGAGACCACCGTCGACTTCCGCATGATCGACCGGGGAAGTGGCCATGGCCGTTGTGAGAATCATGGGGCCACGGCTCCGATCGGCAGTGCGCGTTTCGGCGAGCAGCTTCGTGCCCTGTTGCAGGGCGGTATCGAGCCGACGAAGCAGCCGTGCCGCGCTTTGAATGCCCCGCGCGATCTCGTCGGCCGCCTTGCGCGCTTCCGCCTGCTGATTGTCGTGGCGCTCGATGGTCTCCCGGCCGACCGCCTGCAGCGTGCCTACAGCCCGTTCGGCCCTGACAATGGTTTCATTGAGCGCTTCGATGAACGCGGTCATTTCGCCCTGATCGGTCCGCAATCTGCGGAGTTTTCGATGGATCACGATCGACCAGACGATCGTCGGAATCATCAAGAGGCAGAGGATGACCTCCAGCGCGAACTCAAGCACTCTGGTCTCCTAACCGTCCGTCCATTCGCGCCTCGATGGTTACCGCCAGCCGATCGCCTTTTCGCCCGACCCTCCCGACCAGCATGGGGGAGCCGCTGCAACGGAGCTCGATCGGAGCGTCCGACTTGATACCGAGGCTGATGGTCTTGCCGACTTCAAGCTCGGAAATTTCCCGCAAGGAGAAGAAGCTTTCGTAGAGCACGGCTTCGACCTCGAGGTTGGTCTGCATAAGCTCCCGGGCGAGGTGGTTTTCCCAGATCGAATCCCTGCCGAGCCTCTCTCCCATGAACTTCTGGATCAACAATTCGCGGGCAGGCTCGAGCGTGGCATAGGGCAAGACGAACTCGATGCTGCCGCCCCGGTCCTGCATGTCGATGCGGAGCTGCATGACGACGCACGCATTGCTCGGTCTTGTAATGGCGGCAAATCGCGGATTGGTTTCGATGCGCTCGAACTGGAATTCGACATCGGTGATCGGCGCGAAGGCCGCGGCCAGATCCTCCAGGATCAAGCGAACGAGACGCTCGACCAGCGAGGCCTCGATCGTGGTGTAGGGGCGGCCCTCGACCCGCGCCACCGCAGCGCCTCGCTTGCCACCGAGAAGCACATCGACGATGCCGAATATCATTTGCCCGTCGATCGTGATCAGGCCGAAATTGTCCCATTGCCTCGCCCTGAACACGGCGATCATCGCCGGCAAAGGGACGGAGTTCATGTAATCGCCGAACCTTTGCGCAATGATGTTGTCGACGTTGATGTCGACATTCTCTGAAGTGAAATTGCGAAGGCTGGTCGTCAGAATGCGCTCGAACCGGTCGAACACCACTTCGAGCATGGGGAGGCGCTCGTAGCTGATGTCGTTGTTATTGACGAGTGCCAGCATGCCACTTCGGGTCTCGCCGCGCGCGGCGCTGCCGATGCCCAGGAGGCTGTCGATCTCGTCCCGGTGTTGGTCGCGCTTCGGTTCGGGCGCCTCGAGGCTCTGGCTCGCCCCGGCATTGGCGAGATCATCCGCAGCCATGATCCGGGCCCAGTCGGAAGCGAGGTCCGTCGTCGACTCGGTCGTGTCAGGGTCGTTCATATCCGGCGTTCCCATTAGTAGGAGGGGTCCAGTTCGCGCGGCTTGTGCGAAGCGCTACTGGACCAGCATCTCCTTGATGAGCAGGTCGTCGACCCGGTCCGGATGGATCGCCAGATTGACTCGTGCGATCAATTCTTCCTTGACGCGCTGGAGACCGCTCGAGCCGCGAAGCTCGTCGACGGTGAGGGAGCGCAGATAGAGCTGAAAACTGTCGAGAACGCGGGGCATCAGGCCGGCAATACGCATCGCCGCCGGCTCCTCACCGACCTCCAGGGCGACCTTGATCTTCAAAAACCGCATTCTGGAGTCGTCCGAGGTCAGATTGACGATAACATCCGGTATGTCGAGGAAGACCGGGCCCTTCGGTTGCATGGCCGCCTGCTCATAGGCCCCATGGCTCGAAGCCTGTTTATTATCTCCACCATGGTCCGACGCGGCTTCCATGTCGTCGTTCGCATGCGCTTCGGCCTCGGATGGCCCGGCGGCAAAGACGCCGAGAAAATATGCGGCGCCGGCGGCGCCGGCCAATGCGATGAGCGCGAGAGCAGCGATAAGAAGAAGCTTCTTCTTGCCGCCCTTCGTGCTTTTTTCGGAACTGGCTTGGTCTTCGGTATCTGCCACCTGGGCGCTCCAACCTTTGCGGCAACGACCACAATGGGTTTGCCGAGTTCGCGTTGCAGCGATGGTTTTGGCGCTGTTTGGTTAAGTAAAGGTTTACGGGAGGCGAGCGGGTAATTCGGCGTCGTAAGGCTCTGTTAACCAATCTTGGGCATAAGCGTGCCGGTTCGGGCGATCTTGAGGATTCTATGGACACCACCGCCTATGTCGCGCTCAGCCGCATGGATACGCTGCAACGCCAGATGAATACGGTCGCGAGCAATCTCGCGAACCTGTCGACCAATGGCTATCGCGGCGAAGCGCTTCGCTTTGGCGAGTTTCTGGAGTCCGGATCCGACGGACCGGGAATAGCCTTTGTCGGAATCGAAGGTGTCTATCGCGATTTTCGCGAGGGCCCGATCGAGACAACGAACAATCCGCTGGATCTGGCGATTTCGGGCGATGGCTTTTTCTCGGTCCTGACACCTTCCGGCGTCCGCTACACGCGCGACGGACATTTCGAGCTGAGTTCCATCGGGGAAATCGTCACCAATGAAGGTTACCCGCTGCTCGACGAGGGGGGAGCGCCGATTGCGCTGGCCAACGGGCTGAGAGATTTTTCGGTCGGCGAAGACGGGACCATGACATCGGAGGGAACCGTCATCGGCAGACTTCAAGCGATGGGGTTCGGTCAGAACCAGGCTCTCTCGCTCGACGGCGGCGGCTTGTTCCGCGCTGGACAAGCGCCCTCGATCGCGGACCAAAGCAAAATTTTACAAGGTTCTCTCGAGCGTTCGAATGTCGAGCCCGTCCTCGAAATTACCCGGATGATGGAAACCGTGCGCGCCTTCGAGGGCACGCAGCGACTGATCGACGTCGACAATGAGATGGAACGCAAAGTGATCGAGCGGGCGCTTGATCTCCGCGGCTAAGAGATAATCGAAGCAAAAACATCTGGAGTGAGATCATGCAGTCAATGAGTGTCGCCGCGACCGGGATGATGGCGCAGCAAATGCACGTCGAGGTCATCTCGAACAATATCGCGAATATGACGACGACCGGCTACAAGCGACGGCGGCCCGAATTTCAGGACTTGCTCTACCAGGGCGCGCGCCAGGCAGGGGCGGCCTCGTCGCAGGACGGCACGATCGTGCCCAGCGGTGTTCAGATCGGCTTGGGCGTGAAGCCGGCGGCGGTCTATCAGATCTTCGATCAGGGCGATTTCGTCAGCACGGAGAATGACCTCGACATTGCCGTCCAGGGTGACGGCTTTTTCGTTGTGACCCTGCCTTCGGGCGAGAGCGCTTATACCCGCTCCGGCAATTTTCAGCTGAGCCCGAACGGCGAGATCGTCACGGCAGATGGCTATCTGCTGACCCCGGGAATTAGCGTTCCCGAGGACGCAATCAGCATCTCGATCAATCAGGAGGGTGGCGTCTCGGTGCAGGTCGACGGACAGGTCCAGCCGGTGGAGCTTGGCCAACTGGAACTCGCGACATTCCTCAATCCGAGTGGCCTGAATGCAATCGGCAACAACCTGCTCAAGGAGACGATCGCTTCCGGAACGCCGATCCAGGCGACGCCGGGAACCGATGGAATGGGGACGTTGCTGCAGGGGTTTCTCGAGAGCTCGAATGTCAATCCCGTCCAGGAGATCACGTCGCTGATCACGGCCCAGCGTGCCTACGACATGAACTCGAAGGTGATCACGGCCTCCGATGAAATGATGGCAACCGTCACCCAACTTCGCTGAGCCGGTGAACGCTGATGGCTAGAATAGTCTGCATGATGATCATGGCGCTCTGCCTGGCGAGCCTGTTGCCGCAACCGGTCCACGCCTCTCGTCTCGGCCCGAACGAGCCGCTGACGCGCGCCAACACGGAAGCATTGATCGAAACGGCACTCGGCGTCGCTGATGGTGTCGGTACTCACGACATCAACATTCTGGTCCCCACCTTGCCGATGGCCAATCACTCGAAGCAGGGCGCCACGCTGGATCTCTCGATCCGCACCTATGACCGTCGCTCCGGCCATTTGGTCGGTGACCTCGCAGTCATGTTCGATGACGGCCGAACGCATCGGGTCGATGTCACCGCGATCGTTCAAGAACTCGTGCCCCTGCCGGTTCCTGCCGTCTCGATCGACCCCGGGCAGATCATCCGGACCGACCATTTGACCTCGATCCGGGTTCGCGACCGCAGTCTCAATGGCAAATACCTGACGAGCGCGGACCAACTGATCGGACGGCAGGCCCGGCGTCGCCTCATCGCCGGACGGCCTGTCGCATCCAGGGACATTCGTGATCCTTCGATGATCGAGGAGGGTGAAGCGGTGACGATTGTCTATCGGCACGGTGGTCTGATGCTACGGACCTTCGGTGAGGCATTGGAATCCGGGTCGCGCGGCGATCCGATTCGCGTTCGGAATATCGAGAGCGAGAATGTCATCCGCGGGATCGTCGAAGCGCCGGGGGTCGTTCTCGTCAGCGGTTCCAAGGAACCTGTTGTGGTCGGGTCCGGCGGGCGTCGGTCGGAAGCGATCCGATGAGACCGATCCGCCGGCGATACATATGTATTCCGATTTGGCTCGGTTTAGTCGGCTTCGGGCTCGGCGGCTGCACGATCGCCGATCGCCTTGCCGATATCGGCCAGCCGCCCGATCTGACACCGATTACCAATCCGGTGGCGCGGGCGGACTATCGTCCCGTATCTTTGCCGATGCCGGCTGCCGAGCCGCAGGAACCCTATTCTGCGAATTCTCTCTGGCGTTCCGGCGCCAAGGGCTTTTTTCGTGATCAACGTGCCCGTCGGATCGGCGATCTGCTAACGATCGAGGTGACCATGGAGGACGAGGCGGATCTTACCAATCGCTCTTCCCGGTCCCGGGCGAACGAGGACAATTTCGACTTTGCCGGTCTGTTCGGGCTGCAGAACGATGTCCTGAAGCACTTGACCCAACCCGTCGACCTTTCCAGTATCGTCGACCTCGAGAGCGACATGACGAACAATGGCCGGGGCCAGATAAGCCGGAGTGAGACGATCGAGACCAAGATCGCGGCGGTTGTCACCCAGATATTGCCGAACGGAAATTTCGTCATCGAGGGACGTCAGGAAGTCCGCGTCAATTTCGAGGTCAGGGAAGTCTATGTGGCGGGTGTCATTCGGCCCGAAGATATTTCCCCGCTGAATACCATCGAACATGAGAACATTGCCGAGCTTCGCTTCGCCTATGGTGGCCGCGGTCAGATCACGGACGTGCAACAGCCGCGATATGGTGCGCAAGCACTCGATATTTTGCTGCCATACTGATCGCGGGATCCGTCGTTCGTCGAGGGTTGCAGAAGCATTCCCCTCAGATGCCCGATGCAATCGAGCGCGTCGAACGTGCAACTCCACTGTCTCGGCGCTGCGGCAGTCGCAGATAGGATCTGAGCATGGCTACTCGTTTGGCGTTGCGCATCAAAGCATCAAGACGCCTCTCGAGAAAGCGCTTGGTTGCATGAGCTTTCGGGGAATTGTCTTGCAACCAGAAAAACGTGGTCATCGCGATGAGGACGCTCAGCGCGATACGCCCGGCGGGGTCTCGAAAAAGACGGGTCGCCCCCTGATCGGGATCGGCCAATCCCTCGATGGTGTTGGCTGCTTTCAAGGTGGCCGTGAGACTGCCGTAGGCGTTGTCGGGGAGTATTTTGGCCGCAAGCGCGCGTCGAAAGGTTTCCCGGTGAGGCTCCAGCGGTTCGAGGCGCCATAGCACCAATTCGATGATCCGGTGGCGGAGGGAATTGTGGGCGAATGCCCTGTCGGCTGTCGTCTCACGCAGCTTCTGATCGAGCCATGGGTCGAGGTGGTTCAAGAGGCTCGAAGCGCCGCTCGGGAATAATCGGATCGCATCATCTTCGGATAGGCCAAGGTCAGAAGCCGCGTTGCGAAGCGTCCGAAGGGTCCAACCGTCAAAGGCTGCATGAGTGAGGGCGGCTTCGAAGATCCGGTCCTTGAGATCGTTGCGTCTTATAAGAGGTTCATTCATTGATGGGCTCGATTTCCAAACGAATTAGGAGCTGCTGCTCCAAGTATATCTAGTGGCCGCAGCCGATACGGCGCTGCAGCCGCCGCCACCGTGGTTGCATTCGCGCGATATGGGCGTATAAAACTTGCGGCTTTTGCGCAGCACCCTGTGGTGCGCGCTCGATGTACAACAAGTGGAGTTAAGGTCATCGTCGAGGTTCAGGTACGCGACAATAATGTCGATCAGGCGCTGCGGGCGCTGAAGAAAAAAATGCAACGGGAAGGCCTCTATCGCGAAATGCGCATGCGCCGGCATTATGAGAAGCCATCGGAGCGCCGTGCACGAGAGAAGGCCGAGGCCATTCGGCGATACCGGAAACTAATGCGCAAACGTGCCGAGCGCGACGACATCTGATCAAGCCTCTGGCGCCGTGGCGTCAGCCGGCATCATCGTCCCCGGCCCTCGCGCGGAACTTGCGTGAACGCCGGCTTGTTCAATCCAGAACCTTGACGATATCTTCGGTCATTTTTTTGGCATCGCCGAACAGCATCATCGTGTTGTCCTGGAAGAACAGCGTATTGTCGATGCCGGCGTAGCCTGGGCTCATCGAGCGTTTGACGAAAAAGACCGCTTTCGCCCGGTCGACATCGAGCACGGGCATGCCGTAAATCGGCGAGCTCGGGTCGTTCTTGGCCGCCGGATTGGTGACATCATTGGCGCCGACGACATAAGCGACATCGGCGGTCTGAAAACTGCTGTTGATGTCGTCCATCTCCTCGACGACGTCATAGGGGATGTTCGCCTCGGCCAGCAGGACATTCATATGCCCTGGCATCCGGCCGGCGACCGGATGGATCGCGAAACGAACCTTGACCCCTTTTTTGGTCAGAAGGTCGTACAGTTCGCGGACCGAATGCTGGGCCTGGGCAACCGCCATGCCATAGCCCGGCACGATGATCACGCTTTGCGCGTTTTCCATGATGAACGCAGCGTCGTCCGCCGACCCGGGCCGTACCGTCCTGTCGCCCATGTCTTCGGCCACAGCACCGGATTCGCCAAAGCCGCCGAGGATGACCGACACGAAGTGGCGGTTCATCGCCTTGCACATGATATAGCTCAAGATGGCGCCCGAGCTGCCGACCAGCGCGCCGGTGATGATCAGCATTGGATTTGAGAGGGTGAATCCGATGCCGGCGGCGGCCCAGCCGGAATAGGAATTCAGCATCGAAACCACCACCGGCATGTCGGCACCGCCGATCGGGATGATCAGGAGCACGCCGAGAGCGAGGGCCGCCAGGGCCATCAGCAGGAATATGCCGCTGCCTGCCGTGATCATGAATGCGATCAGGAGGCCGATGATGGCGACACCGAGTGCGATATTGATAATGTGGCGAGCCGGCAGCATGATCGGGCGGCTGCTCATCGCCGCCATAACCACGGTCTTGACCGGACCGGGCAGCGCCGCTTCGATGGTTGAGGGCAGCTTTGCCTGAAGCTTGCCAAAGGCAATCACCGAGCCGGTGAAGGTCACAGCACCGATGATGGTACCCAGTCCCATCTCGAACAGGGAAAGCATCTTGATGTGGCCGTCGACCGTGATGCCGAAATCGGCGGGGTTGGCGAGGGCTGCCGCGGCAACCAGAACCGCCGCAAGGCCGACCAGCGAGTGGAAGGCGGCGACCAGTTGCGGCATCGCCGTCATCTGGATGCGCCGCGCCACCGTCAGACCGATCATGCCGCCGGCTGCAAGGCCGACCACGATCAGAAGAATACTGAGCCCGTTGGGTGCTGCCAGGGACAAGAGCGTGACGACGATCGCCACCGTCATGCCGGCCATGCCGAAGCGGTTGCCGTTGCGGGACGTGGCAGGCGATGACAGGCCGCGCAGCGCCAGGATGAAGCAGATCGCAGCGATGAGGTAGCCGATTGCGGCGAGGTTGGGGCTCATGGAAGCGACCTGATCATTGGCGTTTCTTGAACATGCCGAGCATGCGCTCGGTCACGGCAAATCCACCGAAGATGTTCACAGCGGCCAGCACCACGGCGATGAAGCCGAGGACACTGGATAGACTGAATTCGCCGGCACCGGTCGCAATCAGGGCGCCGACGATGATCACGCTCGAAATGGCGTTGGTCACCGACATCAATGGCGTATGGAGCGCAGGCGTGACGGCCCAGACGACATAATAGCCGACGAAAATTGCCAGCACGAACACGATCAAATTCAGAATGCTCGGATCGATATCGGCCATTATTTGGCTCCCTGATCGGATTCGGCGAAGGCGGCATGCACGACCTCGCCGTCCTTGGTAAGCAGTGTTCCCTTGATGAGATCGTCATCGAGATCGATTTTGAGTCCCTTGGTCTCGGGGTCGATCAGGAGATTGACGAAGTTGGAAAGATTCTTTGCGTAAAGCAGCGAGGTCGCGGGTGCGATGCTGCTGGCGATGTCGCGGGCGCCGATGATCCGCGCACCCTGCTCGGTTTCGACGGTGTCGCCGGCGACGCTGCCTTCGACATTGCCGCCACTTTCCGCGGCGAGATCGAAGATAACCGATCCCGGCCGCATCGAACGCACCATCTCACCGCTGATGATTCGTGGCGCCGTGCGCCCGGGTATCTGCGCCGTTGTGATGACGATGTCCTGCGATTTCACATGGTCGGCGACCATTTCCGCCTGCTTTTTCTGTTCCTCCGGGGTCAGGGCACGGGCATAGCCGCCGGAGCCGGCGGCATCTTCGGGGACATGGCCGACGAATTTGGCGCCCAAACTCTCGACTTCCTGGCGAGCCGCAGGGCGAACGTCGGTGGCCGAGACGACGGCGCCAAGCCGCCTGGCCGTCGCGATGGCCTGGAGTCCGGCGACGCCCGCGCCGACGATGAAGATCTTGGCCGGCGTCACGGTACCTGCCGCCGTCATCATCATCGGCATGACCCGGGCATAGGCGGCGGCACTGTCGATCACCGCTCGATAGCCGGCGAGATTGGCCTGAGAAGAAAGAATATCCATGGCCTGTGCACGCGTCGTGCGCGGCAACAGTTCGAGCGCGAAGGCAATCGCACCTTTCCCAGCGTAGGCCTTGACCTGCTCTTTGTTCGTATAGGGTTCGAGGGCCCCGACCAGCACTTGGCCCTGACGCAACCGGGCCATCTCGTCGCCGGTCGGTCGCCGTACCTTCAAGAGAATGTCCGCTTCGGCGAAGACTTTCTCGGCGTCATCTACCAGGCTGGCACCTGCGGCCTCGAGATCGGCATCGGGCATGGCTGCATTAGCGCCGGCGCCGCGCTCGACCATGACTTCGAGATCGGCGGCCTTGTAGCGCTTGATGCTGTCGGGTGAAACGGCGATCCGACGCTCGCCTTCCTGTCGCTCTCTGACGATTCCAATTTTCATGTCGTCAGATCTCTCCTCCCGGATCGCATGCCGAACGGGCGTTCTTGTTCGGGCCTTCGGGTATCTAGGGTATCGGAAGCCGACACGCAACGCCGGAAGGCTGTGCCGCCAATGGCACTCCGGCGGGGCGACGACCCTAGCTCGGCTGGCTGAAACCGTAGCGCTTCAGCATCTCCGATTGACTGGCCGCCATGGATGCAGCGTCGAAATCCTTCACGAGACCGATGAAGATCTCGTTCCAGTTGATCTCGGCATTGAGATGCATGAAGACCGAGCCGAGACCGATGGCCGCACGATCCATGAAGACAAACTCACGGGGGGGCTGTACGCCGCCGATCTCTCGAAGCTTGGCATGGACGCGACCGACCACGCGTCGGCCCTCACCGCCCGAATTCGTTTCCTGGATCAAGCGCGGCCGGTCCTCCATGAGCGGTGCATAAACGAAAGCGGCCCATTGATTGAGAACCTCGATGACCTCGCGCGACAGGTTTTTGAAACCCCAGGATTCGTAAGCGGTCACGGCCAGCTCGCTATCGCCTCGAACCAGCGCCCAATAGAGATCGATGACGCCCTTGACGAAGCGCGGCGGGAAAATGCGGACGCAGCCGAAATCGAGCAGATTGATGCTGTGATCCGGCCGAACGGTGTAGTTGCCGAGGTGCGGATCGCCATGGATCACGCCGTAACGATAGAACGGCGCGTACCATGCGCGAAACATGTTGAGCGCAATCGCGTTCCTGGCCGCGGGGTCGGCGGTCTTGAACGACAGCAGCGGCTTGCCGTCCAGCCAGTTCATCGTCAGCAACCGCCCCGTCGAGAGATCGTCGATAACGCCGGGCACATGGACGGTGGGCTCCGGGGCGATCATTTCACGATAGAGCCGCATATGACGCGCCTCGCGGGTATAATCGATCTCTTCACGCAGCCGCTCCGCCACTTCCTCATAGATCTGCGAGGGATCGATCGCTTTGTCGTATTGGCGATAGATTGAAATGATGATGCGCAACTGACGGAGATCGGCTTCGACGGCAGCTTCGATATTAGGATATTGGAGTTTGCAGGCGACGGTCCGGCCATCCTGAAGGACCGCCTTGTGGACTTGGCCGAGGGAGGCGGCCGCTGCAGCTTCCAAGGGAAATTCCTCGAAGTTTTGCTGCCAATGCGGCCCGAGTTCGGTGGCCATGCGACGGCGCACGAAGGGACGGCCCATGGGCGGGGCGTTGCTCTGCAGCTGCGCCAGCTCCGCTGCATATTCCGGCGGCAGAGCGTCGGGGATCGTCGCTAATATTTGCGCCACTTTCATCAGCGGGCCTTTGAGCCCGCCGAAGGCGGCGCGCAGTTCATTGGCATGAGCGCCGCGGTCGAAGGCGCCCTGGGTCATGCGATGACCGGCGTAACGCGCGGCTTGGCCCGCCATCGTACCGGAAACCTGGGCGTAGCGGCGCATTCTGCCGCCGAAGGAGTTCTCGCTGATGGACGGCTTGTTCGAAGCGTCGCTCACGTCAACTCTCCAAGTTCGGCGTCCAGAGCGTCGATGAAGCCTTCGAGGATTCCAAGCCCCCTCTGCCAGAACTCCGGGTCCGTTGCGTCGAGCCCGAATGGTGCCAGAAGTTCCTGGTGCCTGAGCGTGCCTCCGGCCGCCAACATCTCGAGATACTTGGCTTCGAAGCCCTGGGGATTGGCCTCGTAGACCGCATAGAGCGAGTTCACGAGGCAGTCGCCGAAGGCATAGGCATAGACGTAGAACGGCGCATGGACGAAATGTGGGATGTAACTCCAGTACACGCCATAGCCCTCGTCGAAGTCGAAGGCGGGCCCGAGGCTCTCCCGTTGCACCTCCAGCCATATCGCCGAAAGATCATCCGGCGTCAGTTCCGCCTTCCGTCTCTGGTCGTGAACCCGCCGCTCGAACTCGCAGAAAGCGATTTGACGGACCACCGTGTTCAGCATGTCCTCGATCTTGTTGGCGAGCAGGATCCGCTTAGCGACCGGGTCGCGCTCGGCGGCAAGCAGGGCGCGGAAGGTGAGCTGTTCGCCGAACACCGAGGCGGTCTCCGCCAGCGTCAGGGGCGTGCCGGCCATCAGCGGACCTTGCCTCGCGGCGAGCAATTGGTGCACGCCGTGACCGAGTTCATGAGCCAGGGTCATCACATCCCGATTGCGGCCCTGAAAATTCATCAGGATATAGGGATGGGCGCTGGTCACCGTGGGATGGCAAAAGGCGCCGCTGTCCTTGTTCGGCCGCAATTCGGCGTCGATCCAGTCATTGACGAAGAATCGATCCACCAACCCGCTAAGGTCGGGGGAGAAGTCGGCGTAGGCCTGAAGCACCGTCGACTTCGCATCGTTCCAGCCATGCCGTGTATCCTTGTCCTCCGGCAGGGGCGCATTACGGTCCCAATAAGCGAGTTTTTCCAATCCCATCCAACGGGCCTTGAGCGCATAATACCGATGGGAGGTCCGTGGATAGGCGGCCCTCACCGTCGAGATCAGGGTCTCGACGACATTGTCCTCCACCTGATTGGCGAGATTCCGCGCCGAAATCGGACGTTCGAAATGTCGCCACCGATCCTCGACTTCTTTGTCCTTGATCAGGGTGTTGGTGATTCGGGCCAGAAGGCGGATATTGCCTTGAAGGGTCTGCGCGATCGATGCGCCGGCGGCCTGACGCTTGGAACGGTCCGGATCGGACAACAGATCGAAGATTTGGGTTGCGGTCAACTCGCGGTCTTCATGAGGGAAGCGCACACCCGCCATCGATTCATCGAACAGACGGACCCAAGCATTGCGCCCGGCAACCGATTTTTCATGCAGAATGCGCTCGATGTCGTCGCTCAATTGATGGGGCCGGAAGGCGCGGACATCGCGCAACCAGGGACGGTAGCCGGCAAGACTTCGAGACTCGTTGATCTTGGCCTCGATCACCGCGTCCTCGACGTGGTTCAGTTCCAGCGTGATGAAGAGCAACCGCGTCGTGATCGCATTGACCTTCTCCTGCACGCTTTGAAAAAACCTGCCGATGACCGGATCGTTGCGATCGGCCGCGGCACAAAGCTGGGCGAAGCTGTAGGCGCGTCCGATCCGATCCTGTAATTTGCCGTAGCGATCGAGCGTTTCGGCCAATTCGTCGCCTGTCAGGGTTTCGAGGCGGCCTTTCAGCGAGTTTTCGAGGTCGGCGGCATCGTCTTGTGCCGAATTGAGATCGATTTCGAGCGCCGGATCTTCGATGCTTGCGTAAAGGTCGGACAGATCCCAGGTTGGTGCAGCGCTTGCGGCCGCGGCCGTCGGCGTTGAAGTTTCGATATCGGCAACCTGTTGTTCCATAGTCTCGTTTATCCATCATGAGCGTGGTTCAGACATATATGTTCGCCTGGTGACCTATCCAGCAGACGATCAGACGGTAAAAGAGGAGAGGTAAATTGTCCGACGTGGCCGTGCCGAGACCTGATTTCGATGGTGGCGATGCACGGACCGGTTGGGACAGCGCGCAGCATGGTCGAAGTTCGGATCGACCGTCCTTTGTCGGATCGCAGCTGGCGGGCAATCTTCTCGAACTGTTCGACAAGGCGGTCGCCCGAAACGGTGAGGCGCCGTTCTTATGGCACAAGCGGGATAAGCAGTACCGGTCGTCGAGTTGGCGCGAGATTGCTGACGCGTCGAACGCGCTTGCGAGCTATCTGGTCCGCCATGGCCTGCGTCCAGGCGAGCGTGTCATCCTTGCTGCTGAAAATCGGCCCGAATGGTGCGTGGCCGATCTCGCCATCATGCGGGCCGGCGGTGTGACTGTGCCCGCCTATGCGACGAACCTGCCCGATGATCATCGCTACGTGGTCGACCATAGCGAGGCCGTCATGGTCGTCGTCGGCAACCGCGCCGTCATGGAGAGGATGGCCTCCGCCATCGAGGGCAATGCTGCGATCCGCCATGTGATCACGATGGATCCATTCGAAAGCAGTCATTTTTCTTGCGCTGCCGGTCAATGGTCTTCGGCTTTGGAATCCAGCGCGAGGGAAGACAAAATCGATTTCGTCGATCGATTGAGCCCCGATGATCTGGCCTGCTTCATCTACACCTCAGGCACCGGCGGTCGTCCCAAATCTGTGATGCTCAGCCATCGCAATATCATGGCCAATATGTGGGGTGCCTACGATCTGGTGAAGAAAGTCGGCCTCGACGACGAGACGTTCTTGTCGTTTCTGCCGCTGTCTCACTCCTATGAGCATACGGTCGGGCAGTTTCTGCCGATGGCGATAGATGCTCAGATTTATTACTCCGAGGGAGCGGAGCATTTAGCCAAGAATTTCGTCGAGGTGAAGCCCACCATCGTTGCCTGCGTGCCGAGGCTCTACGAGGTCCTTCGTCAGAAAATGATGGCTGCGGTCGAGCGCGAGGGCGGCGTGCAGGCGAAGCTTTTTGCCGAAACGCTGAGACTGGGTATCAAACGGTACGAAAACGGGGGTCGCCTCCCGGTGATGGAATCGGCCAGGGATTTCGTTCTCGAGAGGCTTGTCAGGAACAAGGTTCGGGGCCGCTTCGGTGGACGTTTGAAGGCTCTGGTCTCAGGGGGAGCCCCCCTCAATTACGAGGTTGGGTTGTTCTTCACAGCCCTCGGTCTGCCCGTCCTCCAAGGGTACGGCCAAACGGAATCGTCGCCGGTCATCAGCGTCAACCCGCCGAACAAGGTCAAGCTCGAGACGGTCGGTCCACCCCTGGATGGCGTCGAAGTGCGCATCGCTGATGATGGCGAGATTCTGGTTCGCGGGGATCTCGTCATGCTGGGCTACTGGAAAGACCTCGAGGCCACACGCCAGGCGGTGCGCGACGGCTGGCTGCACACCGGGGATATCGGCGCAATCGACAGCGACGGCTATCTGCGTATCACCGATCGCAAAAAGGACATGATCGTCAATTCGGGGGGTGACAACATCGCGCCGCAAAAAGTGGAGGGCCACTTGATGCTGCAGCCGGAGATCGAGCAGGCTGTCGTCTTCGGCGATCGGCAACCCTACTTGGTCGCGATCATTGTGCCGCCAAGGGAGCTGATCAAGAAAGTGGCGGCCGAAACCGGGTTACCGGCGAACCTCGAGGCTCTTCAAGACGTGAGTGCGCTCAGGTCACAACTGCAAGAGGCGTTGAAGCGCGCCAATGAGCACCTTTCCGTCATTGAGCGGGTTCGGCGTTTTGCGCTCGCGGCGGAACCCTTCACGCCGGAGAACGGTATGATGACGCCGACGATGAAGTTGCGGCGTCAATTGGTGTCCCGGCGTTACCAAAAGGAGATCGAAGCGCTCTATCGCTCCTGAAGCCGGGCTTGCCTGACGCCATGCGAACAAAGAGGGAGCCGGAAAATTCCGGCTCCCTCTCACTTCTTCGGGGTTTGGGAAGGCTATTAAGTTTGGGCAGCGGGACCGGGAATGCGCCGAGGGCAAGATCGCTGGGCAAACGTGCTCAACCCACCGGCTAAATCCAGCTTTCCTTGTTTGACCTCCATCGATGAGTATCCACAATATATGGTGAGGGTCAACGAAAATGGCACTATCTATGGTATAATTCGTTCAACCCAGACGATCCAGAAGCGCATGGAGCTGGTCTGCATCGGAATAGCGAATATTGAGGGTACCGCCTTTGCTGCCGAGCCTGATCGTGACCGGCAATCCAAGCCGGTGGCTCATCCTCGTCTCGAGATCGGTGATGTTGGGATCGGGTAGTCTGGCGTGTCTCTCGGGCTTCGAGGTCAGGGCCCGTTTTACCAGGGCCTCGGTTTCGCGAACGTTGAGACCGCCGGCGACGACCATTTCCGCATGTTGCAACGGCATCGGGCTTGCCAGAAGGGCTCTCGCATGGCCCGCGGTGAGCCGCCCGTCGCGCAAGAAGCCTTGTATCTCTTCGGGGAGCGAGAGCAATCTCAGCGTGTTGGCAATATGGCTGCGGCTCTTGCCGACCGCCAGGGCAACGGCTTCCTGGGTGTGGCCATGGGTTTGAATCAGTCGCTCATAGGCATGGGCTTCCTCGAGCGGCGAGAGATCTTCACGCTGAATATTCTCGATCAATGCGACTTCGAGCACTTCCCGGTCGCCGAGCTCGCGAATGATCGCCGGCAACTCGGCCAGCCCCGCCTGCTGGGCGGCGCGCCATCGGCGTTCGCCAGCGATAATTTCATAATAGCCCATCGCGGCATCGAGCGAACGGACCACCAGCGGCTGCAAGATCCCTTTCTCGGTGATCGATTGCGCGAGGGCCGCAAGTTCCGTCTCGTCGAAGTGGCGTCGCGGCTGGTGCGGTGAGGGCTTCAGACACTCGATCGGCAGGTTGAGCATCCGCCGATCCACCGGTGTCTGGTTGAAATTCTCGGCATCGGTGCCGAGCAGGGCGGAAAGACCCATGCCGAGACCGCGTTTTTTCTGCATGGCATTTTTTGCAGTCATCAGGCGGCAGCCATCGTCACCTGCTCGCGCTGCAGGACCTCGGTCGCCAGATTTGAATAGGCGGTCGCTCCGGCACAGGACGAGTCGTAGATTGAAACCGGCACGCCATGCGACGGCGCCTCGGACAGGCGCACATTTCGAGGGATTATGGTCTGATAGACGCGGCTGCCGAGAAAGCTGCGGACGTCGTTCTCGACCTGCTCGGAAAGATTGTTGCGGCGGTCGTACATCGTCAGAAGGATACCATGAACCTGCAATCTTGAATTGTAGGTGCCGCGCACCCGCTCGATGGTCCGCAGCAGCAGGCTGAGACCTTCCAGGGCAAAGAACTCACACTGCAGCGGCACCAGCACCGCATGGGACGCGCTGAGCGCGTTGACGGTCAGCACGCCGAGCGACGGCGGACAGTCGACAATCAGGTAGTCGTAGGGCCGCTTGAAACGCGCGAAGGCTTCCTTGAGCCGCGTGGCGCGCGAGCGCTCTCCCGCCAGTTCGATCTCCACCCCCGAGAGATCGACCGTCGAAGGTACCAAGTCGAGATTGGGGACCGCTGTCGGGATGATGGTTTCCGCCAGCGAGGCATGGCCGAGCACCACGTCATATGCGGTGAGTTTGCGTGCGGTCCGGTCGATGCCGAGCCCGGTGCTGGCATTGCCTTGCGGATCGAGGTCGATCAGCAGGGATTTCTTACCCTTCGACGCGAGGGCCGTGGCGAGATTGATCGCCGTCGTCGTCTTGCCGACGCCACCCTTCTGGTTGGCGATGCAGAAGATGCGGCCCTGCTTGACAAGAAGATGGTCAGCCTGAGCGATCACGTTGGGCCTCGAAGATGCGCAGAATTTGACCCCGCCGGTCGGTACAACTTGGAAGAATGTCGTATCGCATATGCCATTGTTGTTTCGCTACGGTCAATTCCTGGTGGAGCGATTTTCCTTTTGGAAAAATCAAAATCGTATTTTTCCTTGTGAAGGGCTCGGCCATTGCCAGGAGGTTGGTTAGAGGTGCGAGGGCACGTGCCGTGATGACGTCCGCGGGCGGCAATGTTGCCGCCTCGATACGCGCGGCGTGGATCGAGGCGTTGGAGGTTTCGGTCAGTCGTGCGACCGTGCGGAGGAACGCGGCCTTGCGCAGATCGCTTTCGACCAGATGCGTTGGAGATCCGGTGGCGATGGCCAGCACCATGCCTGGAAATCCGGCGCCGCTGCCGAGATCCATAGTCGTTCCGCGATCCGGCAAGTGGGGCAGAAGCTGTGCCGAATCGATGAAATGTCGCTGCCATGCCTGCGCGAGCGTGCTGGGGCTGACGAGGTTGATCGTTCGCTGCCATTTCAGCAGCAACTGCCAATAAAGCTCCAGCCGTGCCAGTGTTTCACGTGAAACATTGAAGGGCGCGAGCGCCTGCCGTTCTGCATCGGAGAGTTCAGGCGGCCCGTCGGACATGGCGATACAGGAGGGTGAGGGCCGCGGGTGTCATGCCCGCAATCCGTGACGCGGCACCGATCGTGGCGGGCCGATGTGAGCTCAAGACATGACGGAGTTCATTGCTCAACCCGGGGATGGTGTCGAAATCGAGGTCTTGCGGCAGCGCCAGCGCTTCCTCGCGGCGAAAGGCGCGGATGTCCGCTTCCTGGCGGTCGAGATAGGTCGCATAAGACGCCTCGATCTCGACCTGCTCGATGACATCGCGCGGAAACGTCCCGGACACCAAGCCTGCGGCCCGCAAGGCGGCGAAATCGATAGTGGGCCAGGCCAGCAACTCGAGCGCCGACCGCCGCACACCATCCTGCTTCAGCTCGAACCCGTGCGATCGCAGCTCGTTCGGCGTCCAGCTTCGTTCGGAGAGCAGAGCCTTCAAGGCGGCGATCGAGCCCTCCTTGCTTCGGAGCTTCGAGATCCGGGCCGAGCGGATACAGCCGAACGCGGCTCCATGGGGCGTCAATCGTCGATCCGCATTGTCGGCGCGCAGGCGAAGGCGGTATTCGGCGCGGGACGTGAACATGCGATAGGGCTCGCTGACCCCCTGGGTGGTCAGATCGTCGACCATGACGCCGATATAGCCTTGGGCGCGATCGATCAGGAATTCGCGCTGACTCGAGCCAGCTGTCAGCGCGGCGTTGATCCCGGCGACGATTCCCTGAGCCGCAGCCTCCTCATAGCCGGTCGTGCCGTTGATCTGGCCCGCGAGGAACAAACCCGGGCGTTCCATCAATTGCAGCGTCGGGGCCAGCCGGCGCGGATCGACATAATCATACTCGATGGCATAACCCGGCTGCTGGATCTTCGCCCGCTCCAAACCGGGTATCGAGGCCACAAGCAGCCCTTGTACCTCGGCCGGCAATGAGGTCGAGATGCCGTTCGGATAGACCGTGTCATCGTCCAATCCCTCCGGCTCGAGAAATATCTGGTGCCGGCTCCGATCGGCAAAACGGACGATTTTGTCCTCGATCGAAGGACAGTAGCGCACCCCCGTCGCCTTGATCTGGCCCGAATAACTGGCGGCAGCCTCGAGATTCCGGCGGATAAGGTCGTGGCTCCGGGCGGTCGTGTAGGTGATATGGCAATCGATCTGGGGCGTGGTGATCCGTTCGGTAAGGTAGGAGAATGGCGGGGGCGGGCAATCGCCCGGCTGACGTTCGAGGGCGGAGTAGTCGATGGTCCGGCCGTCGAGCCGCGGCGGCGTGCCGGTTTTGAGGCGTTTGAGCATGATGCCCGCGGCGGTGAGGTCGTGGGCAAGTTCCGAGGTGGGTCGATCGCCCATGCGCCCGGCAGGCCAGCGTTCGTTGCCCAGATGGATTTCGCCATTGAGAAAGGTGCCGGTCGTGAGGACGACGGCTCCGGTCCTGAGGTCGCCGTTCTTGCCGGTGGCGACAGCGTCGACCCGGCCCTCCCTGTAACGAAGTGCGGTGACCTCATCGGCCACCATCGCGAGATTGTCCGTCTCTTCGAGCAGACGGCGCACGGCGCGCGCATAGAGCGTGCGGTCCGCCTGCGCCCTCGGTCCCTGAACGGCCGGACCCTTACGCCTGTTGAGGATGCGAAACTGAATGCCGCTGGCATCGATGGCGCGCGCCATGATCCCATCGAGCGCATCGATTTCCCGGACCAGATGGCCGCGGCCGAGACCGCCGATCGCCGGATTGCAGGACATCGCCCCGATGCGGTCCAATCGATGGGTGACAAGCAGGGTCGCAGCCCCCATACGGGCGCTTGCGGCGGCTGCCTCGGCACCGGCATGGCCGCCGCCGACCACGATCACGTCCCAAACCCGCTGAGGAATAGCGCTCATCGTTCCAGTGTCGTCTTCCGCCAAACTACGGCCTTAGATTTTTGCTCGATATGCAGTTGCGTGCAGATAGCCACGAGCGCAAGGGCGGTAACCACCCAACAATCATTCCCGCGCTGTAAGAAAGGTACGAGCTCGAATGGACGGTGTCGCACTCGTCGTGATGACTATTGCAGCACTGCTGGCGATCATCGCCTTTCTACCGCCCCTCGCCCGCGTCTTCAACCTTCCCTATTCGGTCCTCCTGGCCGTGCTCGGCTGTGGGCTCGGCGCTGTCGTCGGTCTGGCCGAGCCGCTATCCCTCAGTTTCTATGATCAGCCGCTCGTGGACTTCCTTGGCGGGCTCGGCGAGCTTGAAATCTCGGCGCAAGGCTATCTCTGGCTGTTTTTGCCGGTGTTGCTGTTCGAGACGGCGCTGACGCTCGACGATCGCGCATTGATGGACGATCTGGCGGCGATCCTGGGTCTCGCGGTGGTCGCCGTGGTCGTGACGACCATCGTGGTTGGCGTCACGCTTAACCTCGGCAGCGGCTTTTCGCTGCTCGCCTGCTTGTTGTTGGCGTCCATCATCGCCACGACCGATCCCGTGGCCGTGGTGGCGATATTTCGGGAAGTCGGCGCACCCAAGCGCCTGCTTTCCATGGTCGAAGGCGAGAGCCTGCTGAACGACGCGGCGGCGATCGCCTTGTTCGGCGGCTTTCTTTCGGCATTGCGCATGGGTGACGCGCTCGATCCCCTGACGATCATGTCCGTGTTTGCGGTCGACTTTATCGGTGGTGCCGCCTTCGGCGTTCTATGCGGACGGGCAGGCGGCTGGATGTTGTCGCGCCTCGATGTCGGCGGACCGGCCGAGATCACCTTGAGCCTCGCCCTCGCCTATCTCGTCTATGGCGTTGCCGAACATTATCTGCAGGTCTCGGGCGTTGTCGCTGTCGTCATGGCGGGGCTGGCGTTTGGCGCCAAGGCACGGGCCGAACTGTCGCCGGGTCAGCGGGACGCCCTCATCGCCGTGTGGCGGCAATTGGCATTCTGGGCGAGCTCGCTGATTTTCGTGCTGGCGTCGCTGTTGGTCCCCGATACCCTGCGCCATGCGACCTGGCTCGATGTCGCGCTGCTGCTCCTCCTGATCGTCTCCGCCCTCGTTGCCCGGGCTGCCGTGCTCTATGGCCTGCTGCCCGCGCTAAGCCGTCTTCGGCTGAGCGAACATGTCGATTGGCGGCATCGCGTCGTCATGCTTTGGGGCGGGCTCAGAGGTGCGTTGACCCTGGTCCTGGCTCTTTCTGTCAGCGAAAGCAGTCTGGTTTCGGCCGACGTCCAGCAATTTGTCGGCATTCTTGCGACCAGTTTCGTGCTCTTCACGCTGCTCGTCCAGGCGACGACGCTTCGGCCATTGATGCGATGGCTCCGGCTCGATGAACTGACCGGTCTCGAAACCTACATCAAGGACAGCGCGCTCGAACTCTCGCACCGCGAGATCGTCGATGCCGTTCAGGACGCCGCCGCGAAATACGGCCTCGACATCGGGACCGCCCGCGAGATCAAGGATCTCTATGCGAAGCGACTCGAGGCGATCGTGCGGCCGTCCGAAGTCGGCGAGACCATGCTGCGCGACCAGCTGCAGTCGGCGCTGGCGACGCTGACCTCGAAGGAACTCGAGCTCTATGTCGAGGAGCGCGCCCGTCGCATGATCTCGCGCGGCACCGGCATGCGCCTGATCAATGACGGCAGCCGCCTGCTGGATGCTTTGCGCATTCGTGGCCTGCAGGGCTACCGGTCCGAAGCGCGGCGGCAGCATGACTATGCGCGTTGGATGCGGCTGGCTGTCTTCATCCATCAACGCTTCAACGTCCATGGCCCGCTTTCCGGTCTGCTTGCCGTGCGGTCCGAGATGCTGCTGGTCAGGCGAAGGGCGTTGGTCATGCTCGAGGAATTCGTTTCGAGCGATATCGAACCCATCTTCGGGCCGCGGGTCGC
This sequence comes from Geminicoccaceae bacterium, assembly GCA_041750975.1. Lineage (GTDB taxonomy): Bacteria > Pseudomonadota > Alphaproteobacteria > Geminicoccales > Geminicoccaceae > JBGSYN01. The sequence continues at coordinate 5,557 of JBGSYN010000092.1, read as the reverse complement.
CGAATCGACGACCAAGTTCATCGAAGCGAGGCAGCAGGATATCGATCGGCATCTGAATGCGATTCGCCTGCAATACCCGATCTTCTGGCAGGAGCTGGGCGGGCGCTATCTGAGCCGGATCGCACTCAGGCTCGAGGGCAATGCCTATCAGCGCCTCGAGCGCGAGGGCCTGATTTCGAGCCAGATCGTTAGGCATCTCGGTCGCGAAGTCATAGCCAAAAGACGCAGCTTCGGACGCGTGCCGTCGCTCGATCTGGGGCTCGATGTCCAGACCCTGGTGTCCCGTTTGCCGATTTTCAGTTCGCTCGAAGATCAAAAACTGCGCAACCTCACTCGCCTGTTGCGGCCACGCCTGGCGCTGCCCGATCAGAAAATCCTGCGTCGGGGCGATAGCGGGGACGCTATGTACTTCATCGCGTCCGGCGCAGTCGAAGTCCGCATGCCGACCGGCAAGGTCACGCTCGGCACCGGCGAATTCTTCGGCGAAATGGCATTGGTCGATGGACGGCCGCGCTCTGCGGACGTCGTCGCCATGGGTTTCTGCAAGCTTCTGGTGCTCAAAAGAGATGCGTTTCAGCGTTTCCTCTATCGCCACCCGGAATTGAGCAGCCAGGTGCGGGCCATTGCTGCGGAACGGCGATCGGCGCACCTGTGAGTGTTTCACGTGAAACAATCGACTGACGGGCCGCATCTAATCCGACTATTTGCCGATGCAAAAGGTGGAGAAAATCTCGCCGAGGATTTCCTCGACCCCGATATGGCCGGTGAGTTGGCCGATCGCCCGTGCTGCAACCCTCAAATCCTCGGCCGCAAGATCCAGCGTTGCGGGTTGCCGGCGCTGCAGCGCCGAATTCAGGGCGTTGTGTGCGGCCTGCACGGCCTGGCGATGCCGCGCGCGGGTAATCAGCGGCGCGTCACCCTCGGGCAGCAATTGACGCACTTCCTCCCCAAGCCGAGTGAGCAACGCTGCCATGCCTGCGCCGCTAAGGCACGATATCCCGAGGGCGCCGGATGGCACGGCGTCGGGGGCCAGATCGATCTTGTTGAGGACGACGAGACATGCATTGGACCATGGCCTTCCGGTGCCGTCCGTCGGGTCCGGCGCGCTCGCGTCTTTGAGGTCGATGATCAGATCGGCACTGGCGGCCCGGGTCCGGGCGCGGCTGACGCCTTCCCGCTCGATCGGGTCCTGACTGTCGCGCAAGCCGGCCGTGTCCAGGAGGGTGACCGGCAGGCCGTCCAGATCGAGCGCCACCTCGATGATATCGCGTGTCGTGCCGGCAATGGGGGTAACGATCGAGACGTCGCGCCGGGCGAGATGGTTCATCAAGGACGACTTGCCGACGTTCGGCGTCCCGATGATGGCGACCACGACGCCCGAACGCAGCCTTTCGCCGCGCCCGTCATCCTCGAGATGCGACCGCATGGCCACAGCGATTTCGTACAGGTTTTCGCGAAACGCGGCGAAGAGGTCGTCCGGAACCTCCTCCTCCGGACTGAAATCGATCTCGGCTTCGAGATGAGCGAGAGCACGCAATAGCGTGCTCCGCCACGCGCCGTAGAGGGTGCCGAGGTCCCCGTCGAGCTGCCGCCTTGCCTGTCGGGCCTGGGCCGTCGTCGTTGCGTCGATCAGGTCGGCGAGACCTTCCGCGGCGGTGAGATCGAGTTTGCCGTTCAGGAAGGCTCGCTTGGTGAATTCTCCGGGCTCCGCCGGACGAACGCCTGGCAGGTCTAAGACTGTGTCGAACAAAGTGGCCGCCACGACCCGGCCGCCATGGTGGTGAATCTCCAGCACGTCCTCGCCTGTCGAGCTGTGCGGCCCTTCGAAAAAAAGCAGGATCCCGTCGTCGATCGCTTCGCCGCCTTGGGGCTCCAGAACTCGACGATGCACCGCGAGCCCGGGCTTCGGGCAGCTTCTGCCCGTCAGCGTCTCGGCAATGGAGCGCGCGGCCGGCCCCGAAATTCTGAGGATTCCAATCGCGGACCGGCCGGCGGCCGTGGCAGGAGCCACGATCGTATCCCCATCGAACGCACCGATACCGCGGGCCATCCGCTCATTCTTTGTCTTTGTTGCCTGAGGAACCGCCGGTCGGTGAATTGTCCGGTTTGCGCGACATGCCGGCGGCGGCGGCTGCCATCTGCGCCCAGACCGTCGGCCATTGCTCGACGATTTTCATGCCCATGGGCATCCATTTGTCGATCAAGGTCTTGGGATCGGTATCGTCCAAAGCCTCGACCAGGCGTTGTTCCAGATTCTGCAGGAGGCGCTCCTGCATCGCGCTTACATCCGGCAGGCCGAGAAAAGCGCGAGCCTCTTCGGGCGTGCAATCGACATCGAGGTGAAACTTCATAGCCCTTGACCATCCTGATGGTTCATCCTGGAGCCCCTATATGCCACAACAATCCGAGACGATGTGTGCTTGTCGAACGATGCAGCCGAAATCGGGGAGCGTGCTCGAGGCAGGTCCCGAGTCTATTCGAAAGTTACTGGCAATGGCGAACGGACCGCGCAGGCAATCGGTTCCTGGCGGCTCCAGTCAGCGATATCGCGACATTGCGGCAAGCATTGAGCGAAGCGGCACACCATGTATCGTGGCGTGCCTGATTTTCTGAATTTTTAGGGAGAAACGTCCGATGGCTCACTGCATTCGCGTTCACCAGCATGGCGGACCCGAAGTTCTCGTCTACGAGAGTTGCGAGGTCGGCGATCCGGGACCGGGCCAGGCACGAATTCGCCAGACCGCCTTGGGCCTCAACTATATCGACGTCTATTTCCGCACCGGCCTTTATCCGCCCGCCCAATTGCCCTTCATCCCCGGCATGGAAGGTGCCGCCGTGGTCGAAGCCGTCGGCGAGGGTGTCGAGGATCTGAAGGTCGGGCAACGCGTCGCTTATGCCGGCGCCATCGGTGCGTATACCGACGAACGCCTCGCCCCCGCAGATCGATTGGTGCCGCTTGCCGACGATGTCACGGACGAGCAGTCTGCCGCCATGATGCTCAAAGGCATGACTGCACAATACCTGTTGCGTCAGACCTACCGTGTGGCCCCCGGCGATACGATCCTTTGGCATGCGGCTGCCGGCGGGGTCGGCCTGATCGCCTGCCAATGGGCCAAACATTTGGGGGCCACCGTAATCGGCACCGTTGGCACGGAGGAAAAAGCCGAACTCGCGCGTCAAAACGGCTGCGATCATGTGATCCTTTACCGTGAAGAGGATTTCGTCGCCCGCGTCCGTGAAATCACCAATGGCCATGGCGTTCCGGTTGTCTATGATTCCGTCGGCAAGTCTACCTTCATGCAGTCCCTCGATTGCCTCAAGCCGCGCGGGCTGATGGCGAGCTTCGGCAATGCGTCCGGTGCGGTCGAGGCTTTCAATCTTGGCATTTTGAGCCAGAAGGGTTCGCTCTATGTGACTAGACCGACCCTGGTCAGCTATACGGCAACCCGCGGCGATCTCTTGGAATGCGCCGGAGAGCTGATGCAGGTGGTAGGCTCGGGTGCGGTCAAGATCGCCGTCAATCAACGGTTCGCGCTGAAGGACGCCGCCGATGCGCATCGGGCCCTGGAATCGAGATCGACGACGGGATCGACGCTTTTGATCCCCTGAACAGCGGCCGGTCGCGGCACGCCTAGTTCGGGGCTCGGCGGCAGGTGAATGCCGCATTCCGACTTGTCGAGCCCCGGCCAGCGCCCGGTCCTGAGCGACCCGTCATGGCTCGCGGGCCTCGTGCAGGGCGCGCAGCCGATCGAGCTGAAGCCGCGCGATACGAGGGGATGCAGGGGCAGGTGGCGCAGGCGTCGGTAGTGGCGGATATCGTCGAGTGACCAATGGGCGAGCGGGTTGATCCTGATCCGGCCTGTCGCGACGTCCCGTTCAACGGTGGGCAGCGCCGCGCGGAAACCGCCTTGATATCGCTTGCGGCCGTTGATCCAGGCGTCATAGCCCTCGAGCGCTTGATCCAGGGGTTCGGTTTTTCGGATATGACAGCATAAATCCAGGTCGCCGCGCCACAGTTCGCCCTTCGGATCGTGGCGCGAAAGGTCCGAGGCGTCGGGTCGGACTACCTGGACATTTTTCAGGCCGAGGCGATCCACAACCATATCGTGATAATCCAGCGTTTCCGGAAAGAGCTTGCCGGTCTGCAGGAAAATAACCGGGGTCTCGGCGTCGACGGTGGCGACCATGTCGAGAAGGACGATGCTCTCTGCGCCGAAGGACGACACCAGGGCCGTACGGTTGGCCAGGGGGCCATTGAGCAGTCGATCCAACAATCCGATGCCGTCGAGATCCCCGACGGCGCTGAGCAGTCTTTCGATTTCGTCCGTTTCTCGTGCGTAAGGCTCGGTCATCGACGGTTCTCCACATCACCTTGCGTAGATGAACATAATTGCTCAAGATCCAACGTAAATAAGAAAAATAAACAAATTATTTGTGTGTATTATTGACGTTGGTGGAAACGGTTTGCGCTCGGCGACCGTATACTCGATCATTGCAGTGTCGGCTGGCGGCTCCCTGCGCCGTCCGGTCTCCAGAACAGGATACCCGTCGTGGCTTCAACCTCCTTGGCGTCAACGCGAGAAGACTTCCCCATTCGCCTTGTCGTCGTGTTGTGCGCTGCTACGGCACTCGGTCCTCTGGCGATGCAGATCGTCATGCCGGCGTTGCCGCTCATTCAGCGTCACTTCGCAATCTCGACCGGCACGACGCAGCTCGTCTTCAGCGTTTCCGCCTTCGCGATCGCGTTCTCGACCCTGGTCTATGGACCCGTATCCGATCGTTTCGGCCGTCGCCCGGCGATTCTCGGGGGACTGCTCATTTACGTGATTGGCAGTGTTATTTGTATTCTGGCACCGACGATCCATTGGCTGATCGCGGGCCGCGTCGTTCAGGCGGCAGGGGGATGCGCCGGGATCGTTCTATCGCGTGCCATCATCCGGGACCTGTTCGATCGCGACCGCGCGGCTCAGATGATCGCCTACGTCACTATGGGCATGGTGGTCGCCCCGATGTTCGCGCCGGTCGTTGGCGGCGTGCTGATCGACGTTTTCGATTGGCGCGCGATCTTCGTCTTGGGCGGCATTCTGGGCGTCCTCATTCTGATGTTCGTCGCCAAGGACCTCGAGGAGACAGCACCCTCGATCGGACCGGGCGGCGGCGGATTGGCGACCATGCTGGGCTCGTTTCGAACCTTGCTGGGCTCGCGTGCCTATGTCGCCTATTGCCTCCAAGGCGCCTTTTCGATGTCGGTATTCTTCGCGTTTCTGGCAGGTGCTCCCTATCTGATCATTCAGAGCTACGGGCATTCGCCGAGTTCCTATGGACTCTATTTCATGCTGGTTTCCGCCAGCTTCATCATGGGTAATTTCGCGGCGGCGCGGCTCACCCTTCGTTTCGGCTCGGATCGCATGATACTGGTCGGCAGTGCCGGCTCCCTGACCGCCGCGATCGTCACGCTCGTGCTCGCGATTGGCGGCAATTGGACTGCGCTTGCGCTGTTCGGGCCGATGTCTTTCGGCGCATTCTTCCAGGGCATGTCGATGCCCAACGGTCAGGC
>JBGSYN010000091.1:0-3141 GCA_041750975.1 Geminicoccaceae bacterium | reverse complement strand
GCTGTCGGCGGCCGAGGCGGCGCTGGCCCGGCTCGACTGGCCGACGGCTACCCCCGCCCATCTCGCCCGTGTCGCGCCGGGTGCCGAGTCGCAGCGGGTATGGCAGCTGCCGCCGGGGCTCCATTTAGCACCTGCGGGTCTCGACGACGGGCAACGGGCCGCGGTGTCGATCGCAGCTGATTATCTCCGCGAGCGGCTGCGACAGCTTCGGGAGCGATATCCGCAGAACGGCGCCCTTGCCCTGACCGGTCACGCCCATATCGATCTCGCCTGGCTGTGGCCGCTCGAGGAGACACGGCGCAAGGCCAACCGGACGTTCCATACCGCAGTCGGCCTGATGGAGCGATATCCCGGCTTTCGCTTCAACCAGTCGACCGCCCAACTCTATGCATTTTTGGAGGAGGACGATCCGGCGCTGTTCGAGCGCATCAAGGAGAAGGCGGCATCCGGCCAGTGGGAGCCGACCGGCGCCATGTGGGTCGAGCCCGATACCAATATGCCGACCGGTGAATCCTTTGTTCGCCAGCTGCTCTACGGCCAGCGTTATTTCGAGAAGACCTTCGGCAGCTATCATACGGTCTGCTGGCTGCCCGATTGCTTCGGGTTCTCGCCCGCACTGCCCCAGCTATTGTCGCAGGCGGGTGTTACCGGCTTCTTCACGATCAAGGTCAACTGGTCGGAGACGAACACGATGCCCTTCGATCTCTTCTGGTGGGAGGGACTTGATGGCAGCCGCGTGCTCGCTCACACGTTCAACAACCCGGTCGGCGGCTACAACGCCAAGATCGGTCCGCGCGCCGTGATCGAGACCTGGCGCAATTTCCGCGGCAAGCATCTCCATCCCGAGAGTCTTCTGGCCTTCGGCTACGGCGATGGCGGCGGCGGGCCCACCGAGGAGATGCTCGAGCGCCAGCGACAGTTCGCCGAGTTCCCGGTGATCCCAAAGCTGCGTCCGGTCGCCGTCGCCGATTGGTTCGCCGAGGTTCGAGACGCGGTCGAGGACGATCCGGAACTGCCGGTCTGGGTCGGCGAGATGTATCTCGAACTGCATCGCGGCACCCTGACCACCCAAGGACGCACCAAATTCCTCAACCGCCGGGCCGAGCGCGCGCTGATCACGGCGGAGACCCTCTCAAGCATGGCGACACTGCTCGGTGAGCCGGTCGCCGGATCGCTCGAGGATCAATGGCGGATCGTGCTCCGCAACCAGTTTCACGACATCCTGCCCGGAACGAGCATTCGCGAGGTGTACGAGCGGACGGAAGCGGAATTGGCTGCCGTCGTTGCGGCGGGCGAACGCGGATCCCAGGAACGCCTCGCTTCGATCGCCGCCCATGTCGCGGCACCCGGCGACAAGCCTGGTGTCCTCGTCGTCAATCCCGACCTTTCGCCGCGGCCGCTCAGGCTCGAATCCCCGGACCCGCTGCCGGGCGGCCAGGAGGTCGAGGGCGGCACCGTGCTTGCCGGCAAGCGCCTGATTCCGGGCCTCTCCGCGGTTGTCATTGTCGATGACCAGCCGCGTCCGGGCCTTACCGTCGAGCATCGGTGTCTGGAAAATGCCGATATCCGCGTGGAAATCGACACGGACGGCACGCTTGCCAGCGTCTACGACAAGCGCGCCGGACGCGAGGTTCTGGCCGATCGTGGTAACCAGGTCTGGGCCTATGTCGACAAGCCCCGGAGTTGGGACGCCTGGGACATCGAGGAGAGCTATGCGCAGCAGGGCGAGGAGATCGTGGCGAGCGGTATCGAGGTGGTCGAACGTGGTCCGCATCGCGCCGCCATTCGCATCCGCCGCCGGTTTCGCGACAGCGAGATCGTTCAGACGTTGCGGCTCTGGGCCCATTCGGCCCGGCTCGAGATCAAGACCGAGATCGACTGGCATGAGCGCCGGATTCTCTTGAAGGCGCGGTTTCCGCTCGCCATTCGCTCGGACCATGCGACATACGAGTGCGCCCATGGCGTAATCCGGCGTCCGACCCATCGCAACACGTCCTGGGATGCGGCGCGATTCGAGGTTGCGGCACACCGCTTCGCCGATCTCTCCGAACATGGCTACGGCGTGGCGCTGCTCAACGACGGCAAGTATGGCCATCATGCACGCGGCAATGAACTCGGCCTCAGCCTGCTCCGTTCGCCGGTCTTTCCCGATCCGCTCGCCGACGAGGGGCGGCAGAGCTTCACCTACGCGCTCTTCCCCCATGGCGGCGACTGGCTATCCGGCGGCGTCCTCGCCGAGGCGGAGGACCTCAATCGGCCGCTGCTTTGCCGTCCCGTGTCGGCCGACAAGGACATCGTCTGGTCGGCGGTAGGCATGGATGGCATGACGCTGGGCCTGAGCGCCCTCAAATCCGCCGAGAATGGTGATGCCCTGGTGTTGCGGGCCTACGAACCCGCCGGCGCGCGCGGCAGCGTCGAGATAACCCTGCCCGAGGGCTGGCGCCTCGGTGACGAGGTGGATCTCCTCGAGCGGCGTGTCGGCCCGCCGGACCGGCGCTTTCTGCCGTTCAGATTGCGCAGCTGGATGATCAGAAGAGACGACGAATAGGTAGGCCCGATTCGCGTAGATCGTTCGAAGGACACCGACGGGTCTGCCGACGCAAGGCAAATGCTTCAGAAGGACCGCCGGAGGTCATGCGGCGACGGCTTCGGGGGGCCGCATGCGGATCATTTGCACCGCCTTGCTTTCGGACCCGGTCAGAGCCGGGAGGTCGCGCGCGCCATAGCGTTGCTGAAGGAAAATTTCCGAGCGCCATTCGACATGGCGGACCTCGCTGCCGAAGCCCGGATCGGTATCTCGGCACTGCATCACCATTTCAAATCGGTCACCCTGATGAGCCCTTTGCAATATCAAAAGCGCCTGCGCCTACAGGAAGCATGGCGCCTGAAGACCTTCCAGAGAGAAATTGCGGCGAGCGCGGGCTTCACGGTCGGATATGACAGCCCATCGCAGTTCAGCCGCGAATATCGTCGGCTGTTCGGTGACCCCCCCGCGCGCGACGTATCCCGGCTTCTGCAAGACGGAATCCTTGTGTCATAAATCTGAAAACCCCAGGCGTCGCTCCGCCAAGACCAGATCCAAAAGTAATTCCTCAGATCGATCGCATGAAATGTGCAGAAAACGTGTCCACGGAAAAATCG
>JBGSYN010000090.1:0-4923 GCA_041750975.1 Geminicoccaceae bacterium | reverse complement strand
CGCCGACCTCGCTCAGCCGCGCATAGCGCTCGTCAATCTCCCAAAACCCGGCCTGTCCCCGCATCGCCTGCCTCCGCGCAAATCACCGAGGCAATTGAATCAAAATCCGGTTCCAAAGGCGAGGTATTTCGAGGTGCCCAACCGTCAGAAGCCGGACCAATATCCTGCGAGAAAAAAACGTCGGCGGTGGCCATGAGTGGCATCTTACGGGCTTGAAGACGCGATTTCACCCGGTGGTGCTAAACAATCTGACCTTCATTCGTCTCGCCATGTCCCCTGCGCCCATGTCCATTGCGCCACGTCCCCTGCGCCCACATCCATTGGGCCTATGTCCCGGGCGCCTATGCGCGGCAGACCAGATCGACCTCCGTCTCTTCGCGGAGGCGCCAGGAAAGCTGGCGGGAAAGGCCGCGCACGAGGACGCGGGCGCGCTGGTCGTGGGCTCGCTTGATGAATTTGGCGAGAAGATTGGCCTGGGTCCGGAGTTGCCCCTCGACCTGTTTGTAGGGCACGATGAAGAGCGGAATCCTCGCATTCTCCAATTCCGGCAATTCGGCCCGAAGATCCGCTATCTCGAGCGCGCGAAACGCCGAGCACGCCGCGAGCCGCACCGATATTTCCTGGATGCGGGGCAGGAAGAATCCGGGCGGCAGCCGGCCGAGACTGATGATGAGGTTCTGCTTGAACACATCGGGCAGGCCTAAGGCGAACTCGAGCAGACCATCGGCGAGACGCCGATGCGTCAGGCCCTCGATATCCAGATCGACGACGGTCAGCGTCCCGTCACCGCTCATGTCCTCGAGCGTGACCGCCGCGGCCTGACTAAGCATCAACAGGTTCAGCTGGTGCAGCAATTCCGGCACTTCCCGGCCCAGCCGCCTGACTTCCCTGATCCGTTCGCGTGCCTCGACGTTCGGGGCGATCATCTGCAGGGAAGACGGCTCGCCGGTCCGGGCCTGGACCATGGCGAGATCGCTCCGCATATCCATGGCGAGCGTTCGCAGTAGGTCCTGCGCCTCTGCCGGTACCGACTTGATAAGATCTGTCAGCGCCTCGCCGACCTCGTTCGTCGCCTGATCCTCGCTCAATGTGCCAAGCGGCTTCAGCGGCAGGACGCATCGGTTGACGGCAATACGCGCAAGCTCCTGCCGCGTGCTCTGCGGCAGCGGGCAGTCGGCGTCCAGGGCGGCCAAATCGATTCCGCTTGCCGTGAGCACGGCGCGTTGGGCGGCCGTGATGGCCGCCGCCGCCCGGCGCAGATGATTGACGCCGGTCTTGGGCGGCAGATGGACGATGATGTCACCGTGACGGTCCCGGCCGAATGCATCCTCGCCCGTGAGTTCGGCGCGGAGCGTCGCCTCGACGACCTCAAAGGCGACTTTCTCGAGATCGGCAAAGCGGCTGCCGAGGGATCGTCTCGCCGCCTCGACGCCTTCAAGTCGCAGATGCCAGAGTTCGGGACTGAGACAGGCGTCTTCGGCGCCGATCCGGCCGATCATCCCGACGAGCCGTTCGGCGAGCGGTTGGGGAATGCTGTCCAACTCGACTTCGGCCTGCGCATCCAGGGCGGTTCCAGGCGGCGCGGGCTCGGCCCGTTCGATGACTACAATGCACAAGGATTCGCCCGCATCCGCCGCAAACGCACGGATCCTGCAACGAAAACGAGCGGCCTCGCCGGGCGCATGGAGCGCTCGGAGATTGGCGATGGTGAGACCCGCCTGCGGCTCCAGTGCGGCCAGTCGGGGAGCGATCTTGGGGCCCTCGTTCGAGCCGAGCAGCCGGTCGATCGTCTCGCCGAGGATGTCGACCCCGCCCCCACCGATCATGGTTTTCGCGGCACTGCTGGCGCGCAGCAGCCGGCCCCGGTGATCGGTGATGACGATCGCATCGCCGATGACCCCCATTACGGCCGAGAACACATAGGCGATCTCGCGCTGCTCGCGGCTGAGCCGCAGCCCCTGACCCTGCCGGTTGGCGTGGGCCGCAATCAACCGCAGCAGATGCGGCAGAAGATGGAGATGGAGCGGCCTCGACTTGACGATGCAGTCGGCGACGCCGAGGCCCCGGAAATCATCGATCTCGGCAGCGAGTGCCGGATCGAGCAGCAGGACGATCGGCGTCCGGTCGGCGCGCTCGACGAATTGCCGGATCGACTGGCTCGGCTGATCGCACCGCACCGTCTCGAAATCCAAAAGGACGATGTCGGCCTCGGCCTGCCGCATCTGCCGGAGCCCGCGATCGGGCGTCTCCTCGATCAGGAGTTCGATCGGACAGGTTCCATGGCCGACCGCTTTCTCGCAGATCGCCTGAAACTCGACATCACGATCGACCAGGAGGAGCCGCATGCATCTCTCACGCTAGACTGCCCACCCGGCATTCCCGGGGCAGCACCAGCGGAGGGTAACGGCTAACAGTTAATGTTCGCTTGCCATATCGATGTGCCGCAAAGGGCGATGCTTGCCGTCAGGCTGCCTCGGCGGTCCGGAACTGCAGTCGGGCGAGGCGTGCATAAAGTCCGCCGCGTTGCACCAGATCGCCGTGGCAGCCCTGATCGACGATGCGGCCCCGATCCATCACCAGGATGCGATCGGCCTCAAGCACGGTGGCGAGGCGATGCGCGATGACGATACTGGTGCGGCTGCGCATCAGCCGGGCGAGCGCCTCCTGGACCTGACGCTCGCTCTCGGCATCGAGGGCGCTGGTCGCCTCGTCCAGCAACAACAAGGCCGGATCGCGCAGGATCGCCCGGGCGATGGCGAGCCGCTGCCGCTGGCCGCCGGAGAGCCGCACCCCTTTCTCGCCGAGAAAGGTGTTGAAGCCGTCGGGCAGGGCTTCCAGGAACTCGCGGGCGGCGGCCGCTTCGGCTGCTGCCAGAACCAGGGCGTCGTCGGCCTCGGGGCGCCCATAACGGATATTGTCCCAGGCATTGGCGGAGAAGATCACGGGCTCTTGCGGGACCAAGGCGAGACGGCTGCGATAGGCCCTGGGATCGAGCTGGTCGATCGCAACACCGTCGAGCGTGATCCTGCCGGCCTCGGGGTCATAGAACCGCAGCAACAATTGAAAGACGCTGGTCTTGCCGGCGCCCGACGGGCCGACCAGGGCGATCCTTTCGCCCGGCTCGACGCTGAGGTCGAAGCCTTCGAGGACGGGGCGTTCCGGATAGGCCGGATACGCAAAGCGCACATCCACGAAACGCACGGCACCGTCGAGCCGCTCCGGCAAAGCTCTGGGGCTCGCCGCGATTTTGATCTGAGTGGTACTGTCGAGGAGTTCGAACAGGCGTTCCGTGGCTCCGGCCGCACGCTGCAGATCGCCCACGATATCGCTGAGCCCGCCGATGGCGGTGGCGGTGATGGTGGCGAAGAAGACGAAGGAGGAGAGTTCGCCCGCACTGATCCGTCCCGCCAGCACGTCATAGCCGCCGATCCATAAAACGAAGACGAGGGCGCCGAAGACCAGGGTGATGACGATCGCAGCGAGCAGTGCCCGCGCCTGGGCCCGGGCTGCCGCGGTGCGAAAGGCGCTTTCGCTGCGTGCCGCCAATTGCACCGCCTCGCGCTCTTCCTGGGCGTTGGCCTGAACCGTGCGGATGGCGCTCAACGCCTCCTCGGCACAGCCGCTGACATCGGCAATGCGGTCCTGAGCTTCGCGCGACAGTTTCCGCACCTTGCGGCCGAAGACGACGATCGGCAGCACCACGGCGGGGACCACCAGCAGCACGAGGCCGGTGAGCTTGGGGTTGGTCACCAGCAAAAGGGCGGTGCCGCCAAAGAGCAGCAGGATATTGCGCAAGGCCTGGGTGACGCTGGCGCCGATCACCGTCTGGATGACGCTGGTGTCGGTGGTCAACCGGGACAACACCTCGCCGGTCCGGGTCAGTTCGAAGAACCCGGGCGAGAGCTTGACGACATGGCCGAAGATCTGCGTGCGAAGATCGGCGACCACGCGCTCGCCGAGCCAGGTGACGAGATAGGAGCGCAGATAGGTGGAGACGGCCAGGACGGCGATGACGACGGCCACGGCCGCCAGGGCGTGATTGAGGGCCTCCGGCCGGCCGTCGCCGAAGCCGCCGTCGATCAGATAGCGCAGGCCGATCCCGAGCGACAGCACCGCTGCTGCCGCGAGGAAAAGGGCGAGCAGCGCCCCCGCCACCCGCAGGCGATAGGGCATGAGATAAACAGCAAGGCGCCGCAATTGGCGCAGATCGCGGCTCCTGCCACGGCTGTCGTCGCGAAAACTGGCGGTTCCGGCCGAGCCGCCTCGAGCCATGCCTGCTGCTCCCTTGTCGGTGAACGGCGCCGCCTTTCGACGCCCATGGTGCTGCCCCGATGAAATTCTCTACGCAGCGGCCGTCGCTCAGGTGTTGTCAGACGCCGTGCCCGCGGCTATATAACGCCGCTCCAAGCTTGAGGAAAGTTTCCGTGAAAAAGGATATTCACCCGGATTACCACGAGATCAACGTGGTGATGACGGACGGCACGACCTATAAGACCAAAAGCACCTATGGCAAGGAAGGCGACACGATCACGCTCGACGTCGATCCGATCTCGCATCCGGCCTGGACCGGTGGCGCCATGCAGGTCCGCGAGCGCGGTCAGGTCGAGAAGTTCAACCGCCGCTTCCAAAGCTTTAAGCGCAAGGGCAAATAGGCCCGGCTTTTCCGGCGAGGAAAAGCCTCAACCAAGCCGCTCGAGGATTCCATGAAGATTCGTAACTCACTGAAGCAGGCGAAGGTGCGCGACAAAAATTGCCGCATCATCCGGCGCAAAGGCCGCACCTTTGTCATCAACAAGCGCAACCCGCGGATGAAGTGCCGCCAGGGCTGAGCGTTATCGGAAGCCAAGCGCGGCGACGCCGGCGGAGGTCTAGGACCCCCGACTGCGCCGAACGCTCATGGAGGCTGGCGCCCGCTCCCTAGAA
>JBGSYN010000089.1:0-11754 GCA_041750975.1 Geminicoccaceae bacterium | reverse complement strand
ATCACTCACAACATCCGAGAATTCGAGCGGATCAACGGGTTACTTGTCGAAGATTGGGAGCGCTAAATGTTGTGGCCGAACGGCCTACCTGTAGCCCGTGGCATCTGCCGGCAGGCCCGCTTCCTGGACCTCGACGACATATCGCCAGGCATCCGGGCAGGAGCCGTCGAGATCGGTGAAGCCATAGTGCCCGGCAAGCTCGCCGCTTGACGCTGATTGGCCGTTCCAACGCGCCCGGTCCGGATCGGCGGCGATGGCTGCCACGGCACGGCCGACGAAGCGCGGCGTTTCGGAAATCACGAAATGCGGCACCTTGGCGGTCGCGTCGCGCCAGTTCTCTTCGGTCACACCGAACGCCTCCAGCATCATCTCCGAGCGCAGCCAACCCGGCGTAATCGATATGGCGGTGCAGCCATAGGCTTGAAGGTCCTGGGCGTGCGCCCAGGCCATCCGGTTCACCGCAACCTTGGCCAGATCATAGAACGGATTGATGCGATAATGCGTGGCATTGTAGTTCGCCGTGCCGTCGGTGACCTCGACCAAGAATCCGCCCGGACGCTCGATCAGCAAAGGCAATGCGTAGTGCGCGGTGATGAAGTGCGTCTCGATCGCTAGCCGCAACAGGCGCAGGCCGTTCTCAAGATTGTGTTCCCATACCGGCTTGTTCCATTCCTTGAGGGTCTCGCCGCCCCAGATGTCGTTGACGAGGATGTCCAGCCTGCCTTGCTCGTCGCGGATGCGGGCGATGAGATCGCGTACCTCTTCGCCGATCAGGTGATCGACGCGGATCGCAATGCCGTGGCCGCCGAGCCCGGTTACCAATTCCGCCGTGTCCTCGATCGTTTCCAGCCGCTTGTACTCCGACATCCGATCCCGTGTGGTTCGTCCCGTGACATAGACCGTGGCGCCTGCCGCCCCCAATTCGGCAGCAATGCCTCGCCCCGCACCGCGTGTTGCGCCGGCGACCAGCGCCACTTTTCCCGCAAGGTCCATTGTGGCTCCCCGATCTCAGATCGCTCTTGTGTGAGAATGTGGACTACATTTATAAACAATTATTCGTTTATTATGAATTGTGAAGATGCCTCGGCCCCGAAAAATATCTAACGAGGAAATCTTCGAATGCGCGTTGGCGATCATGGAACAAAAGGGTGCGGAGGGTCTGACCTTCGCTGCCCTTGCCAAGCGGAGTGGATTGTCCGGATCGACGCTGGTGCAGCGGTTCGGCACGAAGCAGGATCTGGTTCGGGCGGCAATGGTGCACGCCTGGGAAGGTCTCGAGAACCGGACTCGCCGGATCGCCCGAGAGGAACCGAAGTCACCCGAAGGTGCCGTCGCCATTCTCAGCCGGCTTTCGGAAGACTATGGCGATATCGAAAGCTACGCCGACAAGCTTCACCTGTTGCGGGAGGATCTGCGTGATTCGGAGTTTCGAGCGCGGGGCGCTGCCTGGGTCACATCTCTCGCCGAACAGATCGAGGCATGCTTCGTGCAGACACAACACGCCCCTTTTGGGATCGGCACCCTGATGATTGCACAATGGCAAGGTGCCCTTCTGCTCTGGGGCTTCTCCCCTGACGAGCCTTTGAGCGGGTTCATCCGTGGCCACTTAGAAATATTTCTCCGAAGCCAGAACCTTGGGAATGCTCAACCTTGAAAGAGCGCATCCTCTACGCACGCGAGCCGGATTTGAGCGTCACGGAGTTTCGGCGGGTGCTGGTCGAGTCTGGTCTTGGCGCAATCCGTCCGATCGATGATGAAGCGCGGCTGGAACAGATGCTGGCAAATGCCGATCTGATCATGACGGCAAGATCGGATCGTCACGGCCGACCGCTCGTCGGTATTGCGCGGTGCGTCACGGATTTTGCCTGGGTCTGCTACCTTTCCGAACTCGCCGTCGTCGCTTCCGCGAAGGGCCTTGGTATCGGCAAGCGACTTCTCGACGAGACGAAGCTACAACTCGGCCCTCGGGTCAGCCTGACGCTGGCATCGGTGCCGGAGGCGGCCGGCTTCTACGAGCGGGTAGGAATGGCGCGCGTGCCTGATGTCTTCTGCTATCGCCGCAAGGCATGACGGCACGACGAACGGCGTTACAGACCATTGGTCCCAGTGCGGCAGAGTGAAACGCTAATCCGGTGCCAGATCGTGAAGAAGTCTGAATAAACGACCAAAATCCTCGTGGCCCAGCTTCTTGCGAAACTCGCTTTCGACCTTGCGCTTCACCAGGACTGCATCACGCTGCGCCCGCCGACCTTTTTCGGTGAACATAACGAGCTTGCCGCGACGGTCATTCGGATCCGGCACACGCGTCACCACGCCTTCAAGCTCGAGATCATCGACCAATTGTTGAACCGCCTGTTTGGTCAGCCCCATCTCACGGACGATCTCGGACTGCTTGGTGCCGTCGGCCGCGATATGAGGGATGATGTTGGAGCGCGCTTCGGCGTACCAGCCGTGGCCGGCCTTGACCATTTCCTCTGTATACCGAGCCTTCCAGACCATCGCCGCATGCCATAGGCGCCAGCCGATATGGTCGATCAGCGGTGTTTTCGGCTCATTCATGAGTCAAGTAGCTTGACAATGATCGTCACCATGAGTAATGTCAGGTTACTTGATTAATAGGGCATTCAAGAGCGGGAGCCAACCCATGAGCCGAAGGGCATTCATCGGCGGCATCACCTTGGCGGTCTTGGCGCCACCAAAGCCGGCAATCGCCGCAACCAAAGAACGTTCTCTGCAGGCGGAGCGCATGACATTCGTCTGGCGCCACGCTGATGGCCGGCTCTTCGTCGATCTGTCGGCTCCGGGGCCGGGGTGGCTCGCGGTTGGCTTCAACGACCGGCATCAACTCGTCGGTATGAGATTTGTCATCGCCGCCGTCATTCATGAAATCGTTCCACTGCTGTTCGATTGCAGGCTAGTCGATCATCGCTTAGAAACATATTGAATGACTTTCATGCCGATGCCGAACGTATCCTGCTGGTGCATGACGAGGCGGTCGATCGCCTTCGGCAATCGGATCTCAAGGGTCGGGTCCGCCTCGGATGTGCCGATGATGTTATCGCCGAGCGACTGGCGGTCTCGCTGGCGCGGTTCCGGCGCGTCCACCCTGAGGTCCGTCTTGAAGTCGTCGTCGATACCAGCCCGAGCCTCAAATGGCGGTTTCTCGAAGGCGAGCTGGATACGGCGATCGTCCAGCAGCATAGCGGTTTGGGTGCTCAGCGGGTGCTTTGGCGCGAGCAACCACCTTGGGAGCTTCAGCGCGAGGCCATGGTCGACGCGCTCAGACCATTGCCGATCGTCAGCTTCGGCAAACCCTGCGACTATTGGGCCGCCGCCACGCAGGCTCTGGGCAATGCCGGGATCGATTAGTTCCCTGTCCTCGAATGCTCGAGCACTACCGCAGTCCGCTCCGCCATTGCCGCCGGTGTCGGCGTGGGCATTCTGGCGGCACGGCACTTCGATCCCGTCGCGAACGCGTTGACTCAATCGGAGAACCTGCCGCGCCTTCCCATCCACGACTTTATTCTGTTGGAGGCAGGCGAGGAAAAGCCATCCGCCACGGCCCTGATCGCTATCTTGCTCGATGAATTCGGCATCTCCGAACAGGCTGCTGCATGAAACACTACCCACCCGAGCGGATCGTCTGCCTGACCGAGGAAACCGTCGAAACGCTTTATCTCTTGGGCGAGCAACACCGCATGGTCGGCGTCTCGGGCTATGCCGTACGGCCGCCCGAAGTCCGCCGCGACAAGCCGCGTGTGTCCGCTTTCATCTCGGCGGATATCCCGAAAATCCTGGCGCTCGAACCGGATCTTGTACTGACATACTCCGATCTCCAGGCGGACATCGCCGCCGCCCTGATCCACGAAGGTGTTGCGGTTCACGCCTTCAATCAGCGCGACCTCCAAGGCATCTTCGCGATGATCCGCACCCTTGGTGCTTTGGTCAATGCGAGCGAGAAGGCCGAGGCGCTGGCGGTATCGCTCGAGGACCGGCTCGATACGATTCGCTGCAACTCAGCAGGCGGTCCGCGGCCGCGGATTTATTTCGAGGAGTGGGACGAGCCCTTGATCTCCGGCATCGGCTGGGTTTCGGAGCTCATCGAAATCGCGGGCGGCATCGATGTCTTCCGGGAGTTGCGCACCCGGAAGGCGGCCAAGGATCGCATCGTCCGCCCCGAGGCGGTAATCGCAGCACGGCCGGACATCATCCTCGCATCATGGTGCGGCAAGAAGGTCCGCTCCGATCGTATCGCCTCAAGGTCCGGCTGGTCGGCGATCCCTGCCATCGCCCATCGACGCATCCACGAGATCAAATCCCCCCTCATTCTCCAGCCCGGTCCCGCCGCCCTGACCGACGGTCTCGACGCAATCGTCGCCGCACTGCAAAAGCCTTCAGAGGCTATTTGAGAATGTGTCGCAGTCGCCCGGATTGCCTCCTCGATAGCCGTTCATGAACCATTCCTGGCGCTGCGCCGAGGTGCCGTGCGTAAAGGAATCGGGGTCGACCCGGCGCCCGGCATTCCTTTGCAGGCGGTCGTCGCCGATCGCGGCCGCCGCGTCGAGCCCCTCGGCAATATCGCCTTCCTCGAGCAGCCCGGCGGTACGATCAGCATAATGCGCCCACACCCCGGCATAGCAGTCGGCCTGTAGTTCGACGCGGACCTGCAACGCATTCGCTTCCGCCTCTCCAAGACTGCGCTGCTGCTGTTGGACCTCCGAGAGAGTGCCAGTAAGGTTCTGCACGTGATGGCCGACCTCATGCGCAATGACGTAGGCTGAAGCAAAGTCGCCAGGGGCGCCGAAGCGTTCCGCGAGTTCGTCGAAGAAGCTGGTGTCGAGATACAGTTTCCGGTCGGCCGGACAATAGAACGGGCCTGAAGCGGAACTGGCCCCTCCGCAACCCGAGCGGGTCTGGCCACTGAACACGACAAGCGTCGGTTGTGGGTAGCGCTCGCCCGATGCCTCGAAGATCTGGCCCCAGACATTTTCGGTCTCGGCCAGCATGACGCTGGCAAAAGCGAACTGCTCGTTGCTTTCGGACGTTGTCTGCTGCGTTTGCGGGCCGGGCGGCTCAACCATGCCCATCGGATCCAACCCCACCGCCTGGAGCAGGAAATAGCCGCCGGCGAGGATGGCGATGCCGGCAATCCCGAACTTGTTGAGGATCAGCCGTATCAAAAAGAACGGCAGCGTTCCGCCCCGACCCATGCCGGCCCGGCCGAAGCCAGCCCCACCGATCCCGCCAGAGCTGCCCCGCCGGTCTTCGACATTGCGGCTCGGCGCCCGTCCTCTCCAATTCACCAAGGCCTTTGCCTCCCTTTCGAGCGCCCCCGGCGCGCCGCGGCGTCGATTCTATTCGTCCCAGGGTCGGATGACGACCGCGGAGATCGAGTTCTTGGGCGAACCCTCGATGAACTTATCCGAGTAGGAGAGATAGACCAGCGTATTCCGTTTCTCGTCGTAAAACCTGACGACCTGTAGGGTTTTGAAGAGAATGGAGGTGCGTTCGCGAAACACCCTGTCCCCTGCTTCGAGTTCCTCATTGATGGCAATAGGGCCGGTCTGACGGCAGGCGATCGAGGCGTCCGATGTATCCTCGGCGAGGCCGAGCGACCCTTTGATGCCACCCGTCTTGGCCCGCGACAGAAAGCAGGAGACGCCTGCCACGGCAGGATCGTCGAAAGCCTCGACGACGATCTTATGATTGGCGCCCAGCCACTTGAACACGGTCGACACCTCCCCGATCTCGTCGGCCTGGGCCGCGAGGCCGAAAGCACCGGCGCAAATCAATGCCACAATCAGCCAAATCCGGCTTCGACGGAATTGAGGGGTGGTAGGGCGGTCACGCATGGTCATGGTCTGTCCTTGATTGCATCCTCTTGTCGTCATGCCGTCAGCCCCTCGGCCAGGTCGGATGATGGAGGTCGACGACCAGGGGATGCCGGTGGCGGATCGGCCGGTGCGGGTGCGGGTGGCGATGCGGCTCCGGTCCCTCCCAGCCCTCATGCTCGTGGGGGTGATGCGCATCATGAACATGCAGGTGAGTGTGCCGGAATGCCTCGTGCTCGTGTTCCAGGACCACAGGGTCTCCAATCGGCCAAAGCCGCATCGCGGTAATCGTCGCGACGAGGCACAAGCCTGCGAGGATCACGAAGGTTGCATCGAGGCCGAGCATGGCGCCGGCCCATCCCGCCAGAGGATAGGTCGCGAGCCAGCATAGATGCGACAGGGCGAATTGCGCCGAGAACAGTGCCGAGCGATCCCCTTCATGGGACGAGCGGCGCAGCAACCGCCCGGCCGGAAGCTGAATGACCGAAGCCCCGGCGCCCAAGAGAAACCAGATATGAAGCGTGCCGAAAAAGTTCGGCTCTGCCGTGCCTAGAGCCAGGGCTGCGGCCAGCAGCAAACCGCCCGAAAGCATCACCGGGCGGTCGGGCAGGCGGTCGAGCACACGCGGCAACGATAGTGCGACGACCATCGAACCGAGACCCGCTGCCGCAAATGCGATCGCGGTATCGGTCTCTGAGCCCTGCAGCCTTTCACGCACCAGAACGACGGTGTTGACGATGGTCATGGCGCCAGCCGAAGCCACGGCCAGATTGAGCGCCAGCAGAGCGCGCAGGCGCGGCGTCCGCACCATGATCTTGAGCCCGAAGCCGAGGCTTTCGATGATGCCGCCGGTTCGCTCCGGCGGTGTTGCGGACGGCAGCGTCACCGAGACCACGAGCGCTGCCGACAGCACGAAGGCGATAGCGTTGAGAGCGAACAGTCCGTCGAAGCTGATCAGGAGCAATGCAAGTGCCGCAGCCGTTGGGCTCAGCAGGTTCTCCAGATCATAGGCGAGACGCGACAATGAGAGTGCTCGCGTATAGGTCGCTTCGTCCTCGAGGATGTCCGGGATCGTGCCCTGGAAAACAGGCGTGAAAGCCGCCGAGCATGAATTGAGGAGAACGATCAGCACATAGATCTGCCAGATCGATGTTACGAAGGGCAGACACAGCACCAATAAGGCCCGGAGAATGTCGAGACACACCAGGAGCCCGCGACGCGGCAGCCGATGGGCGAAGGCGCCGACCGCAGGGGCGATCAGCACGTAGGCCACCATTTTGAGCGCCAGCGCGGTTCCGAGGACGATCCCGGCATCGCCGCCGGCAAGCTGATAGGCGAGAAGGCTCAGTGCCACGGTGGTAAGGCCGGTGCCGAAGAGGGCGACGACCTGGGCCGCGAAAAGATGGCGATAGGTTTTGTTTGCAAGTGGCGTGAGCATCATCGAAGCATACAGCTTTCAAGGCAGGCAGCGAAGACGGAGCGGATAGTCTTGGCAGGAAAATTGACGTTCGAAGAGCTCAAGGCCGCGATTGATGAGCGCGCCATCGATACGGTGCTGGCGGCCCAGACCGATATGCAGGGACGGCTGATGGGCAAGCGCTTTCAGGCCGAATACTTCCTGGACGCCGCCCATGAAGAGACCCATGGCTGCAACTATCTGATCGCCACCGATATGGAGATGATCCCGGTTGAGGGCTATGACGCAACCAGCTGGGCCAAAGGGTATGGCGACTATGTTATCAAGCCCGATCTCTCGACCTTGCGCCGCATACCGTGGCTCGAAGGCACCGCCCTCGTGCTTTGCGACGTGCTCGATCATCATGGACATGACCCTGTACCGCACGCGCCGCGCAACGTCCTGAAGCGGCAAGTGGCCCGCCTGGAAGCCATGGACCTGACGGCGATGATGGCGTCCGAACTCGAGTTCTTTCTGTTTAAAAACTCCTTCGAGGACGCCGACGACGGCGATTATCGCACACTCCGTACGACCAGCTCCTACAATGAAGACTACCACATCTTCCAAACGACCAAGGAAGAAGACGTAATGCGGGCAATCCGCCTGGGTCTCGAAGGGGCGGATATTCCTGTCGAGAGTTCGAAGGGCGAAGCCGATGCGGGGCAGGTGGAAATCAACATCCGCTTTGCCGATGCCCTGACCATGGCCGACCGGCATGCGATCTTGAAGAACGGCGTGAAGGAAATCGCCTGGGCCAAAGGCCGGGCCCTCACCTTTATGGCCAAATGGAGCAACGATCATGCGGGCAGCTCCAGCCACATCCATCAATCGCTGCGGGGTGCTGACGGCGAGCCACTGTTCTTCGATCCTGCCGCCGAGCATGGCATGTCCGACATGATGCGGCACTATCTGGCCGGGCTCCTGACCTATTCGAATGAGATCGTCTATTTCCTGGCCCCTTATATCAATTCCTATAAGCGCTTCCAGACCGGGACGTTCGCGCCGACCAAGGCGGTATGGTCCGCCGACAACCGCACCGCCGGCTATCGGATCTGCGGCGCCGGAAAATCGTCGGTGCGCGTCGAGTGCCGGATCGGCGGTGCCGACCTCAATCCCTATCTTGCCTATGCCGCCCTCCTCGCGGCGGGCATTGCCGGCATCGACCAGGAACTGGAGCTCGAGCCGGCATTTCTCGGCGATGCCTATGGCGGCAAGGGACGGGAGATTCCGAAGACCCTGCGCAAGGCGACCAGGGCACTCGAAGGCTCGACCATGTTGCGGGAGGCCCTGGGCGCGGAGGTAGTCGATCATTACGCCCGCGCCGCCCGTTGGGAGATGGAGGAATATGATCTGCACGTGACGGACTGGGAAGTCCGGCGCGGTTTCGAGCGAGCATGACCGCCATGAAGCTCGACGGCAATTGGAGCTTTCCGACCGCGATCCGCTTCGGCGCCGGACGTATCGCCGAGTTGCCCGAGGCCTGCGCAGCTGCTGGGATCGAGCGGCCATTACTGGTCACCGACCGCGGCCTCGCCAACCTGCCGATCACCCGACAAGCACTCGATGGTCTCGAGCAATCCGGGCTCGGCAGAGCGATGTTTTCCGGCGTCGACCCCAATCCGAACGAGCACAATCTTGCGGCCGGGATCGAGGCCTTCAAGGCCGGCGGCCATGACGGTGTCGTCGCCTTCGGCGGCGGCTCGGGTCTCGATCTTGCAAAGATGGTGGCCTTCATGGCGGGCCAGACCCGCCCGGTCTGGGATTTCGAGGATATCGGCGATTGGTGGCGGCGCGCCGATGCCGAGGCGGTCTTTCCAAGCGTGGCGGTGCCGACCACCGCCGGAACCGGTTCCGAGGTCGGCCGGGCCGGCGTTCTCACCAATTCGGCAACGTACGAGAAGAAAATCATCTTCCATCCCAGAGTGCTGCCGACCCAGGTGATCTGCGATCCGGAGCTGACCTTGAGCCTGCCGCAGGCAATCACCGTCGGGACCGGCATGGACGCTCTGGCCCACTGCCTCGAAGCCTATTGCGTCCCGACCTATCATCCGATGTGCCAGGGTATCGCCCTGGAGGGCATGCGCCTGGTCGTGGAGAACCTGCCGCGTGTGGTGTCGGCGCCCGATGATCTCGAGGCGCGCGCCAACATGATGAGTGCTGCCGCCATGGGTGCGGTTGCCTTCCAGAAGGGGCTGGGCGCGATCCATGCCTTGTCGCATCCCGTGGGCGCCCTCTACGATACCCATCACGGCACGACCAATGCCGTCGTCATGCCCTATGTTCTGGAGTTCAATCGGCCGGCGATCGAGGCCCGAATCGAGGCTGTTGCCGCCTATCTCGGCATTGGCGGCGGCTTTGACGGCTTCCTCGAAAAGATCCGCGCGATGCGGGCTGAATTCGGCGTTCCGGACAGGCTTGCCGGCCTGGGTGTCCGGGACGACCGCATTGCCGAAATGGTCGACCGTGCAGTCAAGGATCCCACGGCGGCCGGCAATCCCATTCCGCTCAGCAAGGAAGCTGTCCGAGGACTTTTCGATGCGTGCATCTAGTGCAGCGGCGCATCCAGACGGTTCACGCCTGGATGCGCCAAAGCTGCGCGCGCTCAATGGTTTAATGCACCGTAAACGCAAACGAAGCTGTTCGCTTCGAATGCGTCGGTGCACTAGTGGCAGGCTAGCGTATTTCAAAGAGAAACACCCCGAACAGCCGATCGGGATCATACCAGCGGGTCAATAGATCCCAGCCCGCGGGACCGGCCAGGGCGACGAGACTGTCCTGGTCATATTTATAGGAATTCTCGGTGTGAATCGTCTCGCCCTTCGTGAAATGGACGGTCTGGCCGCTCAAACGCACCTGCTGATCGCGCAGGCTTTCGAGATGCATTTCGATGCGATGGACGTCCCGGTCGTAGCGGACGCGATGGGCGAAGGCGTCGAGATCGAAATCGGCGTTCAATTCGGTATTGGCGCGGACCAGGAGGTTGAGATTGAATGCCGCCGTAACGCCTTCCCCGTCATCGTAAGCGCGGAGCAGAACCGCCTCATCCTTACGCAAATCGGCGCCCAGGACGAGATATTGGACGTTGCGGACGCTCGCGAAGCGGGCAAGCAGCGCCTCGGCCTTGGCTGGCTCGAAATTGCCGATCGTCGAGCCAGGAAAGAAGATCGTGACCGGCGGACCCGTTCCGAGGTCCGGCGGAAGCGCCACGCCTTGCGTAAAATCGCCGATCACCGGAATCACCGCGAGGTCCGGGTAATCCTCGTTGAGCGCCGCGGCATTGGCGGCAAGATGCTCGCCCGAAATGTCTTGCGGCACATAGGACTCGATCCTCTCGAGCCGGTCCAGGAGAAGACGGACCTTGACGGCCGAGCCGGCGCCCGGCTCGACCAGGATCATGCCTCCGCCGAGACATTCCGCGATCTCGCCGGAGCGAGCCTTCAATATCGCCGTTTCCGAGCGCGTCGGATAATAATCCTCGGTCTCGCAGATTTGATCGAACAGTGCCGAGCCGCGCTCATCGTAAAGCCATTTGGGCTCCGCGAACTTGGGCACGGCGTTCAAGCCCCGCAGGAGGGACGGGCCGAATTCTTCCGTCGATGCCATGGGAAATTCATTCCTTAAGTCTATGCTGCCGGCCGCAACGCTCTTGCACTTGAAAGGTTACCTCCGTCCCCCGGTCGATTGCCGGAACAGAGAATGCAAAAATGCCGTGGAACTATAGCGAGGTCGGGCGATACGAGCGCACAGCCCAAATCCTCGCCGGCGACCGATAGCGATATGGACCCGGCAATGATGCGGTGCCAGTGGCCTACAACCACCTCCGATGATGCAACGGCACCTTCTCCTTCCGATGCACGACCGGCCGCTGCGGGGAAGGCTCAGGCGCAGGTAGTAAATCGTTCGTGCATTTTGCTGTAGGAAGGGTTTGCGAAAGGGGCGGCGCGCCCCTCTCGCCCTCTCCGCGGGATGGTGGTTCGGGCGCGGGCAATGCCGGTAGAACCCTGGAATCGCTGACGGCTAATTCGTTTGTGTAATTTTCATCGGCGGCCTTGGCGGCGGGCGGGAAATCGTTCGTGTAATTCTCGTTGGCGGGTTCCTCGGCAGGCAATAAATCGTTCGTGCAGTTTTGATTTGCAGGTTCTGGGGCCGGCTCCGGCTCGTCGGCAGGTTGGAAATCGTTCGTGGAATCTTCGGTAGGCACCGATCCGCGCGCCTTCCGATAGTCTGCGAGATTGGCAAGCGCACGCTTGAGGTCCATCGAGACTTGACCGCGATAGCGCAGCATGGTGGCGAGCGAGGCGCGATTCTCCGGTTTGTTGACGAGATTGCTGCCATGGACCCGGTCGGGGCTCGTCGGCGGCATGTCGGACATGACGTCGGCTTCCATCCGGTCGGCCCGGACCTCACGCCAGAACGCAATGACGATCGCCTCGACGAACTGCCGCTCCATGGCGCACCTAGGCCTTA
>JBGSYN010000088.1:0-19285 GCA_041750975.1 Geminicoccaceae bacterium | reverse complement strand
GCGGGTCCGGCAAGGTCGGCGATCGCCTCAGCGCTGAGCGCTTCATCATAGATCCGGACGTCGTCGAAGGTACCTTGGGCGAAGTCGCGTAGGGGATCGAGCGTGCCGTCGCCGCTGATCGTTGCGAGCGCCCCGATGACGCCGGGCTCGCTGTTGCCGATCCATCCCCCCCGATAGGCATTGCTCGCGACTTCGGCGCCATCGACGTAGAGCTTCGCCCCGTCGGCACCGCCGAACGTGAACGCTATGTGTGCCGTCTTGCCGGCCTCGACGACCCCTGCCGCACTTTTCAGGGTGTAGCTCTGGCTTGTGTCCTGAAGTCTCAGAACGACGCGGCTGCCTTCGACCCACAATGACGCATGGCCGCCATCGTCGAAGCCGCTGCTGTCCTTCGACCAGAGCCCCTGATTGCCGCCGAGCCGGTCCAGGAGGACCGATAGCGACACGGTACCCTGGGCGAGCTGAAACGCCGGACCCGAAAGACCTTGGAGCTCGAAGAAATCGTCACGGCCATCCAGTGCCAGCACCCCGCCGGCACGCTCGTCGAAGTTCCACGCGGCAATCGGGCCACCGCCCGTTTCCTCGCTGGGGGGCGGAGGCGGCGCCGGCGGTGGAGAGGGAGGAGGAGGTGGCGGAGGTGGTGAGGGCGGCGGCGCGACAATTTCGGCGAGTTGCGCCATCTGATTCGTGCTCAGCACCTCATCATAGATTTCGACGCTGTAAATCTTCCCGCGGAACTCATCCGTGAGATTATCCGCCGTGCCGACCGGGCTCTTGATGGCCAGAGCGCCGAGCACCAAGGGCTCGTCATTGCCGTCGAGCCCGCCGCTGTAACTTGACGTCGCTACCGCGACGCCATTGACATAGAGCGTTGCGCCGGCGGTGGCGCCGAACGAGAATCCGACTTGAACCGGTTCCCCGGTCCTGATCGCGCCCGCCTCGCTCTGGATCGTGTAGCTACTGCTTTCGTCCTGCAGCCGCAGCACGAGCCTGCTGCCCTCGAGCCAGAGCGAAGCATGGCCGCCGCCCCCGAAACCGTAGGCGTCGCGCGACCAAAGCCCCTGTTTGCCGTTGAGATCGGAGGCTTCGACGATCAGGCTCACCGCACCCCGACTCAACCCGAAACCGCCGGTTTCCACCTGCGTCGCGGTCAAGGGCTCGAAAGTCGCAATCGGATCCGGAAGGGTCGTCTCGGGGTCTGACGCCATGGCTCTTGTCCAATGAGATCGATGCAGCCATGGGCGATAAGGGAGGGTGCTGCGGCGAGCAATCGACCGCACATGCACCGGGATGCGCCATACTTCCCTCAGAGCACTCGGATATGAGCCCGGATTCATCCATCCGTCGCCTGCGCGACGCCCTGATTGCCTTCTAACTGCAGCACAGCTGTGCTTTGTTGCGGCGGTGACGCGATCGGGGAGTGAGTGCAGTGACGCGGACGCTGGACGAGCAAAAGAACGAAATCATCGAACAATTGGCGGAACGGGTTCGTGAGCGCCTCGCCGCCGACGAGACCGCCATCGCCGAGCCATTCGTGCGCGGCTATTATCGCTATGTCGCACCGGAAGATGTGATCTCCAGGGAAATCGGCGACCTCTATGGCGTCGCCCTGGCGCATCTGCGCTTCGGTCAATCGCGGCCGGCCGACAAGCCTAAGGTCCGTGTCTACAATCCTCGCATCGAGCAGCACGGCTTCCAGACCACCCACACCGTGCTCGAGACCGTGCATGACGACATGCCGTTCCTGGTCGACAGCGTCGGCAACGAGCTGACCCGCCGAGGGCTCGGCATCCATCTGGTGCTGCATCCGGTTTTCCAGGTTAAGCGCGACAACGGCGATCTGGCAAAGGTCGAACGTTCGGACAGCACGGACCAGGACCTTGTCGCCGAAAGCTTCATGCATTTCGAGTTCGATCGCCAAGGCGATCCGGCCGCACTCGGTGCAATCGAGCAGAGCATTCACGAGGTTCTCGACGACGTTCGGCACGCGGTCCGCGACTGGAGGGCAATGCGGTCCATGATCGACACCGCGATCGAGGAGATGCGCCAGGCCGCCGTCGAACTCGATGCCGACGAAGTTGCCGAATATGTGGCCTTCCTCGAATGGATCCGCGACGACCATTTCACGCTTTTGGGCTATTCGCGATACGATCTCTCGGAGGGTGGCGAAGGCCTGATCCTGTCCCGGCAAAAGGGCAGTGGCCTCGGCATCCTGCGCGGCCACGACGAGGGTCTGCCGTCGTCGAGTTTTCAGAGCCTTTCCCTGGCCGCCCGGGCGCGGGCGATGCAGCCCTTCCCCCCGGTCATCATCGCCAAGGCCAACACCCGCAGCACGGTTCACCGCGCCACCTACCTCGACTATGTCGGTGTCAAACGCTTCGATGCCTCCGGCAAGGTCGTTGGCGAAAACCGCTTTCTGGGGCTGTTCACGTCGGCCGCATATAATCTCAGCCCGCGCTTCATTCCGGTCCTTCGGCGTAAGATGGACAAGGTGGTCGAAGCCGCCAGGCTGCATCGCTCGGGTCACGCCGGCAAGGCACTGATCAACATTCTCGAAACCTATCCGCGCGACGAGCTGTTTCAGACCGGCTCCGAACGGCTGTTCGAAGTCACGCGTCAGATCCTTTTTCTTGAGGGCCGCCAGCAGGTTCGGCTGTTCGTCAGGCGCGACGATTTCGACCGATATGTCACCTGCCTCGTGTTCGTCCCGCGCGAGCGCTACACGACGCAGATCCGGATGCGCATCCACAAGCTGCTGACCGAAGCCATCGGCAGCGAGGAGATCGAGTTTCAGGCGCAGCTTTCGGAATCGCCGCTGGCGCGAATCATGTTCCTGGTGCGCACGCCTTACGGGGTGCCGGAGAACTTCGACCCCAACGAGCTCGAGCGAAAGATCGGCGAGGCCACCCACACCTGGACCGACAGCCTGCGTCATGCCCTGATTGAGTGCGAAGGCGAGGAAGACGGCAATCGCATCTTCAATCGGTTCGGCTCCTCGTTTCCGGTCTCGTACCAGGAGCGGTTTCTGCCGCGTGCTGCCGTGCCGGATATCGTCGAACTCGACCGGCTGGAACAAGGCGGTCCCGAATTGCTGCTGCGGCTTTACCGAACGCTCGAAGACCGCCCGCAGGCGTTGCGATTCAAACTGTTCCGGCGGGGCGATCCGATCCATCTCTCGGATGCCCTGCCGATCCTCGAGAACATGGGTCTCAAGGTCCTTTCCGAGGACGGACCCTATGATGTCGGCGGCAGTTCCGGACAGACCCTCTGGGTCCATGATTTCGCGATGGAGACCCGTGCCGACAAGATCGTCGATGTCGACGAGGTGCGGACGGAATTCGAGCGGGCCTTCAATCTCGTCTGGCACGGCGAACTCGAGAATGACGGCTTCAACCGCCTCGTTCTTGAAGCCGGCCTCTCGGCGCGCGCCGTTGCCGGCCTTCGCGCCTATTGCAAATATATGCTGCAGATCGGCCGACCGTTCTCGCAGCGTTACATCGAAACATCGATGACGGCCAACCCGAACCTTTCAGCACTTCTGGTCGAACTCTTTACGGTTCGTTTCGACCCGGACTTCCGGGGGGACCGCGAGGGCCGGATGGGGCAGCTGGAAGAAGCGCTGGAAGCCGGCCTCGAGCAGGTCACGAGCCTCGATGAGGACCGGATCGTCCGTCTCTATTGGGGGATGGTTAAGGCGACGACCCGAACCAACGCCTTCCAAATGGGCGAAGACGGCAGGCCCAAGGCGTATCTGTCGCTCAAATTCGATCCGAAGCGGGTCCCGAACATACCGCTGCCGCGTCCGGCCTTCGAGATCTTCGTCTATTCGCCGAGCTTCGAAGGCGTGCATCTAAGGGGTGGTAAGGTCGCCCGCGGCGGCTTGCGCTGGTCCGATCGGCGCGAGGATTTCCGGACCGAGATCCTGGGCCTGATGAAAGCGCAGATGGTCAAGAACGCCGTCATCGTCCCGGTCGGCGCCAAGGGCGGTTTCGTGCTGAAAAACCCGCCCCCAATTGCAGACCGGGTGGCGTTTTTCGATGAGGGCGTGCGCTGCTACAAACTGTTTTTGTCCGGGCTTTTGGATATCACCGACAACCGTTCGCAGGACGCTATCATCCCGCCGCAACGGGTGATCCGTTACGACGAGGATGATCCCTACCTCGTCGTCGCCGCCGACAAAGGTACGGCAACCTTTTCCGATTATGCGAACGGGGTCAGTCAGTCCTATGGGTTCTGGCTGGATGATGCCTTCGCCTCGGGCGGTTCCGCCGGCTACGACCACAAGGGCATGGGCATCACCGCCCGCGGTGCCTGGGAATCCGTCAAGCGGCACTTTTTCGAGCTCGGCAAGGATTGCCAGAGCGAGCCGTTCACCGTCGTCGGCATCGGCGATATGTCGGGCGACGTGTTCGGCAACGGCATGTTGCTCTCCGAACAGATCAAGCTCATCGCGGCGTTCGATCACCGCCACATCTTTCTCGATCCGGACCCGGATCCCGCCAGCAGTTTCGCCGAGCGTAAACGTCTTTTCGAGGTCGGGCGCTCGAGCTGGGCCGATTACGACGCGTCCAGGATCAGCGCCGGCGGCGGCATCTTTCCGCGCACGCTGAAATCGATCCGCCCCAGCCCGGAAGTCTGCAAAGCGCTCGACATTCCCGCAGCCGGCATGACACCGTCCGAGCTGATCAACGCCATTCTCAAGGCGCCGGTCGATCTGTTCTGGAACGGCGGCATCGGCACCTACCTCAAGGCCTCGTTCGAGAGCCATGAGGACGCCCAGGACCGCAGCAACGATTCGATTCGGGTCGATGCCACGCAGCTTCGCTGCAAGATCATCGGCGAAGGCGGCAATCTCGGCTGTACCCAGCTCGGGCGAATCCAGTTCGCGCAGCGGGGCGGCCGCGTGAATACCGACTTCATCGACAATTCGGCGGGTGTCGATTGCTCGGACCACGAGGTCAATATTAAGGTCCTCTTCGGCGACATCATGGACGCCGGTGACATGACCTTGAAGCAGCGCGACCATCTTCTGGCCGAGATGACCGACGAGGTCGGCGAACTGGTGCTACGAGACAACGTCTACCAGAACCTTGCGCTCAGCGTTTCCGAGGCGATGGGCATCGAGCATACCGATGCGCAGGTCCGTCTGATGCGTAAGCTCGAGGAGGAAGGGCGGCTGCATCGCGATATCGAAATGCTGCCGAGCGACGAGGAGATCGGCGAGCGGCGGCGCGCCGCTGCCGGACTGACCCGGCCCGAGGCCTCGGTGTTGCTGTGCTATGCCAAGATGACCCTCTATGTGGATATCCTCGCGACCGACCTGCCGGATCGGCCCTATTTCGCCCGCGATCTGGCGAAATACTTTCCGCGTCCGATCCGCCGCCGCTTCGACGAGGCCATCGCCCGGCACCGGCTGCGTCGCGAGATAGTCGCGACTTGGCTTGCCAACAGCATCGTGAATCGTGGCCAGGATGTCTTCGTCTCGGAACTCGAGGATCAGACCGGCGAATCGCTCGTCAATATTATCCTGTCCTACGTCGTCACGCGCGATGCGTTGAGCCTACTGCCGATCTGGGCGTCGATCGAGGAATGCGGCCCGACCATCGGGGCCAAGCTGCAGACCGACATGTTGCTGACCTGGCACCGGACGTTGTCCAACGGGACGAGGTGGTTCCTCGCCCATGCCGCCAAACCGATCGTCATCCATGACAGCGTGGCGGCCTACACCTCGGTCATTGCCCGTATTCTCGAGGTCATCGACGATGTCTTGAGCCCCGTCCATCGCCAGGAGTTCTCGGCCAGGGTCGAGCACTATCTCGAGGCCGGCGTCGGCAGGCCGCTCGCCCGCGCCGTTGCCGGCCTGCCTTATCGGCTAGCGGCCTGCGATATCGCCAAGGTCGCGGAGGATCGCGTGGACGGTGAATCGGCGGAGGAGATCGACGCCGCACCGATCGCCTGCATCTATTTTGCGCTCGACGCCGAGCTCGATGTCTCGCGGATCCGCCATCGCATCCTCGAGACCCAGGCTTCCAACCGCTGGGATCGCCTGGCATTGACCGGCCTCGAAGACGGTCTCGCCGATACACTTCGGCGCATGACCGCCGCCGCCCTGGATGGCGGGATCGGTGCCGACAATGCCGATGAAGCCGCCCGGATGATCGGTGAATGGCTGCAGCGCTCGATCCACGGCATCGGCCGATACCGGATGTTGCTGCGCGAATTCAACGAGATGGAGACTCCGGATCTTTCGGCGATCAGCGTGGCGGTCAACGCGCTCGGCGATCTGTCTCCCGTCTCTCGCTAGCAGCATCTTAAGCACCCCATGATACGCGGCTTCGCCTGAATATTCACTGAATTTTCAGGCTATCCGGCCAGGGTTCGAGCGCCGATTGCAACGCCCCGAAGGCATTGCGATCAGGCGTTCGGAATGGATTTTGGCGAGGGTGAGAAGCGATGCA
The DNA here is from genome assembly GCA_041750975.1 of Geminicoccaceae bacterium. GTDB lineage: Bacteria > Pseudomonadota > Alphaproteobacteria > Geminicoccales > Geminicoccaceae > JBGSYN01. The sequence continues at coordinate 12,827 of JBGSYN010000088.1, read as the reverse complement.
GACGCAGCGCCGATCGAATATTGGCTCGGCTTTGGTCGAATTGTTGCGGCCCGACCGATTGGCGGGCTGCCAGCCGGCCCTGCTCGTGATCCTGGGCGGCTTCCTGGCGATCGGCTCGGGCTGGTTGATGTCGGCTGGTGCTATTGGGTCGGCGAGCCGGGAATTCGTCGGTGGACTTGTGGCGACGATGCCGCTTGCTTGTCTTGCGTGGCATTGGCGCAATCGGGCGTTCCGCGTCATCTCACGTGAACGGCATCTGCGCGAGATGGCCCAAGAGCAGGCGGACCGGCAGATCTCGCGCGATCCGGTCACAGGTTTCCTGAGTGCGGATTGCTTCCGCTTTCGCGCGACGCAGCTTCTCGAGGCGGCAGGAGGCGAACCTCAAGCCGTCGGACTGCTGGTGCTGAAGCTCGTCGAGCGGCGGACCGACGGCACTGGTCCGCTCCAGGAACAGTCGGACCGCGCGATCCTGTGGGTGGCGGGGCTGATCTCGGGCGCCGTCCGCGCCACGGATCTTGTGACGCGGCTCGACAGCGATCGATTTCTAGTCGTCATTCGCAGGGGCGGGCGCCCGGCACTGTTGCGGGTCCGCGACCGCCTGTTCCAAAAGGCAAGGGCCGGCCATCAAAAGCCTAGTCCATCGCTCGACCTGTTGGTCGGGCAGGCGAGTTCCGATGCCCGCGGTATCAGTCTCGATGACCTGATCGCCGTAGCCATGGCCGAGGTCAATGGGCCCGCACGGACCGCCGCCGCCGACCTTCAGGCAAGCCATGACCTGCAAGCGAAATCGCGTCGACCGCAGCTGAAGGGGGCAATCCCCGGAGCCTCATCCCCATCGGCTTCATGAGGCTTCGCCCTCGATACGAGGGGAGTTTCCCTGCTGTTCGAACGATTTTTGAATCGTTTACTGGCCCGATCGATCGCCTTCGTGGCATGAAGGAGGTGGGGAGCAAGACCTTGGCACCACTCTACTAAGCCCGCCGGGCCATAAGATGTGCCGGCTTGGTCGCGATCCTCTTGTGCCATTCATTGCCGCCAGCGGGGCTTGACATAGGATTGATGAAGTCAGCGCACGCGACCACACTGGCGATTGCCGCTGATACGCCGCCACCGATGCATGCTATCGGCACGCGCTCGCGCAAGCAGCTGGCGGCAGCCGTCGAGACGGCGATGCGCCGAAAGATCGGGGTCGGACTGCTCGATGCCCAGGGGAAATTCCGCCGGCGAAGCCATATTCTGGTCGAGGGGGTCGACCACAAGCTGTTGCGTGAATCGGTTCTCCTGGAACGCGGCAGCAAGGCATGGTGGCCGGCCTCGGGATTGTCGCTCGCTCTCAATAGTTTTCTCGCGTGGCGGCGCTGTCCCGACCTGCTTACGTTTCACGGATCGGGTAGAATCCAGGATCTTCGCTTCGGCGCGCGTTGCACCACGGGCATCCGCGGCACGCCGCCGCAACTCGATCTCCTGGCGATGAGCGAGACCGAAGTCGTGGCCGTCACTGCCGAGGGACCGGGCTATCTGACCCGCCGGCAAGCGCGTCTGGCGCCTGCCTACAAGGATTTTCAACTCGCCGATGACCTGCGGGGTTGGGCCGGCTTGGCGCACATGCTCGCCCTCGTTCCCGACCACTACCGCTTCGTCGATGCCGCCGCACTTTTCAAGTTTGCGGTGGGGCTCGCCCGTATCTTCCCGGATCGAGCCTGCAGACTGCTCTACCTCTATTGGGAGCCCGAAATCGGCGGCACCAAACCACTGTTTTGCGATCATCGCCAGGAGATCGAAGCCGTACGGCAACGGGTCGAGGGCGATCGCGTGCGTTTCGAAGGCCTGCGTTTCGCCGATATCTGGGCCGAGTGGGATAGCCTCTCATCGCCGCCCTGGCTGCCCGATCTTCTCGCCCGGCTCCGAGAACGCTATAGCGTGGAAATTCATTAACGATCAGACACATCGTGTCGGGATCTGATTTTTGGGCTGCGGGAGATGAACAGGATGCCGGAGCGTGACGGCACCTACTGGGATCGACAGGAGGTTCGAAGTCCTGTGGACCGCGAAGTCGCCATTTTCGGAGCACTTCCGGGTCTGATCCGCCACGCCATGGATAACGCATCATTCTATGCCTCTCGATTCGAGAGGATCGATCCCGACACCATCAATAGCCGCGAGATGCTCAATCGTTTGCCGGTCATCCGCAAACAGGATCTGCCGTTTCGCGGCCAGCCCGAACGCTCGCTGTCGCAATTGATCGCGACACCTATGGCCCGGCTGTCGCGCATGCATGTCTCGCCGGGACCGATTTATTCGCCGGAGGGCAACCGCAGCGATTATTGGCGCTTCGCCCGCGCCTTCTATGCCGCCGGTTTTCGTCCTGGCCAGGCCGTCCATAACGCCTTTCCCTATCATCTGGTGCCCGCCGGTTTCATGGCCGATGCCGGTGCGCGGGCGCTCGGCTGCCCGGTCGTTCCGGCAGGCGACGGCCCGCTCGATTCTCAGTTCGATGCGATCGAGGACATCAGGCCCGTGGGTTTTGCCGGCAAGCCCTCGACCCTGATCCATCTTCTGCAGCGGGCGAGGGCCGAGAACCGCGACCATTCCTCGATTTCCCGGGCGCTGGTATCGGGCGAGACCTTTTTCGAGGCCAAGCGCGCCTATCTTCGAAACGATTTCGGCATCGATGCCTATCAGTGCTATGCGACCTCCGATACGGGTCTCATTGGCTATGAAACGGAAGCGCGATCTGGCCTCCTGGTCGACGAATCCATGATCGTCGAAATTGTCGAGCCTGGCGGCACGGCGCCGGTCGGCGACGGCGAAGCCGGCGAGATCGTCGTCACCGTCTTCAATCCCGACTACCCCCTGATCCGCTTTGCAACGGGCGATCTGAGCTCGATCCTGCATGGCGAAAGCCCCTGTGGGCGGACCAATATGCGGCTTGCCGGATGGCTCGGGCGCGTGGCCGAGATCACGGCATTCAATGGCGTAACACTCTATCCCCAAACCGTCATCGAATCCGCCAACAGACACAACGTTATCGGCTCCATCCGCTTGTTCGTTGCCAACCATGGCCTGCGTCTCGAGCTCGAGGCCACCGATCGCGACGCCGACCTCGAGGCACGACTGGCCACGACGCTCAGGGATCTCGCCGGACTCTGCTCCGCGACCCGGATCGACGTGGTCTATCGGCAGCCCGGCGAACTCGGCCAAGGATCGAGGCTGATCGAGGATCAGCGCCAGGCCGACTGAGACAACGTCTTGCTCGAGGTCGTCGATCTTGCCGTTTCGCGCGGCGGCCGCTCCGTTTTCGAAGAGCTGGGATTCAGGCTGGAGCCGGGTCAGCTGCTGCTGCTCGAAGGCCCTAACGGTGCCGGAAAATCGACGCTTTTGCGGGCCTGCGCCGGCCTTTTGGTGCCGCAAACAGGCCGGATATCGTGGCACGGCCGAGCGATCGAGTCGCGTACCGTACATTATCTAGGGCATGCCTTGGGTCTGAAAGGCGAGCTCAGCGTTCGCGAAATCCTGCATTTCGCTGCAGCACTCGCAGGCGGCTCCGGTCGCTTCGACGACGCCCAAAGGCTGATGGATCTCGATGCCTTTGTCGATCTGCCGGTGCGTATGCTGTCTGCCGGGCAGCGGCAACGGACGGCGCTGGCCTCGCTCATGGTCAGCTATCGCCCGGTCTGGCTGCTCGACGAGCCGGAAGCGGGGCTCGACATTCATGCGCGTCGGCGTCTCAGCGAGGCCCTGGCCGCCCATCAGGCACAAGGGGGGGTCGCGATCGTCGCCACGCACAATCAGGCACTCTTCAATCCGACAACGATCCTGAGCTTTGGGCCGTGAGGGAGATGTTCCGGGCCGCACTTGCCGTATTCCGCCAGGATCTACGCCTGGCGCTGCGGCGGCGCGTCGAGGTGTGGCTCGCCGTCGGCTTTTTCATGATCGCCCTGTCACTGTTCCCCCTGGGGATCGGTCCGGGCGGCGAGACGCTCTCACGGATCGGCGCAGGGGTGATCTGGGTCCTGGCTCTCCTCGCCGTTCTGCTGTCGCTGGATCGGATCTTCCAGGCGGATTTCGAGGATGGCTCGCTCGATCGACTGATGCTGGCGGCGGCACCCCTGGAACTTCTGATCCTCGCCAAATGTGCTGCCCATTGGCTCGCCACCAATCTTCTCCTGGTCCTGGTCTCGCCGCTGGCGGCCGTGTTCCTTTCGCAGCCTTCGGAGGCTTTCTGGGCGATGCCTTTCTCGCTCCTCCTCGGCACCCCGATCCTTACGCTCCTCGGCAGCATTGGTGCGGCCCTTCTCACCGGCAGCGGCCGTGGCGGCATCCTTGCCGCCCTGCTGGTGCTGCCGCTCTATATCCCGGTGCTGATCTTCGGGGTCGGCGCCGTCGATGCGGCCATCTTCGGCCTGGCACCAGGCACGTACTTCTTGATCCTGGGCGCCATGCTGCTGCTATCGCTGGCCCTGGCGCCGCTAGCCGCAGCCTTGGCATTGCGGGCAGCGTTGGAATGAGGCTCGCCAGGCATTATGGACGAGAATGAGATTGGCGGGCCGGGCCCGGTTGTCGGGAGGCTCTAAAACGAACATGCCGGCGAGTATCTGATCTATCAGGAGCTTGCCCGGTTCGACCTGACCGTCCTCGCCATCGCCGCGGATCGACCGGGTTCGTCACGACCAGAAATGCTTTGAGAATGCCAGCCAATTGAGCTGGACGATTCATGACATTCGAGCCCGTATGATCCATCTTATTGAGGCTTCGTAGCTTCCGGCCGGATTGGATATCATGCAAGGTTTCGCCAACCCACTCAGGTTCCAGCGCATTGCCGACCGCATCTTCCCGTGGGTGCTGGGCGCACTCCTGATCACGGGGCCGATCGGCCTCTATCTGGCGCTGGTCGTCGCCCCGGCAGACTATCAGCAGGGCGATGCCTACCGCATCATCTTCGTCCATGTGCCTGCCGCCTGGATGGCTCTGTTGATCTATGCGATGATTGCCGTCGCTGCCGTCCTCTCGCTGGTCTGGCGTCATCCGCTGGCCGAGGTGGCGGCCAAAGCCGCCGCCCCGATCGGCGCCACCTTCACCGCCATAGCTCTCGTCACCGGTTCCGTCTGGGGCAAGCCGATGTGGGGAACCTATTGGGTCTGGGACGCTAGGCTGACCTCGGTGCTGATCCTGTTCTTTCTTTATCTCGGCCTGATCGCCCTACATGACACCTTCGACGAGCCGGAAAAAGGCGGCAGGGCCGCGGCGATCCTCGCCATCGTCGGTGCCGTCAATCTGCCGATCATCAAGTTCTCGGTCGATTGGTGGAACACCCTGCACCAGCCGGCCTCGATCATGCGTCTCGACGGACCCTCGATCCACCCCAGCATGCTATGGCCGCTCTTCACCATGGTATTGGTCTATCACCTCTATTTGATCGCGGTGCTATTACTGCGAATGAAGTCGGAACTGGCGTCTCGCCGGATCTATCATCTCCGTCTCGGTGCGGCCGCCACGGGATAGGTTTCGCCGGCACCTTTCTGGGTCTATATCGTTTCCAGCTCAGCAGGCCCGCCTGCCGTCAAGCCTTCAAGGGAGACCGTTTCAATGGCAATATCCGGCCACGACAGCCTCAACGCCCGCCGCGAACTCAATGTCGGCGAACTGGCCTACGATTATTTCAGTCTCGAGGAGGCGTCGCGCCAGCTAGGCGATATTACCCGGCTGCCTTTCTCCTTGAAGGTGCTTTTCGAAAACCTGCTGCGCTACGAGGACGGCCGCTCCGTCACCCCGGATCATCTGAAGGCGATGATCGGCTGGCTTGATGCCAAGCGCTCGGACCAGGAAATCGCCTACCGCCCGGCCCGGGTGTTGATGCAGGACTTCACCGGCGTACCCGCCGTCGTCGATCTTGCGGCGATGCGCCAGGCGATGCTCGACCTCGGCGGCGATCCCGAAAAGATCAATCCCCTGAGCGCCGTCGATCTGGTCATCGACCACTCGGTGCAGGTCGACGCCTTCGGCAATGCCAAGGCGTTCGAGACCAATGTCGAAAAGGAATATGAGCGCAACGGCGAGCGCTATGCGTTCCTGCGCTGGGGTTCCGAGGCCTTCGACAATTTCCGTTGCGTGCCGCCCGGCACCGGCATCTGCCATCAGGTCAATCTCGAATATCTCTCGCAGGTCGTCTGGACCGGCAAGGAAGGCAACAAGCAACTGGCCTATCCGGACACGCTGGTCGGCACCGACAGCCATACCACCATGGTCAACGGCCTCGCTGTCCTGGGCTGGGGTGTGGGCGGCATTGAGGCCGAGGCCGCCATGCTCGGCCAGCCGGTTTCCATGGTCATACCCGAGGTCGTCGGCTTCAAGCTCACCGGCAAACTGCCGGAAGGGGCGACCGCGACCGATCTCGTCCTCACCGTCACACAAATGCTGAGGAAAAAAGGCGTCGTCGGCAAATTCGTCGAATTCTACGGCACCGGGCTATCCCATCTGCCGCTCGCCGACCGCGCCACGATCGGCAACATGGCGCCCGAATACGGTGCGACCTGCGGCTTCTTCCCGATCGATCAGGTGACCCTCGACTATCTCAAGCTTACCAGCCGCACCGCCGAACGCATCGCTTTGGTCGAACATTATGCCAAGGCCCAGGGCATGTGGCGCGACGACAGCACGGCCGACCCGGAATTCACCGACAGCCTCGAACTCGACCTCGGCGAGGTCGTCCCCAGCCTCGCCGGCCCGAAGCGGCCCCAGGACCGGGTCGCCTTGAGCAATGCCAAGCAGGAATTCGAGGGCCAGCTGCCGAACCTCGCGGGCGACACGCCGGTCGATGCCAAGGTCCAGATCGGCGACAGCGATAACGAACTTAAACATGGCGACGTTGTCATCGCCGCCATCACTTCCTGCACCAACACCTCGAACCCGACCTTGATGCTGGCGGCCGGCATGCTGGCGAAAAACGCCCGGGAAAAAGGGCTGATGCCCAAACCGCACGTCAAAACCTCGTTTGCGCCGGGCTCGCGTGTGGTCACCGACTATCTCGAAAAAGCCGGCCTGATGGATGAGCTCGAGAGCGTCGGCTTCGATCTCGTCGGTTATGGCTGCACCACCTGCATCGGTAACTCCGGGCCGCTGCCCGACGACGTCGCGGCAGCGGTCGACGACGGCAAACTCGTCGTTTGCTCAGTGCTCTCGGGCAACCGCAATTTCGAGGGCCGCGTGCACCCGCAGGTCAAAGCCAATTATCTGGCCTCGCCGCCTTTGTGCGTAGCCTACGCTTTTGCCGGCTCGATGCTGACGGACATCACGACCGAGCCTCTGGGCACCGGCAGCAACGGCGAGCCGGTCTATCTTAAGGATATTTGGCCGACGCCCGCCGACGTCGCGGAGACTGTCCGCCAGTCGGTCAACGCCGAGATGTTCAAATCATCCTATGCCGACGTGTTCACGGGCGACGAGCGCTGGGCCAAGATCGCCGGCGGGGATGCGGGCATGACCTATGAATGGGAGGATGGCAGCACCTATGTCCGTCTGCCGCCGTATTTCGAGAACATGGCGCCCGAAGCGCCCGAAACCTGCTCGAATATCGAGGGGGCCCGGATGCTCGCCATGCTCGGCGACAGTATTACGACGGACCATATCTCGCCCGCAGGAGCGATCGCCAAGGACAGCCCCGCCGCAGGCTATCTCGAAAGCTATCAGATCCGCCAGCCCGACTTCAATTCCTATGGCTCGCGCCGCGGCAACCACGAGGTGATGATGCGCGGCACCTTCGCCAATATCCGCCTGCGCAACGAGCTGGCCCCGGGGACCGAGGGTGGCTGGACCAGGCTGATGCCGGAAGGCGAGGTGATGACGATCTACGATGCTGCAATGGAATACCAGAAGCGCGGCACCCCGCTCGTCGTCGTCGGCGGCAAGGAATACGGCACCGGCTCGTCGCGTGACTGGGCCGCCAAGGGCACGCTGCTTTTGGGCGTCAAGGCGGTCATTACCGAAAGCTTCGAGCGCATCCATCGCTCCAATCTGGTCGGCATGGGCGTGCTGCCGCTCAACTTCAAGGATGGGGCGACCCGGAAATCCCTGAAGCTCGACGGCTCGGAGGTTTTCGATATCGTCGGCATCGACGGCGAACTCAAACCGCACATGGAGTTCGAGTGCACGATCACGCGTGCCGATGGTGCGACCGAGACCATCCAGCTGCTGTGTCGTCTCGATACGCTCGATGAGGTCGATTACTACCGCCATGGCGGCATCCTGCACTATGTTCTGCGCTCGCTGCTGGCTGGCAGCGAGGTCGCCGGCACCGCCTGAGCATGCCGGCTTTCACCGTCTCGGTGACGATGCTCACTGAGGCGGCGTGGATCTTGGAGGTCCGAACACTGCCGAACGGAACTGCCTGAGATCCGCAACGTTAGACGGGCATGTGGTGGTTCGAGAATTGGAGCGACCTGCTTCGTGTCGTGATCGTCGGCACAACGGCTTATGCGTCCCTCGTGCTGCTGTTGCGCGTTACCGGCAAGCGCACGCTCAGCAAACTCAACGCTTTCGATTTTCTGGTCACGGTAGCATTGGGCTCGACGCTCGCGACCATCCTGCTTTCCAAGGAGGTGAGCTTCGCCGAGGGCATGACGGCGCTTACCCTCCTGGTGTTTCTGCAATATGCCGTGACCTGGATTTCGGTCCGATCGCCGGGCTTTCAGCGCATCATCAAGGCCGAGCCCACTCTGGTCGTCCGTGACGGGCAGCCGTTATCCAGCGCCTTGCGCGACCAACGCGTTACCATCGAAGAACTGCTGGCATCGGTACGGATGGCGGGGCTCTCACGGATCGAGGATGCTGCGGCCGTCGTGCTCGAAACCGACGGTTCGCTTACCGTCCTCGACAAAACACAGGCGCCTGCGGGCACGCTTCGGCCCGTCTCTGGAACCTCCCTCAAGTCGTAACGTTTGCAGTCTGCCCAAAATGGGAACGCAATTACTGCAGCGTTATTTGAGAGGAAGTACTCGATGCGGCTTGAAAAGGCCAATACTACACGGACAGTACCGTGAATCTCGCTGGTCTTTTCAAAAGGGCAAGCGAACCTTCAAGCGTGGAGGTGTTGCGCACCGCGTCGTTGGGTATCGATCATCGCTGGCCGTTGGCGATCGCCATTCCGGCCCGGGATGAGGAGGAACGTGTTCTTGCCTGCCTTCAGGCTGTCCATTCCGCGTTGATGCACGCAGGCTCGGCGGGCGGCATCGTGTTCCTCGTCAACAACACTCGAGACCGGACCTATGAGCGCGCGTGGCGCTTTCTGTCGTTTCATCGGATACCGCATTGCATCGTCGACGTGCAATTTGCGCCGGCGGACGCCCATGCCGGCATGGCGAGGTGCCTTGCCCTGGAATGTGCGGCAGCACTCACCGAGACCGACGGCATGATGCTGACCACGGATGCGGACAGCAGAGCCGACCGCGACTGGGTTGCGGGAACCATACGGACCATCGGACAAGGCTGCGATCTCGTCTGCGGGTTGATCGAGGCGGAGCCCGATGAGGTCGGCCTCTTGCCGGCACCGATGCGGGCGCGGATCGCCCTCGAGCAGGAATATGCCCGTCTCGTTCTGGTGCTCAACGGCTTCATCGACGTCGCGGAGGCCGATCGGTCGCCGCATCAGGCGAGTGCCTGTGGCGCCAGCCTCGGCTTTCGCCGCAACTTGTATGTCGATGTCGGCGGCATGCCCGCCATACCGTGCGGCGAGGATCGCGCTTTCGTTGCGGCAGCAATCGCCGGAGACTGGCGGGTACGCTATTCGAGCGCCGTCAAAGTCACGACGTCCTGCCGCATCGATGGCCGGGCCGCCGGCGGGATGGCCCAGACCTTGGCGCGCCGTGCGGCCAATCCCGAGGCCGAGTGCGACGATTCATTGGAACTGGCCTCGACGGCGCTGTTTCGCGCCCGTGCCCGCACTGCGTTCCAGCAACATTGGCGGCATGGCAAGCCGAGTGGAAACCTGCTCGAGGCCCTGAGCATCGATCGGGCGGATACGGATTGCCTCAGATTGGCGAACCGAGGCGGCGAAGCCTGGGGCCGGATCGAGGATCGGAGCCCGCGTTTGAAGCGGATGCCGGTCACGCCCGAGGGCTTTTTGGGAGAACTCGCTTTGTTGCGCCGGATGGTCCGCAGCGAACATCGGCGGGCCGTCTGATGCGTGCAAATTTGATGCTAAAGCCGCACAAGGATGGTGCGCAGGCAATCCCTGACATTACCAACGCCCGCCCGCTGTTGGCAGGCATTGCCGAGCGCGCTGCCGCGGCCGATCGTGGCGATGCGGACCTTGGAGCCGACATCGACGCTTTGCGCCGCGCGGGTTTCCTCCAGGCCGTGCTGCCGCGATCGTTTGGCGGCTCAGGGCTCGGTATCGAGCCGTCCGGCGTGCGATCCGGCTGCGATTTCCTGCGCAGGCTGGGCCGCAGCAATCTCTCCGTGGCGCGTCTGGTCGAGGGTCATCTCAACGCCGTCAAGTTGATCGGGCTTTACGACGACGGCCGACAACAGCCCTCCATCTTCGAGCGTGTCCGAAAGGGCGCTTTGATGGGGGTATGGGGTGCGGACGCAGTACCGCCCGTCACGCTTCACGAGATTTCAGGCCGATCGCTGAGGCTTGAAGGAATCAAACGCTTCGCCTCCGGGCTCGGCCTCGTCGATCTTGCTGTCATTACCGCGAAACGCCAGGACCAGGGCGTGCAGCTCGTCGTTCTTGCCGTCGACGAGGAGCGGCGCATGGATGCTTCATCCTGGCGGACCTCCGGAATGCGGGCGACCGCTTCGGGCGAATACGACTTCAGCGGTTTGACCCTCGATGCGAACGCACTCCTGGGAGAACCCGGCGATTTCTATCGGGAGCCCCATTTCGAAGGCGGTGTCTGGCGCTATGCCGCCACCTATGTCGGCGGCATGGAAGCGCTTGCCGAGGCGGTGCGGCAGCATCTCATAGGACGCAATGCGACTGCCGAGCCGCATCAGGAAAAGCGCCTGGCGGAGCTGGCTCTGGCGTGCGAGGCGGGCCGACTTTGGATAGAACGAGCGGGCGAGATGGTCGAAGCCGTGACCGGTGACGATGCAACGACGACATTGGCCGTGGCACATGCCCTCTTAGCTCGGGAAGCCGTCGAGCGAGCCTGTCTCGAGGCCATCAGCATTACCGATCGGGCGCTCGGCGCCGTCTCGTTCGTCCAGGGCCACCCGGTCGAGCGGATCCGGCGCGATCTTGCTTTCTTTCTGCGGCAGGCTGCCCTGGACAACAAGCTGTCGACGGCTGCCCGGGCCATTGCGGGACACGCGGACCCTGTGGGTGAACAATGGTAGGCGGCTGGCAACTCGGGCCTCTGATCAAGCGTGCCGAACTGGCACCCTTTGCGTCAATCGAAGCCTTGTGCGGTTCCGGCGGTGTGCTGGTTCTCGCCCCTCATCCCGATGACGAAAGCCTCGGCTGCGGGGCTGCAATCGCCGAGGCGGCAAAGACCGGGCGCCAGGTTGTCGTTGCTGTCGTGACCGACGGCACTAAATCCCATCCTCGATCGAAGCTCGTCCCTTGCGAACGCCTCGCGGCGTTGCGGCAAGAGGAAGTCGAGGCGGCCGTGCATGAGCTTACCGGAAGAACCGATGCGGTCTGTTGGTTGGGGCATCCCGACGGCAGTGTGCCGACATCGGGGGAGGCCGCAGAAGCTATTGTCGACCGGCTGGTCGAATTGGCGCGGACGATCGATGCGACGGCCCTATGGGCGACTTGGCGCTACGATCCGCATTGCGATCATGAGGCGGTTGCTTCCCATGCCGAGGCGTTGCGGCGGCGGCTGCCGCACCTGCTGGTGTGGAGCTTTCCGATCTGGGGCCGGTTTCGTGAGTGGCCGCCGCAATGCCTGCCCGAACCGCGTCGGCTGGTCCTGCTCGACGGGACCCGGATGCGGCAGCTCAAGGCCCGTGCCGTCGCCTCGCATCGTTCGCAGATGACGCAGCTTATCGTCGACGATCCGGATGGCTTCGTTATGGATCAGGCGATGCAACGGCACTTTATCGAGCATCCCGAAATATTCATTGCCGCGGCTTGAACGTGAACAGTCGGCAGGATTACTTCGACGAGCTTTACACGCGCGATCCCGATCCATGGCGTTACGGCGACAGCGCTTATGAGGATGCCAAGTACGGCCTGACGTTGGCGAGCCTGCCGTGCCGGCGTTTCCGGAGCGCCTTGGAGGTCGGATGCTCCATTGGTGTGCTCAGTCGAAAGCTGGCGATGCGATGCGATTCGCTTCTGGCCCTCGATGTCTCGCCGGTGGCGATCGGCCTGGCGCGTCGCGCAGCGGGTAACGCACCCGGCCTTAAATTCTTATTGGGCGAAGTACCGGAAGACTGGCCGGTGGGATGCTACGATCTCATCGTCCTGTCCGAGGTGCTCTATTATTTGACCGCTGCGGAGATTGCGACGCTCGCCAGGCTGGTGGCACGCGATCTTGATCCAGGCGGCCACTGCGTTCTCGTCAACTGGCTGGGCGATACCGCAACGCCGATATCCGGGACTGAAGCGGCCCAGCGATTCGAGCGCGCCTTCGGACGATGCGCGCGTCTTGGAGCGTCAAGACGTTTCGCCAATGCCGCCTTTCGGCTCGATCTCCTGGCAAAGGCGAGCCGGACTGTATAAGCGAATTATCGCCTTTGTCCGTCCCCGCACAGCGGCCGATCGTGCATCGAAAAGTGAAGGTGCCGTCGCATTTGCGTAGGAGGTGGTGAGGTGACTAGGAGACTTGGGTCGGTCGTCAGGTCGGGTCGCGGCTGAGGTTGGCGGCGGCGAGCTTGTTCAG
>JBGSYN010000087.1:0-8100 GCA_041750975.1 Geminicoccaceae bacterium | reverse complement strand
GCGTCGCGCGCGTGGTCGCGGCATCGCGCCCGCCGGAGGCAATCAGCCCGGCTGCGGCAACGACGATGCGTGTGCGAACATCGTCTGCATATGATGCGTCGTCGGTGATCGCGTCCGGCTCGTCCATGACAATGGAATAAGCCCGACGGCGTTCCGGTGATAGCCGATACTTGTTTCCAGCGATATTCAGTGTTAGCGACTCGTTGTTAGCAGTGATAACGCTGCAGGAATTGCATTAACAGGAGTCGTCGATGCTCATCGTCACCGGATCCTCCGGCCAACTCGGCCACGCAATTGTCGAAAGGCTGGTGGATCGCGTCCCCGCGAACCGAGTGGGCGCCAGCACCCGCGATCCCCGGAAAGCCGCCGATCTGTCGGCGCTCGGCGTCCGGGTCCGTCAGGGCGATTTCAATGATCCGGACAGCCTGCGCCACGCTTTCGAAGGTGCGACGCAGGTGCTGATCGTCTCGTCCAACGCGCGGTCACAGGGGGGCGATCCGTTGGCGCAACACCGCACGGCGATCGAGGCGGCACGTGCTGCCGGTGCAGGGCGGATCGTCTACACCAGTCACATGGCAGCGAGCGTCGCCTCCGCGTTTCCGCCGATGCACGATCACGCCGAGACCGAAGAGATGCTGCGCCGGTCCGGGATGGCGTGGACCGCCCTTCGCCACGGCTTCTACGGGGCGAGCGGCATCGCCATGATGGGCGATGCGATGGCTACGGGTACGATCGAGACAGCGGCGGACGGCAAGTTTTCGTGGACGGCGCATGCGGACCTGGCCGAGGCCGCAGCGATCATCCTGGCCGACGAAGGGCGGTATGACGGGCCGACCCCGCCGCTCACCGGATCGCAGGCACTCGACTTTGCCGACCTGGCGGGCATCGCGTCCGAGATGCGTAAAAAACCTGTTCACCGAAAGATCCTCACGGACGAGGCCATGCGGGCGAAGATAGCGGCGGGCGGAGCGCCAGCGCGCGCTGTGGACATGGTGATGGGCCTCTACATCGCGGCCCGAAACGGCGAATTCGCAGCCATCGACCCAACGCTGGAGCGGCTGCTCGGGCGTCCGCCGATTAGCATGCGCGACTTGATGGCGGAAAGGATCGGCAGCTGATGTCGCGGTGGGCCGACCCGCAGTGGTGGCGCAGGACAAACGACTTGCCCGCTGCTCGCTTTCGAAGCGTATAGGCTGGCGTTTCGCTAACCGCTAAAGGCCCCGCAAGGCAGCCGGCGCTGCAATCGTCCGCCAGCCGGTGCTGGCCATCAAAAGCGGCTTGGGTCCGTGTAGGCGCTCACCACCGCCCCGGTCCGATGCTGGTGCCGGCGCAGCGTGTGATATGCTTCAGAGCGGCGTTATATCGTTCAGTGCAACCCGGGTCGCGTCGGGCGCTGCAACAGCTCATAGCGGCAGTTTATATCTGACGCTTTGCCCCGGACTGTTGGAACCCCGATAGCGTCGAGGTGTTTCCCATCGGTTGGAACCGGATAAGACCGGACGGCGATCCGCGTGTGCGGGAACACCGTAGGTAGCAGTGAGACGATTTTTCGTAACCACCCTCGAGGAACGCATGACCGAAGGTATTGATGGCGCTCACGCTGAGCGAAACACGGACGAGGCGCGCCAAGGCGAGGAGACCACCTTCCAGGTCCGCTATATCCTGCTGGTCTCGCTTGTTCTCGCGATCGTTGCCATGGCGTTTACCGCCGTCGTCTTCGGCGGCTGATTGCCGAAGTTCCTCGCACCTCGCAGCGCAACCGATTTGAAAGGAGAGAGCTCATGAGCAGCGTACTCGATATGAAGGCTTCCGTGGACGAGCCGAAAACCGGCGTCGACGAGAAGGCCCTGATCGCAGAAAACCTTATCGGCGTTCTGTCGGACACCTATTTTCTTATGCTGAAGACACAGGCCTACCATTGGAATGTCGTCGGGCCGCTCTTCGTCAGCATCCACGAGCTGACCGAGGAACAGTACGAAGACATGTTCGAGGCGGCGGACGACGTCGCCGAACGGATCCGGGCTCTTGGCCATTTGGCGCCGACCCGTCCCTCGACGCTCGTTTCCTCAACGGCCATTCCGGAAGACGAAGGAACGCCGACGGCGGAGCAGATGGTAGCCAACCTCGTGGCCGATCATGAGACCGTTTCGCGTCGCCTCCGCGATGTGGCCACCATGGCCGACAAGCACGAGGATCATGTCACGCACGACATGCTGACCGAGCGGCTCGAGTTTCACGAAAAGGCAATCTGGATGTTGCGAGCCATCATCACCTCCTAGGTGGCGTTGACTCGATTGCGCTCAAGTTCCGGTCATATGCATCGCGTCCGTGCCCTCTCGTGTCCGGGCGCGATGCGGTATATATACCCCTCGTCAAGAAACCGAATGGGGGTCCCGTCATGATAAATAGCCACCTGCAGTCTATTGTGAGCGTAGTTTTGGTGAGCTTGCTCGCGATTTCGGCGGGTTCGTTCGCTCAGGACGCAGCGGAACAAAGCTTCAGCGAAAAAGTCCAGAACGCACTCGTCAGTATCCAGGAATTTGCGATCGAGCAGAAAGACTCGGCGTTCGAGCAGGGGCAGGATGTCCTGAGCACGGTCGATGAAGAACTAGCGCGGCTTGAGGCACAGGCTGAGAGCGCGGGCGAAGAGGCTCAGATTCAGTTTGCGATCGAACAGGCCAAGCTGGAGGGTCTCCGGCGTCAGGCGGGCGACCGCCTCGATCAATTGGGGGCCAGTGCCCAGGAGGAATGGCGCTCGGCGAAAAGGAATTTCGGCTCGGCGATAACCGAGATCGATACTGCCATCGGCCAGGCTCGAAGCGAGATCCAAACGGAGTGATATACCTTCGATTGGGCGATCTAGGTCGCGGATCTTGCTCGATCCCCGCTCTATGTCATGACCAATGAGTTCGGGCCGTTTCGATGAACTGCTCGATCGGCTTAAGCCGGATCCCGGTGATGAGGGCGGCGTTTCGGTCTCCAATGTTGTAAGCCACTTCGATTCGCGAGGCTTCGGCCCGCTTCTGGTTATTTCCGGGCTTCTCGCGGTGCTGCCGACTGGACTGATACCCGGCATGGGATTAGTCAGCGGCACGCTGATCGTCGCGTTCTCGATTCAGCTACTGCTCGGCCGCAGCGATCCATGGGTGCCGGGATTCATCGGCCGCAGAGAAATTTCAGCGAGCCGGCTACGCGCGGCGGTCGACAAAGGCCGCGGTGCTGCGAGGCTGATCGATCGCTGGCTCGAGCCGCGCTATGAACAGCTATGCCGTCCGCCGTTCAGCCGTGTGGTCGCGGCGATCGGCGTCCTGATCGGGCTCAGCATGTTCCCGCTCGCCGCCTTGCCCTTCGGCAATGCCGTGGGCGGCGCCGCCATCGTCTTCTTCGGTCTGGGGCTTGTCGCCGACGACGGCTTGACGGTGGCGTTCGGACTGATCGCGTCGTTGGGCGCTGTGGTCATGGCGCTGTCGCTTGGTCTTTGAATGCTTCGGCGACCACAGTATCGAGCCAGGGTTCGGCGGTGGTCGACGAGGGCAACGAATTGGCCATCAGCAGGGACAGGCTCAGCACCGTCCCCAAGGTCAGCCAGATCAAGCGCCGCATGGATTTTTCCTCCACATTCCATTGCCAGGGCAATCCGCCCCGACACAACGACCCGCTTAGTTTCTCTCGAACGGCGTTTCTGTAACGGTCATCACGAAAATCGGTGGCGTCATGCAAAGACGAGACGCGGCGTTGTCATGGTCCGCAGCCGGCCCCGAGCTAGATCTCAAGGTGGCGACCATTGGCGGAACGGACCGAAGATGCGTGATTGGAGAGGGTTGGCACTTGTGATTCTGGTCGGCGGCTGCGTTCAGGAGCGACCGCCGCCGCCGCCGAGCCGGGTGCAATCCGCTCTGCCCCCCGCTCAAGCCGAGGCGCGCGCGGCGTCTAGCCTCGAATCGGCAGGCTGGATGATCCAGAGCCAGGGGCCGACATCGATCAGGGCGACCACGAACCAAGCCTCGCTCGCGGCTTGCGACAAGATTCAGGTTCAGGGCAACGAAGGCTCGACAGGGCGATGGCGGTGGGCTGCTCCGATTGCGCCGAGCGGTGCGATCGATGTGACGATCCGCGGCGAGGGTGACGGCTCACTAGTGAGCTGGACCACGAGCTTCGAGGCCGACTATCACAACAGTCTCAAAAATTCGAACCTTAGCGCCGGGTGCGCTAGTTCCGGAACGACCGAAGCGGCGCTAGTTTCGGAACTCGGATCGCGATAAAGGGGCGGTTGGCGCCCGGATCCGGAAACAGCTAGAAAAGCATCCAGTAGATCGACAAGCCGACGCCCGCAAGCAGCGGCCAAAAGAGCACGCTCATGGCCAACGCCAAAGCTGCGGACGGATACCTAGGATCGGGTCCTTGCAGCTCCGCGAAGCGGTCGTCCTGTTGCCTTTGCCCTGAATCTCGAACCGGAATCCGGCGCATCACCAGCTCCTGAACTATTGTTTAATTATCACAGGCCCCCCGCAAGCTCATCCGCAACCTCCCCGGAATGCTTCTGAAATCTTGCCGACCTGCCAGTGAGACGACGCAGCGCTTTCGTTTATTCCTCGAAAAATAAGATCAAATTGTCATTTTTCCGAGCTTACTGTCCGTTGAGGAATCGCTTGTGTTCCGGCCGAAGCCGCTCTACTGCGGCGGCCGGTTCATCCTGGCTTTGATGGAGATTATGAAGACAGATGAATAAGATATTGATCGTTCTTATACTCTCTAGTCTCGGTGCATGCGCGCTCTCGCCACCGCAACGTCCCGCCGTGGCCGTGCCCGATGAGGTCACGAGCATCGATCGTGACCTTCTGACCGGCGGCTGGAGCTGCCGCGAGATGAACCCGTTACCGGGCGGGCTACCCATTACCCAAGAGCTCACCTTCAACGCCGACAGCACGCTCAGGAGTGTGGCATTTGTGCCGGTCAGCCAGCAACTGCCCGGCGCAAGCGACATGGAAACGGTCATGACCGGGAACTGGTCGGCCGAGGGCGACCGCATCGCGGTTCGAAATAGCACGGTCGATGTGCAGGCGCTCGACGACAGCTCCGCGTCCGGCCCGCTGGCGGTCATGGCTTCGTCGATAGCCAAGCTGGCGCCGCAGGGATTTCAGGGTTCCGCCGACGTGCTGCGGCTCACGGACGAGGCGCTTATCCTGCGCGGCGACGATGCCGACGCCCCGACCTTGTCCTGCTCTCGAGCCTAACCGCCGTCGCGGTCGCCGCCATCGAACGAATGCCGCCGCAGCATGGTCTCGATGGTTCGGCGCAGAGCCTCGACGATGTTGCGGCCCTCTTCCATGGTGTCCTCGCCGACCTCACGGCCAAGCAGCTCCGCGGGTGTCACCAGAGGACCGCAGGCCAACCGCAATTTCGAGAATCGCGGCAGCTTCGAGCCCGCAGGCATCGCCTGGAGCGTGCCATGGAGGACGATCGGCAGGGCCGGCACGCCGAGTTCCGCCATCAGGACGCCGACGCCCGGCCGGAACTTCAAAAGTGCGCCGTCGCGGGTTCGGTGGCCCTCCGGATACCAGACCAGCACGTCGCCGCGCTCGAGCACGCGGCGACCGTAATCCAGGGCCGAGAACGAGCCGAAATCGTTCTCGATCGGCAAGAGATTGGCGATGCGGCTGAAACGCCGGATCAGCGGGCCCTTGAAATAGACCTTGGTCGCACCCGCCCAATAGGTCCGCTCAAGGAGTTCGGGCGTCAGGGCGGCGGCGATCGCGAAGCTGTCGAGGTGGCTTTGGTGATTGGCGGTGACGACGAAAGGGCCTTCGGCTGGAATGTTCTCCGCACCCTCGATATCGAGAGCGAAAAGGCGGCTCATGGCGAAGCGGTTGCTATCGCGCAGGGCGTGCGCCGAGGCCCGCGTTGCCGGCCCGCGGGGCCTGATCCAGCGCTCGTCGAATTCGGTTTCGTTCCGGCCTTCGCGCTCGCGCCCATGCGCGTCGAGGCAACGCTCCAGAAGATCGCGCACGGTCTCGACCTCGGCCAGTTCGTCCTCCATCAGGACGACATCGAACCGGTCCTCCAGGACGAGAGCCACATTCATCCATTCGAAGGAGTCGAAGCCGAGATCGAATTGCGGGCTCGCATCGAGCGAGACGTCCCGATCCTTGTAGCGCTCGCCGAGCCATTCGTAGATTTCGCCTGCGGGGGCCGTGCGCAGCAGACCCTCGTCTTCGGGCGAAAGATCCTTGGCGGTTCGCTCTCCGGGGCTCCTGCTCTCCTCTTCGAGCAGGGCCTGCAGCTCGTGCCGCTTGAGTTTGCCGATCAGCGTCCGTGGCAGCTTCTTGCGGACAATGTGGATCGAAGAGGGCTGCGCGTAGCTCGGACCCTGCTTCGCCGCGGCGCGCACCGCGGTCTTCAGCGCGTCCGCCCTATCGCCGCCCGATTGCTCGCCCCGTCCGCCGCTGCCGCCATGCGCCTCCGGCACCACGATCAGCTCGAGTCTGCCGTCGCGCTCGATGGCTGCGACCTCGCTGACCCCTTCGAGACCCATGAAGCGCTTCTCGATGCTGTCCGGAATGACGTTCTTGCCTCCGGAAAGCACGAGGATCTCTTTCTGCCGGCCGACCAGATGGAGATAGCCGTCATCATCGACAAAGCCGAGATCGCCGGTGCGGTACCAGCCCTCGGCGGTGAGATCCTCATCCGCTCCCGGTGGTTCGCCCCAATAGCCGCGAAAGACGTTGGGGCCTTTTATCCATACGGCCCCGCTTTGATCGTCCGCCGCGGCTTTCTCGATCCTGATCTCCACACCCTGAACCGGCTTGCCGGCGGTGCCGATGCGCGAACGGCCGGGCGGATTGAAGGTGGCGATCGGCGAGGTTTCGGTGAGGCCGTAGCCGGTGAGCACCTCGAAACCGAGCCCGTTGAGCGCCCGTTCGTGATCCTCGTCGAGCTTGGCTCCGCCGCAGGCGGCGATCCTGAGCTTCGGGCCGAAGGCCTTCCGCACGGGCGCCATCAATTCACGGGCGAGCGGCCGCAACAGAGCGCTGCCTTTGGCCGCCATGCTGTGAATGCTCTCGAAGGTCGCGGCAATCACCCTCGGCTGCTGGGCGAGCTGCGAGAACAACGCACCGAGCAGCGCCTCATAGAGCCGCGGCACACCAAGCAGAAGCGTGCATTCCTCCTCGATCAGCGCCGCTTTGATGGCGCGACCGGACATCCGCTCCGGGAGGACGACGGTGGTGCCGCAAGCGAGCGGCGAGAGAACGCCCACGGTCAGGGGATAAGCGTGATGGAGCGGCAATGGGACGAGAATCCGGTCTTGGGGGCCGGCCATCTTGGCGTCGATCAGGCTCCGCACATTGCTCGTCAGATTGCCGTGGCTGAGCGGCACGCCCTTGGGCTTGCCCGTAGTGCCGGAGGTATAGAGCAGGCAGGCGATGTCGTCCTCGGCGATCCCCGGCGTGGCGCTGCCGTTCGACGTCTCGAGGTCGGCAAGCCCTTCGGTCTTCTCGTCATGCTCGTCGAGGCGCAGCAACTCGACCCGGCCTGCGTCGAGCAGCGCCACCAGACGCTCGGCATGGGAGGAGGTCGTGAACAGATGGCGGCAGCCGCTATGGTCGATCGCGATCTTGAGTTCGTCATCGCTGCCCAGCACGTTGAGCGGCAAAGCGATGCGCCCGGCATAGGCGATCGCCAGCAAGGTCGCGATCCAGTTGGGGCTGTTCTCGCCGAGGACACCGATGGGACGGTTGCGATCGAGGTTTTCGCCATGGACGGTGCGGGCGACCCGGACGACATGATCGTGGAGCTCCTGGTAGGACCAATGCCCGCTCTCGTCGCTGCCGGCTCGCGCGATCGCGATAGCACGACCCCTCGCGGCGAAACCGTCGACCAGATCGACAAGGGTATTGGGGCTCATTCAGGGTCTCTCAATTGACTTGATGCATGCAACATGGCCCATGGCCCGAACTTGCATACCCGTTTTGACCGCAGGCCAGCAAAAGGATTTCGTCGATGACCTCACCCTATCGCATTGCCGCCATTCCAGGCGACGGGATCGGTGTGGAAGTCGTCGAAGCGGGCCTCGAGGTGCTCGAAGCCCTGGCTGCGTCGGAT
>JBGSYN010000086.1:0-5585 GCA_041750975.1 Geminicoccaceae bacterium | reverse complement strand
CTGAGTTCGAGTTCGATCGTCCGATAGGCATGTTCGGCGCCCTCGACCGGATGGCGCGGCGTGGCCGGCTGCAAATTCCGGCCGCGGCCTCAAAACCGCCGAAGCCGCCCTCACCACGGCCCAAAACCGGGCAGTCCGATTTCGTGCCGAAGCCGGTCCTTGTCAGTCCGGCGATCTAGGCCGATGCTTGTTTTGACGGCCATTTGCGCGCATAGCTTTGAGGTGAATAAAAGGGAGGTAAATCATGCGCGACTATCTCGGCACCCTCTTAGCCGTTAACATTGGCGTTGCCGTCAACATCGGCGCCATCGCGATCGGCTGGCCGGCAATGGCCCAGGAAAAAGTCATTTTCGATACCGACTTCAACACCATGGGCGATGACGGCCAGGCCTTCGTCATGCTGGTCCAGGCGATGGAGGAGGGCCGGATCGACCTGCTCGGCATGACCGTCGTCAGCGGCAATCAATGGCTGCAGCAGGGTGTCGCCGATGCCGAGCGCGCGGTCGAACGCATGAAGGTGGCGGACCGGGTCGGCATCTATCCGGGTGCGGTCTATCCGCTGCTGCACGATCAGGCCATGCTGGAAGCCGAGCAGGCGCTCTACGGCAAGGGCTATTCGGGCGCCTTCCGCAACCCCGAGCCACAAGGCCATGACGATCTGACGGCCCCGCCCGATGGCTTCGCCGAGCAGGCCAAGGCCTCGGATACCAATGCCGTCGACTACCTGATCGACACCATCCGCGCCAACCCGAACGAGGTGACGATCCTGGCCGTCGGCCCGCTCACCAATCTGGCGCTGGCCTTCCGCACCGCCCCCGACATCGTCCCCCTGATCAAGCGCATCGTCTATATGGGCGGTGCCGTCGAGGTGCCGGGCAATGTCACCCCCGCCGCCGAGTTCAATTGGTGGTTCGATCCCGAGGCAGCGAAGATCGTCCTGCGTGCTCCCGTCGAGCACATCGTCATCCCGCTCGACGTCACCAATACCGCCGCTTTCGACAAGGCCCTGTTCGATCGTATCGCCTCAGCCGACACGCCGGTCGCGGATATGGTCGAAGCGACCTACGCCTCGGACTTCGCCGAAGATCCGAACGCCACCGCCTATGTCTGGGACACCATCGCCGCCGCCTGGCTGCTCGATGAAACCATCGCCACCGACACCTTCGACGTGCATCTCGATATCAATGACGAGTTCGGCCCCGATTACGGCCGCTCGCTCGGCCACGAAAAGAACCCGCCGATCGGCACCCAACCCGCCACGATCATCCGCCGCATCGATCTCGACCGCTTCTGGGAAATGTACGCCGATCTGCTGACCCGGCCGGTCAACTAGGGACGAAGGGGACAAGAAACCGGCAGGCTGCCGCCCCTAGGAGTTTTCTCCCTGTTGCGGCATGTCGGTTGCGCTCGCCGCTCGTCGCGGCCGCGACATCGGCCCTGCCTTTGTCGTTCGTTTCGGCCGCTTTCGGTTCACGCGAACTTGGCCAGCGCCGTCGATCAACCCGCAACCGCTTAGCGCGGCCGTTGCGCCAGGAACCGCCCGCCGCCGAGTTCGCCGGTCTCATAGAGGCCCACGAAAAAGCTGTAGGCCTCGTCCCACTTCCTGAAATGCGCCTCGCCGAAACGCTCGACGGTCTGGTTCTTCAGGCTGCGGTACATCGCCAGCCGCTCGACGAGGATCTGACGCCACGGCTCAATGATATCCTGCACCTCGACGAGAACGCATCCCTCCCGCTCGATTGCGCGGCGGTAGCTCGCGGCCGATGCGAGTTCCTGGTGCATCAGCCCGTCCTGGAGCCGGGCGAGGGCGGCATCGGGCGTCGTCTCGGTGGTCAGAATATCCGTAAAGGCGATGCGGCCGCCCCGCTTGGTGACGCGCACGCACTCGGCGATGAGCCGGTCCTTCATCGGCACGTGACAGAACGCTTCCTGGCTCACCACGACATCGAAGCTCTCATCGTCGAACGGCATGCTGAGCGCATCGCCGCTGAACAAGCTGACGCGGTCCTGCAGGCCGGTCAGCTCGGTCAACCGCCGCGCGCCGTCGATGCGGCTTTCGGTCAAATCGATACCGGTGACGCGGCATCCATAGTTGTAAGCGAAGTATCGCGCCGGGCCGCCCATCCCGCAGCACACGTCGAGCACATGATCGTCCGCTCCTATTCGGGCGAGATCGGCCAATGCGTCATTGGCGGCAACGCCGCCAAAATGATCCTGATCGTAGGCCTGAAGAATGTCCTCCGTCAGATGGTCGATATCGAAGCCGTCGGCGGCGAGCTTTTCCAGGATCTGGCGCTCATTGATGGGGTGCGTGTCGTAGAAATCGACAACGGCCCCCTGATCATTGCCGGACATTGTTGCAAGCCCCCCTTGTTGGCGTGGGCGGGATTGGTATCCACCATCGCCCATTTGGCTCCGGATGCGACGGTAGACTACGCCCGATGACGTCCGGAAGGAACCCAACTCCCTGAAACACGCCGCTGACGACACGGCAAGCATCGTTCTGGAAAACACAAAACCCAAAAAGCGCATCGACTTCGACCACTTCTTCGAAATGTACGCCGATCTGCTGGCCCGGCCGGTGAACTAGAGACGAGAAGGGGTGGCAGAAGAGTGACCGACTTCGCCCCGACGAATTGCCTGCTTTTTTTGCTAATTGTCCGTGGTTTGGCGGCCATTTCGACGAGTTTGTTTGGGATCGGTGCTTATCCTGCTGTGTCTCCTCACTAAGTTGTTGTAAGCCTTCGTCATTCAGGGCAGGAGGCTGAACCGACGGAGGTTCAGCAAGACAGAATAATTCACCTTGCCTTCAATCTCGAGCAAAGATTTGACTGCGGAGCGCGAACCAAACCACGAATATGACGATACCGGATTATCAAACGTTAATGCGTCCCGTACTTGGCTTGGTGCTGGATGAAGCCCAATCCACCAAGGCAATTATCTCAAAGATCGCAGATAATTACCAACTCAGTGAAGAGGAGCGCCAGGAAGTCATCCCGAGCGGACGGACGACCATAATCGCTAATCGCGTTCATTGGGCCATAACATATATGGTACAGGCTGGGCTCCTAACGCGACCACGGCGAGCTGTGGTTGTTGCGACCGATCGAGGTCGAAAAGTGTTTTATGGCAACGTTAGCCGTATTGACAACCAGACGTTGCAGCAATTTGCGGAATTTCGAGATTTCAAGGCACGGTCGAAGCAGTCCACTGTATCGGTATCGTTGGCCCCGCAAAACAATGGACCAATCGTTCCGTCTGTCGCACTCGATGATACTACGCCCGAAGAACGCATTGAGGCCGCCGCCGATGAGTTGAGTTCGGCTATCCGAGAGGAATTACTGTCCAGAATTATTGAAGCCACTCCAACCTTCTTCGAGGTTCTCATCGTCGATCTTATGCTGGCTATGGGCTACGGAGGTTCAGGCTCGGGAAAGCATCTTGGGAAATCTTCGGACGGTGGGGTCGACGGAGTCATCAATGAAGACCCGTTAGGTCTCGACATCGTTTACCTGCAGGCCAAACGATACGCCCCCGGCAATACTATCGGCGTGAACCAAATTAGGGAGTTTGCGGGTAGCTTGGATGAGCGAGGTGCAATAAAGGGAGTCTTCGTGACAACCAGCACCTTTGCCGGGCCCGCTCGCAGTTATGCGGAACGAAGTCCCAAAAGACTGATCCTGATTGACGGTGAGGAACTGACAAGACTACTCGTGCGATACGGTGTTGGAGTCCGCTCTTTTCGCACCATTGAATTGCGACGGCTCGACGAGGATTATTTCGCCAATCTGGAAGGGCCCTGATGCCCGCCTAACTAAGAACGGCTATTATCGCAAGGTAAAGTTCTTTGCACACTGAGTCTGGTTACACTCAGGAAATTTTGAATTCAACACCACAATGTTACAAAACACTTGCATTTTCGCTTTCAACAGGATAGGATGATAATCCTCCTTCTTCAATCCAAGGTAGTCGCTTGCCGAAAGCTGACCGTTTGCCCGAAAGTCTTTGGGGATATGCCGCGCGGCGGTTTGCTGCGGGCAAGCGTGCCGTGCAGGTGGCGCAGGCTTTGGGCAAGCCCGTGGCGGTGGTCCGGGCAGCGTTGGACGATCCCGATTTCATTGAGCTGATCGAATGCTATGAGCGGGAGCTGGCGCAGCCCGAGGAGGCGCAGGCCCGGGAGATGCGCCAGGCCTGGCTCGACGGGCTGAACTGGCATATCGAGCAGCGCGACGTTCGGACCATTCTCTGGATCGCCGGCAAGATGGGCATTCCTGGCGTTGCCGACCAGAGCCGGCGGGCACCTGCGGCAGGCGAGCAGCGCGGCGGCGGGATTCCCACGGATGGTCCGCTTGCCGGCTGCGATATCAAATTCGGCCCCTGGGACGATGTCTTCGAGGTTCTGCCCGAGGAATTGCAGCGGCAGTACCGGGAGTACGAACCGAATTATGTTCCGCCTTCGGAACGCCACGACGAGGGTGTCGCCGACCTCGGGGAGGCGGAGGACAACCCAGACTGTGAGCATAACACTTCCGTCGAGGCCGCCACCCTTCAGGATCCGGACGACGATACAGCGGGCAGTGCGGGGGCCGGCAGAACGGGGGCGGATAGTGCCGCACTCAAAGACGACTCTCCCTCATGGTCGAGGAATGCAGCAGCGCCCCGGGCCCATGCGGCCAACAGCAACCAGCGGCCGAAGGCGTCCGCCTCCTGGCGCAAGGAGCCGCTGCCCCGGCATTACCGCGCCGGAGGTCCCTGACTGCGAGGGCGGCTAGCGGCTCGCCCAGGCGAGGCCGCGGCGGAGGATCAGGCTCATCTCCGGAACCTGGAATTCTGAGGCGACATGGCCGAGGGAGCTGTAGAAGACCCGGCCGGCCCCGTAGCGCGTTTTCCAGACCACCGGCATGGTGACGCCCTCGATCCAGGATGCATGCTCGCCCGAGAATGTCGTCGTCGCCAAGACCTCGATCTTGGGATCGGTGTGCATGTAATATTGCTCGGAATGATAGGCGAAATCCTCGATTCCCACCATCACCGGATCGTCGCCCCGAGTAATATTGACCCTATAGTCAATGATGTTGCCCGGATGGGCCACCCATTGGCCGCCGCACATGAACTGGTATTCGGTCGCCTGCCGAAAGGCATCGCACATCCCACCATGATAGCCGCCGAGGCCGACGCCGCTTCGGATCGCGGCGCAGAGATTGTCGAGTTCTTCCTTCTCGATCGTCGCCATCGTGTAGATCGGCACGATCAGGCTGAGATCCTTGATCGCGGGATCGGCAAAGGCTTCCGTGGTATTCTCGACGAAGACCTCGAAGCCGTCCTCGCGCAGCATCGAGGCGACGATCTCGGCACCCGCTTCGGGCTCGTGGCCGCTCCAGCCGCCCCAGACGATGAGGGCTTCCTTCTTGGCACCGTTGCCTTGTGTCATGGTCTTCTCCCTTGAATGATCGGATCAGGCGATTTCGCCGGTTTTCAGCCCCAGAGCCAATGGGGCCGGCCGTTCGCAGCGGCTGTCGATGGTGACGGTCTCGCTGCCATGTTCGGCTGAATGGACCAGGCCCTGCATCACCTCGAGGACGTGC
>JBGSYN010000085.1:0-4777 GCA_041750975.1 Geminicoccaceae bacterium | reverse complement strand
TGCGCGCCACTCGATGGGGGCGATGTGGAACTTGCCCGAAACGGCCGCTGCCGTGATTCCGCCGACCAGCAGGGAGACGAAGCCGATCAGCGCGCAGAGCGGAGGATCGGGGAAGGTCGGGTCGACCAGGTGTGCGGCACGGTTGGATAGCACCGACATATAGGTCCACTCGTTTGCCATCGCGTGTAGAAAACCGCCGGCAAGGCCGATGACGACCATGGCGGTTGCCGGGCGCCAGGGACCAATCCAGAGCAGTTCTCGCACCCGCCTTCGTTGGGCCTGGTAGTGGGTCCAGGTGAACCGTACGGCGATCAGAAGAAACAGCGCCAGGGCCAGGACACCTATCATGCTCGGGGTTGCGAGCGGCGAGGGTTGAGCGATGCCGTGCGCCGTTCCCAGTGCCGATATCGCCATCGCACCAATGCCAATGCCGACCAGCGTGCCGGCGAAATCACTGTCGCCGCCGGCAAGATGGGCGAGCGTGCCGAAGGCACAAGCGCCGTTGACATAAGCGCCGATGCCGAAGACGGCTCCTCCCGCCAGCACCATCAGGGATAGGGGAAAACCCGGCGACACCTTGGCCCAACCCGGAAATAGCCAGGCAAGCAGTACGATCATGACGCCCGCCCAGGACGCCGCGGTCAGGAATGACCGCATCCGGGAGCTGCGGCGGTGCATGACCAGCTGTTCGGCCGCCAGCACCGCGCAAATGCTTGCCCGGCGGATGGCGAAACCGATGATGAAGGCCGCCATGATGATGGGCAGCGCCAGGAGGACCAGGTTCGGGGTCACAGCCGCCGCCCTCCGTCAGGCGCCGGGGCCGCAATCCATGCAGTGCTTCACCATTTCCGGCCCATGCCTGAGCCTGGTGTTGAGGTCGCGCAGCGCCGTGCGCACGCCTTCCTCGATCACCGGATGATAGAACGGCATGTCGAGCATTTGCGGCACGGACATCCGCTGCTGATGCGCCCAGGCCAGAAGGTGGGCGATATGCTCCATGCGCGGCCCGACCATCTCGGCACCCATGAAGAGGTTGGTGCCATATTCGCCGTAGACCCGGAGCAGACCCTGGTTCTTGAGCATGACCCGGCTGCGGCCCTGGCCTTCGAAATCGACCTCGCCGATCGCGAAGTCGCAGGCCTTCTCGAGTGAATTGTGGCTGCGCCCGACCATGGCGATTTGCGGATCGGTGAACATCACGCTCAAGGGCGAGCGCCGCAGGCCGACCCGGATTTCGGGATAGCGGCCGGCATTGTCGCCCGCGATGCGCCCCTGATCGGCGGCTTCGTGCAGCAAGGGGATGTCGCCATCGACGTCGCCTGCGATAAAAATGTGGCTCCGGTCGCCGCCGGCATAGCATTGCATCGTGTAGCGATCGAATCGGGGCAAACCCTTGGCGTCCCGATCGAGCGACGTATTGTCGAGCCCGATCCCATCGATGTTGGGCCGCCTGCCGGTTGCCGCCAGCAGATAGTCGAAACGCTCCGTCGTCTCCGTGCTATCAGCACCGCCGAACCTGACCACGACCTCATCGCGGTCGCGCTCGATGGCCTTGACGTCGGCATCGGCATGAAAGGGAAAGTCACTGATGAAAGCGTCGGCGGCGGCCTTGCGGACGGCCGGGTCGGTCAACGGCCCGACGCCGCCTCCCTTGCCGAAAAGGCGGACGCGCACACCCAGGCGATGCAGCGCCTGACCGATCTCAAGTCCGATGATGCCGCCGCCGAAAACCGCGATGGATCCAGGCAGATCCTCCCAGTCGAAGAGATCGTCGTTGACAACGAGGCGATCCCCCGCGGCCTTGAAGAAATCCGGAAAGGCCGTGCGCGACCCCGTGGCGATGACGATCCTCTTGGCGTCGATGCGCTCGCCATTATCGAGCTCCAAACTGTGGTCATTCAGGAACTGGGCAAGTCCCATGACCCGTTGTTCGCCCGGCCACTCCTCGACCGCTTCGATGACGAAGCCGACAAAGCGATCGCGTTCGCGCCTGACGCGTTCCATGACCTCGCGGCCGTCGATCCTCAAGGGTCCGTCGACATGGACGCCGAAGCCTTTCGCCTGATCGATCCCATGCGCCGCCTCGGCCGCCGCGATCAGCAATTTTGACGGCATGCAGCCGACGCGGGCGCAAGTTGTACCATAGCGATCGCCCTCGATCAGAAGCAGGCTCTCGGTATGCTTTCGTGCCGCCCGATAAGCACCCATCCCGGCCGTCCCGGCGCCGACAATGGCGATCTCGACTTTTCTGGGGGTCATGTCCTGCTTCCTCTCATCGCTCACCTCAGCCCCGTGCGTCGTATTTGCAACAGCGTCAATGCAAACTTCGTCCTGATAGACGTTGCTTAGCGAAAGTGTGAGATGCCGGGACGAGCGGCGCTTGACTTTGCTTCACCAATAACTTCATGCAACTCGAAACAAGTCACAACCGCGCGACAGATGGCGCGCAGGCTTCGAAGCGGTCATTTTTTTGAACTTTACTATAGTAACTTGTTAAAAGAAGGCAGACACACTTTGAAAGCAAAACGCATCTGCGTGGCTCTTACAGCAAGCTGGACGGCCATCGCCGTCAGCGACGAGGCATTCGGCCAGAGCATCGGCTTGGACGGCTCAGTAGCCCCCGATGTCGCCGTCTCGCACGATTCGGTAGATCCAAATCGCGTCATCGTCGGACTCGGGGTCGGGGTCAATCCCGACTATGAAGGTTCGGAAGATTATCGCCTGGTGCCGTTGTGGCTGTTGCGGGTCAACGACCTCTATGCGCCCGAGACCTACGCCCAGATTTTTGGGACCCAGCTGAAGACGAACTTTCTGCCAGACCCTAATTGGCGCTTCGGCCTGTCCGGCCAATTCGTGCCCGAGCGCGACGACGTCGACAATAATCGCGTCGACGATCTGAGCAGCGCCAGCGAATCGTTGATGTTCGGCGTTGTTGCCGGTTACGATGCCGAACTCGACGAGATGGGAACATTCGGCGTCGAGATCGACGCACGCCAGGACGTGATCAACAATAATGGCTACCTTGTGACAGGTAGTCTCGACTATGGTCGGGTGCTCAGCCGCCAATGGCGACTTTCATCCGGTTTGTCGACGACGTATGCAAGCTCCAATTACATGGAGAATTACTTCGGTATCGATTCGGGCAACGCCGCCCGTTCCGGCCTCGACGAGTATGATGCGGATGCAGGCTTCAAGGATGCGAGCTTCCGATTGGGCGTCGACTACAGCTTCACCGAATCCTGGAGCACGTCCCTGATCGGGCAGTACAAACGGCTTCTCAACGACGCCAAGGACAGCCCCATCACCGATGATGAGGGTGATGCGAACCAGTGGTTCACGGGCATTACCGTCAACTACGCATTCTGACCTCTGGCATTCAGGCGCCGGTTCGCTTCCGGCGCCGCCAGAGATAGACCAGGACAAGAAAGAATGAGGGATAGAGGAACCAGGGCTCGGGACTGAGCGAGGCCAGATTGATCAACGCCAGGCCGAAGATGGTTTTCCCCATTTGCAGGATGTTTCTGCGCTCGGAATCGGCGGCCAGCCCGGTGATGAGCGGGCCGGCGCAAAACCAGTAGAGACCGATCCCAGGCCAGACCACCCAATGGTCGAAGACGAGGCCGGCGACGATCATGATCGCAGCAAGCGCCATCAAGGCGCTGTTCCCGGTGTCGCCGGCCTGCGAAGCGATACCGAAATCGCCCGCGATCAGACGATCGACAGACTTCGCCTTGCCGGCGCTTAGCGCGAAGACCTCGACCGATTGGGCTAGGTTCCGCAACTGCTGCGGTCCCTGAGCTGAAAAGGTCACTTCGAGTTTGTCCTGGACGAGTTCCTTGACCGTGCGGCTGACCAGAATGGCGCCGGGCTCGGCCAGACCCTGCAGCCGCGCCGCCACATTGACACCGTCGCCAAATATATCGCCGTCGGGCTCGACCATGACGTCGCCGAGATTGATGCCGATGCGAAAGCGCAGCGGCTCGACGCCTTCGCTGTTCGAGTTCCGAGCATCGAAGCGATCCTGAATGGCGATGGCGCACGCCGCCGCCTCGACCGCACTCGGGAAATTGACCAGCACGCTGTCGCCGGCCGTATTGGCAATACGGCCCCGATGCCTTGTCAACAACGTGTCGATGGTGGCGCGAGCCTGACGCAGCCGCCTGAACGTGCCGGCCTCGTCGGCTTCCATCATCTGGCTGTAGCCGGCGACATCGGCCGAGAGAATGGTCGTAAGCTTGCGCTCGATCGCCTGTTGTTCCGACTCGCTCATGACTGCGTTTCCCATCCGTCGGCAATCCAACTCAGGCTTAGCACCAGCGAGATCGGCGGGCTACACGACACGGCCCAACGACGAGGGATTAGGGCCGCATCTCTTTGCCTGGCAAAGGCACGGTCTATGTCCACAGCAAGGTTTTGAGGAGGGATCCATGGCGCGGTCGATTGCTGTGCTTTGTTTGATGATCATCATGACGGGCTGTGCCGCGCAACGTCTGGAGCTGGCAAGTTCGGGCGACGAGATGGTGAATGCGGTTGCAGCAGCGACGCCGACACCCGAGACGCCCGTGAATGAGACGGGCTACGCCGTTTTTCTTGGAAGCCCCGCAGCGGTAGCGTTGGAAATTCCGGGGGCATTCCAGGGGCCGGATCGACGGTTCGGAGCGAGCTTCCCCTGCACCACGACGGTTGCCTCGGTACTGGAGGCCTACGGCTTCCTGGCCGATCAGATCGAGCGGGTGCGTTATTTCACGCGGACCAGCCAGACCACCACGGGGAGCCG
>JBGSYN010000084.1:0-2790 GCA_041750975.1 Geminicoccaceae bacterium | reverse complement strand
ATATTCCTCCCAGGTCTCGGGCACGCGGAGCGGCTTGCCGTAACGCGCCTCGAACGCCGCCTGCTCTGCCGGATCTGCCAGCAGATCGCTCCGGTAGGTCAGGCCCATGGCGTAGTTGTAGAAGGGCAGCATCAGCTGCTCGCCATCGACCTTGCCGACGAGATCCTGCAGTGAATCGAAATAGACCGAAGTGTCGAAACCGTCGGCTTCGATCCGCTCGTCGAGCGGCTGCAGCCAGCCGGCCTTGGCGAACTCGCCGACCCAGTAGAAATCGACGACGATGACATCATAGGAGCCGGTCGGTGACAGCAATTGCGGCACCAGCTTGGTGTGCATTTCGGCATAGTTGACGACCTCGAGTTCGACATCGATGCCGGTCTCGGCCTCGAACTGCGGCAGCAATTCCTCGACGAAGCGCGTGTCCGGGACGCTTTCCATCAAGATATTTAAGGTCTGTGCGTGTGCCGATGAAGCAGCAAGAATAAGTGCAGTTGTCCCAAAGAGTGCAGCGCGCATATTCTTGCTCCTTATTGGTCAGATCTTTCGCCAGGGATCGGCGTTATGCCGATTTACTTGAGTGCTCCCAACGACAGACCTTTGATAAGGTACTTCCGCAGGAACGGCAAGAGGACGAAAACGGGCAGGATGGCGAGAAGTGCTGCAGCCGCGAGGAGTGAAATCTCGACCCCGCGATGCGTCTCGAGCGAGGAGAGGCCAACCGGCAGAGTCTGGGTCGCCCGCCCGGAGAGGATGAGTGCCAGAAGAAACTCGTTCCAGCTCAGAATGAAGCCCAAAAGCCCGGCCGCCAGAATGCCGGGTGCTGCCAACGGCACGGCGACCCAGAGAAAGGCCTGAAACCGCGTCGCCCCTTCGATCCGTGCGGCCTCTTCGAGCTGCGCCAATTCGCCCTCGAAGAAGGCGATCAGCATCCAGGCGAGGAAGGGGATATTGAATGTCAAATGCGCCAGCACCAGGGCGGTGTAGGTGTTGAGCAACCCCGCCGTCAGAAACACCGCGAATAGCGGTACCACGAGGATGATCGGCGGCAGCATCTGGCTTGCAAGGACTGCGACACGGAGCGTCGCCCCACCCGCGTTGTGGCGGGCGAACGCATAGGCGAGTGCTGTGGCCAGCGGCAAGGCCGCGAGGGTTGAGACCAGGGCCACGATAAGACTGTTACCGAACCACTCGGCGAAGCGGTAGGCGGTAAAGATCTCGACATAATTGTCGAGCCGGGGCGGTGTCCACTCGGGCGGGATGCGATAAGCGATCAGCTTATCGGTCAGGCTGACCCGCAGCACCCATAAGAGCGGTAGCAGGATCGAAGCGCAAAAGCCGATCAAGATGACGTGCGGCAGTACCGTCCGGGCAGCCCGGGCGAGCTTGATCAAACCTCGATCCATCCCACAATACAAGAGCAGAACTTGAGATCTACGAAGCGGTTCACTGTTTGTCGAGGACAGTCCGGCCGTCGAAGGAGATGCTTTTGATCAGGGCGAAGACGGGCGTGCCTATCTCAAGGCCGAGATCGGCGACGGCTTCGCGGGTGATGCGGGATCGGAGGCGGGCGCCGCCGATATCGATCAGGGTTTCGGCAAAGGCCGTCTCCGGCTCCGCGGCGATCTCGAGGATGGTGCCTTCCAGAATATTGCGGACACTGATTCCCTCCGGCCGCCTGGTCGCGAGGGAGACGTCGCGGGCACGCACCCTGAACCGCGCCATGCTGCCGATGGCGAGGTCGGCATAGGGCATCGAGAGCGGCTGGCCGCCGAGATCGAGCCGGGTCATGTGATAGTGGCGGTCATGCTCGAGGACACGGGCCGTCACCACGACACCGGCCTCGAAACGGCCGGTGGAAGGCTGCAGATCCAGCCGTTCCAGGATTTCTCGCAAAGGGCCTTCGGCGAGCTTGCGGCCGGCCGAGAGCACGATCATGTGGTCGGCGAGCCTCGAAACCTCGCCGATATCGTGGCTGACATAGATGATTGGGATCGCCAGGCGTTCGTGCAGCATTTCGAAATAGGGCAGGATTTCTTCCTTCGAATGCCGGTCGAGGGCGGCGAGCGGCTCGTCCATCAAGAGCAGGCGCGGCTGGCTCAGGAGGGCGCGGCCGACTGCAATCCGCTGGCGCTCGCCACCCGAAAGCTTGGCCGGAGCGCGATCGAGCAGTTGCGTCACGCCCAGGAGGTCGACCACTTCCTCGAACCGCAGAAGCACTTCGGTGCCGTTTTTCGGCACCCGTCGCAGTCCATAGCGGAGGTTGTCCTCGACCGAGAGATGCTGGAACAGGCTGGGCTCCTGGAAGACGTAACCGATCGGACGCTGATGCGGCCGTTTGAAAATACCTGCCCCGTCATCCTGCCAGACCTCGCCGCCGACGGTCAGTCGGCCTTCGAGGCGATGCAGTCCGGCGATGCCGCGGAGGGTTGTGGTCTTGCCTGAGCCTGATGGGCCGAACAGAGCGGTGATGCCCTGCATCGGTGCGGAGAAGGCGATGTCGAGGGTGAAGTCGCCCAACCCGCCACGGAACGCGGTGTCTATCTCCCCTGAACCGATGGTCATCCCGGAATACGGCCGGCGCGTTTCTCAAGGAGCATCATCGCGAGAATGACGCTGAAGGCAAAGATCAGCATACCACCTGCCAGAATATGCGCCTGCTGCCACTGCAGGGTTTCGACATAGTCGAAAATGGCGATCGACAGCACCTTGGTCTCGCCCGGGATATTGCCGCCGATCATCAAAACGACACCGAATTCGCCGACCGTATGGGCGAAGCCGAGGACGGCGCCC